>NC_013855.1:977500-1277500 GCF_000010725.1 Azospirillum sp. B510 | reverse complement strand
GGTCCCCAAATCACGGCTAAGTGGGAAAGGATGTGGGAAGGCCATGACAACCAGGAGGTTGGCTTAGAAGCAGCCATCCTTTAAAGAAAGCGTAATAGCTCACTGGTCTAGTTAAGCCGGCCTGCGCCGAAAATGTATCGGGGCTCAAGCCGTGTACCGAAGCTGCGGATGTGATCTTTGATCACGTGGTAGCGGAGCGTTCCGTAAGCCTGCGAAGGGTGTCCGTGAGGCCGCCTGGAGGTATCGGAAGTGAGAATGCTGACATGAGTAGCGACAAACAGTGTGAGAAACACTGTCGCCGAAAGTCCAAGGGTTCCTGCGCAAGGTTAATCCACGCAGGGTGAGCCGGCCCCTAAGGCGAGGCCGAAAGGCGTAGTCGATGGGAACCACGTTAATATTCGTGGGCCTGGCGGAGGTGACGGATGGGAAAGCGTGTACGATCTTATCGGATTGATCGTGCTGTGGACCTGTTCCAGGAAACAGCCCCGCCATACAGACCGTACCCCAAACCGACACAGGTGGACTGGTAGAGTATACCCAGGCGCTTGAGAGAATGGTGTTGAAGGAACTCGGCAAATTGCCCTCGTAACTTCGGAAGAAGAGGGCCCCGTTTTGGCGCAAGCCAAGGCGGGGGGCACAGACCAGGGGGTAGCGACTGTTTACTAAAAACACAGGGCTCTGCGAAGCCACACAAGGCGACGTATAGGGTCTGACGCCTGCCCGGTGCCGGAAGGTTAAGAGGAGAGGTGCAAGCCTTGAATTGAAGCCCCGGTAAACGGCGGCCGTAACTATAACGGTCCTAAGGTAGCGAAATTCCTTGTCGGGTAAGTTCCGACCTGCACGAATGGCGTAACGACTTCCCCGCTGTCTCCAACACCAACTCAGCGAAATTGAACTCTCCGTGAAGATGCGGAGTTCCCGCGGTCAGACGGAAAGACCCCGTGCACCTTTACTACAGCTTTGCAGTGGTGCTAGGGACTTCATGTGTAGGATAGGTGGGAGGCTTGGAAGCCTGGGCGCCAGCCCGGGTGGAGCCAACCTTGAAATACCACCCTTGAAGTCTCTGGCATCTAACCGTGGCCCGTGATCCGGGTCCGGGACCCTGCATGGCGGGTAGTTTGACTGGGGCGGTCGCCTCCCAAAGTGTAACGGAGGCGCGCGATGGTGGGCTCAGAGCGGTCGGAAATCGCTCGTCGAGTGCAATGGCATAAGCCCGCCTGACTGCAAGACTGACAAGTCGAGCAGAGACGAAAGTCGGCCATAGTGATCCGGTGGCTCCACGTGGACGGGCCATCGCTCAACGGATAAAAGGTACGCCGGGGATAACAGGCTGATGACTCCCAAGAGTCCATATCGACGGAGTCGTTTGGCACCTCGATGTCGGCTCATCACATCCTGGGGCTGGAGCAGGTCCCAAGGGTTCGGCTGTTCGCCGATTAAAGTGGTACGTGAGCTGGGTTTAGAACGTCGTGAGACAGTTCGGTCCCTATCTGCCGTGGGTGTCGGAGTTTTGCGAGGATCTGTCCCTAGTACGAGAGGACCGGGATGGACATACCTCTGGTGCACCGGTTGTCACGCCAGTGGCATGGCCGGGTAGCTAAGTATGGACGGGATAACCGCTGAAAGCATCTAAGCGGGAAACCCACCTCTAAACCAGAGCTCCCTTGAGAGCCGTGACAGACCATCACGTCGATAGGAGGCATGTGGAAGGGCGGCGACGCCTGAAGCTAAGCCTTACTAATCGCTCGATCGGCTTGATCCCAACCCCACACAACCGCGCCATGCGCAGCAGCAAGTCTGCTTGACGCAAAAAAAGCCGGTTCGATACATCCTCTCAATCACTTGCACGTTCAAGCATATGCCTTGTTGGAAGGAGCGTCGGTCTTGTGCCTCGGTGACCTGGTGGTCATGGCGAGGTGTCAAACACCCGATCCCATCCCGAACTCGGCCGTGAAAAGCCTCCGCGCCAATGGTACTGCGTCTTAAGACGTGGGAGAGTAGGTCGCCGCCAGGTCGCTCAGGCACAAGAGACAATCTTTCCAAAAACAAGCCGCTTGCATCTTCACACTCAAAATCGAAAGGCCCCGCGCTCAATATGAGACGGGGCCTTTCGCTGTTGGCAGATCAGAAACGCGCCGGTAGGCGTTGCCTGTGTATGCATGCGGTGAGCTTGCTAGAGCTTCGAGTGGGTCACGACGTAACGTACGCCTCCGGTGAGTGCCGCCTTGGCAAAGTAGGGTCTGGCGTCTGATTTTTGCGTTGCGCGTCATTGCGCGGACGCAAACGAGTTGCAAACGTCATGTCTTACCAGCGTATCGAGGTTTTGACGGGCCGGGAGCGGCGGGGTAACGTCCAGAGGCGTGGTGGAAATTCGCTCATGAAGGATCGGGCTGGGGCCGGGCCCTCGAAGTGGCGTCCCTTAAAGTCCGACACGGCTTGGCTCCATCCAACCTCCAGCCATTTCGCCGCCGGCCGGCAAACTTTGAAACAGAGCCTCACCGGCCCAGTAGCGCGGCTCAACCTCAGCGGACGAGCTGGCGGCGGGCCAGTTCGGCGAAGAAGCCGTCCTGCGCCATGAGGTCGGCGAAGGACCCTTGTTCCACGATGCCGCCGCCGTCCAGCACGAAGATCCGGTGCATGTTCTGGATCGTGCTCAGGCGGTGCGCGATGACGATGCGCGTCATGTTCAGCCGATCCAGGCTGTGATTGACGATGGACTGCGTGTGGTTGTCCAGCGCGCTGGTGGCCTCGTCCAGCAGGAGGATTCGGGGCTTCCGGACCAGGGCGCGGGCGATCATCAGGCGCTGGCGCTGACCGCCCGACAGGGTGGATGCCCCTTCGGACAGCACGGTCTGCATGCCCATGGGCATCGACCGGATGTCCTGCTCCATGCCCGCGGCGCGCGCCGCTTCCCAGGCGTCGTCGAGGCTCAGCGGCGCGGAGCCCACGATGTTGTCGAACAGGCTGCCCTGCATGAGCCGCCCATTCTGCATGACCACGCCGATCTGGCGGCGCACGGCCGACAGATCAATGCCGAACAGGTCTTTTCCATCCAGATAGATTCCGCCGCTGTCCGGTCGCTCGAACCCCAGAAGCAGGCGGACGATGGTGGATTTGCCGGCGCCCGACGGGCCGACGAAGGCGACATATTCGCCTGGCTCGACGCTCCACGACAACTCCTTCAGCACGGGGGCCTGCTGCGCGCCGTACCGGAAGGTGACGTTGCGGAACGCGATGTCGCCGGTCAGCTCGCCCGGATCGTCGGCGTCCTCGCGGGTTTCGGGAACCGATTTCAGGATGGGCGACACCCGCTCGTAAAGCGGCACGATGGCAATCGTCGTCCCCAGAGCGCCCGTCATGGACATGAGTGCTGCGACGAACTGGCCGAAGGCGGAGTTGAAAGCGAGAAAGGAGCCGACATCCATCAAGGGAGCGCCGGGAACGGCATCGTCCGGCCGCTGGAGCAGCGTCATCACCGAAAGGAAGATCGCCATGGAGGCCAGGACGGGGAAGCACCCGGTCACCACCTGCTGGATCGCGCCCAGCCGACGCATCCCCAGAGCAATCGCCTTCTGCTCGGCCATCTCCCGCGCCCACAGCGCGAAGAGGCGCGGCTCGCTGGCGGAGTTGCGCAGCTTGCCGATGGCGCACACCATCTGAATCACCAGGCCCTCGATCCGGCCCATCCGCTCCATCATGGCGCGCTGGTGGGGCATCTGCGCCCAGGTCAGCAGCGCCGTGGCGAGCACCGCCACGAGCGCCAGCCCCACCGCGACCAGCGCCAGCCGCCAGCTGTACCAGAACAGCAAAGCGAAGGAGAACAGCGAGAAAACCGCGTCCAGCGCGGTGCTGGTGATCGAACTGGTCAGGATTTCGCGGATGGCGTTGACGCCGTTGGCGCGATCAGCCAGGTCGCCGGTCGAATAGGCGCGGAAAAACCTGGTGGGAAGGCGCAGCAGCCGGTCCCACACCGCCGCCTGAATCGAGGCGTCCATGCGCCCCTGGACCCGCAACGTGGCGAAGCCGCGCACCGTCTCGAACGCCGCCTGTCCCAGCGCCGCCATCACCAGCGCGCCGACGATCGCAAGGTGGGAGTCGATGTCCGACTTTGGGATCACGTCGGAGAACAGAACCCCGGTGACCATCGGCACCACCAACGCCAGAAGCCCGGACAGCAAGCCCATCGCAAGCAGCAGCCGGAAGTCCGGAACGAGACCGCGCGCCCCGAACCGGAGCACCTCGCGCACGGCGAGCGGACGATCGGGAAAGGGGCGGTAGAACACGTGGGCGTCGCCGGTGAGGGTCGCCGCGACCGCGTCGTCCACCGGCCGTCGCGTGCCTTCCAGCACATCCACCAGCTCATAGGACGAGGCGGAGAGCGGCAGCAGCGCCGCCGGCCGTGCTTCGTCCGGCCCCATCGTCACGAAGGCCAGCATGGGGCCGCCGTCGCGGCGATACCATCCGTTCTCCAGCCGGACCCGCCGCTGGTTGATCCGGGACTCCCGGGCGATCAGGCGCACCCGCTCGTCGATGGTCACCGACGAGCCGGCGTCGCGCAGCGGCTTCAGACGCACTCCGGCCGCATCGCCCACCAGACGGCAGGCGGCGAACAGCGGGTCGGTGGCGTCCGCGGCGATGGAGCCGCGCGCCAGCGCGGGCGACAGAACCTGGGCGATCTGCATGAGCCCGCCGCGGAAGGCGGCGTCGATCGCCTCCAGACGGCGAAGCGCGCGGTCCTGCGCCTGCGCCTTGCGGGCCAGCACATCGGTCCGCAGGGCCGGCATGAACAACCTGTGAAAGGCGTCCAGGCCGGGCCACAGATCGCCTTGGAACAGCAGGGTCGGCGTGTAGCGGACGGTGATGCGCGTCTTGCGCGCGATGGTGAGCCAAGTGCGGTCGGTGACGGGGACCGGCGAGGCGCCGGCCACCACGGGCAATTCGGGCCGGCCAAGATAGCGCAGGATGCCTTCCGACGCCGTCACCCAGATCACGTCCCCGCGCTGGGCCGACAGCCGCTTGCCGGGGCGGAACATCTGGTTGGGTTCGGCCTCCAGCAGAACGTCGGCGCGGCAGCCGTGCCCCCCGGCCAGAATGCCCGCCAGATGCGCCACCCAGCGGTCGATCCAGTCGACGATGACGATGTCGAAGTGGTCGCGCTCCAGATCGCTCCGCCACGCCTCGAACAGCTCGCTGCCCATGCAGGCGATGGCGCGGATCACCAGACGATCGCCGGGCGCGGCGGCTTCGGAGTTTTGAGTCGGCTCTGGGGCCGGCTCGTAGGAGACCGGCGCCATGCCGAACATCACCTCGCCATGTTGGACACGCGCCAGATGGTGCCCGGCGCCGGCGACGCGGCCGTCCACCACGCGCACGGCATAGAGATCGACATGCCCGTTGAGCACCAGCCAGACCCGGTCCGGATCGTCCATCAGGAACGGATTGTTGGATCCCACCTTGCGCCGAACCCCGTCGATCTTCGACAGAAGCTCCGCGTCGGGACCGGAAAAATCGGCGAGGGCCGGTTCCGTTTCGAACATCGTCGCCGCCCTCATTCAGCCTGGATCAGACGCCGATAAGGACCGTCCACATCCATCATTTCCTCGTGCGTGCCGCGCTGGACGATCTGGCCGCCTTCCAGAACGATGATCTCGTCGCAGTCCCGCACGGTGCTGAGACGATGAGCCACGATCAGACAGGTGCACCCGCGCCGGCGGACGTTGTCGTCGATCCGCTTCTCCACCAGCCCGTCCAGCGCGCTCGTCGCCTCGTCCAGCACCAGAATCGACGGGTCACCCGCCAGCGCCCGGGCGATTTCCAGCCGCTGGCGCTGGCCGCCGCTGAAGTTGGCGCCGCCCTCTTCGATCATCGCTGAGAAGCGGCCGGGCCGGGCGTCGATGATGTCCAGCATCTCCGCGTCGCGCAGGGCGGCGGCGACATCGCTTTCGCGGATCGTTGGATCCCACATCGCCACATTCTCGGTCACGCTGCCCCCGAACAGGAAAATCTCCTGATCGACCGAAGCGACCGACTGGGCGAACCGCTGGTGCGCGATCTCGTCCAGGGCGAGGTCATCGAACAGGATTTGCCCGGACCATGGCTGGTAAAGCCCGGTCACCAGCTTCGCCAGGGTCGATTTGCCGCTGCCCGATCCGCCGACGAGCGCGACGCGCTGCCCCGGCTCGATGGTCAGGCTGACGCCGTTCACCAGCGGCGGCTCCATCCGGTTGTAGCCGAAGACCACGTCGCGGATCTCGATCCGCCCGCTCAGCTTCGCCTGCACCGGCATCGCCCCGCCCGGCATTGCCCCGAGCGCCGCGCCGGTGTCCTTCAGCCGCTCCGCCGTCCGATACTGGAGAACGTCGTCCAGCCGGGACAGATCGCCCTTGATAGTCTGAAGGCTGCCGCCCAGCGACACCAGACCGGCGATCGGCTGATTGAAGCTGGCCAGCAGGCTCTGGAACGCAACGATGCCGCCGATGGTCATCGCCCCGTCCATGACCCGGAACCCGCCCAACCCCAGGATCACCGCGGTGCTCAGGCTCTCCAAAAGGGGAGGGACGGCGTTGAGCAGCGTCGACCATTTGGACAGCTGCTGCTGGGAATTCAGATAGTTGGCCTGCATCCCCGCCCAGCGCGCGAAGAAATCGTTCTCGGTCCCGGACGATTTCAGCGTCTCCACCATGACGATGCCGCCCACCGAGGCGGCGGCGAGCTGTCCCTGATGCTTCAGCAGCTTCTGGCTGCCATCCTCGCGCGCACGGCTGACCGCGCGCAGCACGATCAGGTTCAGCAGGGCCAGCGCGACGCCCACGACCGTCAGCGCCACGTCGAAGGACGCCATGACGATCGCGTAGAACACGATGCTGACCATGCCGACGAGGTTGGTGGCGAGTTGCCCGGACAGAAGCTGGGCGACGCGGTCGTTGGCCGCCACGCGGTTGCCGATGTCGCCGGGATGGCGCTGGCTGAAGAACTCGATGGGCAGGCGCAGCACATGCCAAAGGAAGTTCGACGACGAGGACAGCGACAGCTTGACCTCCAGCCGCGCCAATTGCATCTGCTGCAGGTAGGTCAGGATCGCGCGGGCGGCGGCGGTCAGCGCCATGCCGATCGCCAGCGGGGCCAGCCAGCCCTTCAGGCTCTGGGTCAGCACCGAATCGATGAAGACTTTGGAAAAGGCGGGGACCACCAGTCCCGGAACGACCAGCGCCAGCGTGCTGACCACCAGGAAGCTCAGCGCCGCCTCCGCCCCGCCCAGCCGGCGCAGCAGGTTGCCGGTCAGCGCGGGCTTCGTGCCGCCGGGGGTGAAGTCCGGCCCCTTCACGAACGCCAGACACACCCCGGTGAAGCCGCGGTCGAACTCCTCCACCGAGATCCGGCGCGGCCCGGAGGCGGGATCGTTCAACCAGACCCGGTTGCGTTTACGGTCGATTCCCTCGACCACCAGGAAATGGTTGAAGTTCCAGAACACGATCATCGGCGTGGGCAGCTCGACCAGTTGCTTGGTCTCGCGCTTGAACCCCTTGCATTCCAGGCCGTAGGCCCGCGCCGCCCGCAGGATGTTGGAGGCCTTGGAGCCGTCGCGCGACACGCCGCAGGCGACGCGCAGCACCTCCAGCGGAACCCGCCGCCCATGATGGGCCAGCAGCATGGACAGGCTGGCAGCACCGCATTCGGTCGCCTCCATTTGAAGGATGGTGGGGACGCGGCGGCGCCGGCCGCGGCAGCGCGCGCCGGCGTCGCGGATCGGATCGGGTCCGGTCTGGCCTTCCTTGGCGGCGTCGGTCATGGCGTCGTCACAACCCGGTCAACTGGCGCAGCATCGGGATCGCCAGCGTGATGGGCGCCTGTCGCCGCACGGTGACGTCGGCGGTGGCCATGGTGCCGCTGGTCAGCGCGATCCGGTTGCCCCGGCTGGACGACCAGCGGTATCCGCTGGCGGTGCCCGGATCGGTGGCGAGATCGACACGGACCAGGAAGGGCGGGCCGCTCCGGCTGAAGGAGCGCACCAACTCCGCATTGGACAGGATGGCCCGCATGCCCTCCGGCGTCATCGGGAAGTCGGACACGAAGGACACGACGCCGAGCAGCGTCCCGTCCTCCTCCCGCTGCGTGTTGGCGGGGGAGATCCGAACCTCCATGCCCGGCTTCAGCCGGTCGCCCTGGTTCTGGTCGGCGAACATCAGAAGCTGCAACCCGTTGCCCTGGGTCTCGATCGACAGGATGTTCTCGCCATGCTGGACCAGCGCGCCGGCGTTGGCCTGGATCTCGTTCACCCGGCCGGAGGCGGGAGCCCGGATGTCGGTCTGCATGCGGCGGGTCTCGCCGATCTGGGCGAGGCGGCGTTCGGCCTCGCCCAGCGCGTTCTCCGCGTCGCGCACGCGCTGGTCGGCGCGGAAGCGCAGGTCAAGCTCCTCGTTGTCGAGTTGGGCGATCTGGTTGGCGATCTCGGCCACCTCCTGGCTGGCCTGATTCCACGCCTGCCGGGTCTGAAGCACGGATTGCCGCGTCACCACCCGCTCCGTCAGCAACGCCTCCTCGTCGGCGAGCTTGCGGCCGAGCGCCTGTTCGCGTTGGCGCGCCGCCTCGCGGATGGTCGCCAGCGCCTTCCGGCGGCGTCCAAGGGCGGCGGTCTTCTGCTCAACCTCCGTCGCGGCGAAGGCGATCTGCCGGTCCACTTCATGGCGGCGTTCGGCCACCGTGTCCTCGGCGTTGCGGTGCTGCTGCTCCAGATCGTCATGGACGATGCGGGCGATCACCTGCCCCTCCTGAACCATGTCGCCGATCCGGGCGTTCAGCGCGCCGAGCCGGCCGGATCCCGGCGACAGGGTGGAATAGATGCGGCCGCCCGAATTGATCAGCAGGCCGGGACCGTTCACGTAGGTCGGGATGCTGCCGACGATCGACCAGACGACCGCCGCGGCGAGCAGCAGAACGACCGCGAGCAGCGCCACCCAGGAGGAGGGCTGGGTGATGCTGACCAGGCGGTCAAGCTGCTCGGGCGAGCCGAGACGGTCCAGCGCCACCTTGCGAAAGGGCGATTTCTCCTTGTCGGCCCCGCCGGTCAGGACGCTCATGCGCCTGCTCCCCCCTTGGATTGACGCATGGCGTCGTCGGCGGGCTCGCTGGTCGCGGCCTCCAGCCAGAGCCGGTACAGCGTCGCCGCGTCCATCCGGTTCGCCAGGGCGCGGATCGCCGCCGCCGCGTCCTCCAGATCGCCGGCCAGCGCCTCGGGAATGGCGTCAGGGTTCAGTGTTCGGCGGTCCAGTCCGGCCAGCCGGCGCCGCAGGGCCGGTTGCTGGACCAGCGCCGTCTCCAACCGGGGACGGACCAAATCCATCGGCGCCGTGGCGACCATCGCCATGGTCAGCGACAGGCTTGCCGTCACCGCCTGCGTGCGATGCCACATGCCCGCCGGCACATAGAGCAGATCGCCCGGCCGCAGGGTGATTTCCTGGAACGTACCTTCGTCCGGCCGTTCGTAGACCCCCCAGGGGGTTGTCAGACGCTTCAGTCCGGGCGGGAAGTTGAATCCCCGCGGCGGGTCGGGCACGCCGATGTCGCGCGACAGCCACCAGCGTTTCTCGCCTTCGAGATGAAGCACGACGACGGGATGATCGTCCACATGCAGCGCGAAGCCCTTCCCCGGCGGCGAACGGTAGGCGTTGAAATACACATGACCGGCAAGGCCCATCACGGAGCGGCAGGAGTTTATGAACCGCGCGCGGGGACCCTCGGTCGGAAGGACGCCGGTGCAGATTGTCATTCCGGCTTCCCACAGCCGCTTGACCTGCTCCGGTTGGATGGCCACATCGCAGTACCAGCCGCGCTCATCCAGGAACCCGGCCTTGATCGACCCGCAGCGCGGTTGCAGTTCGGCCAGCGTCGCGGAGTCCAGCAGGGTGGAAAACCGCCCCGGATCGCCAGCGACATGAAGGCTGCGGCGCCCCCAATAGTCCGCGAAGAACGTGTCGAGCGACACCGGACGCAATGAGTCGGGAAAGTCTTCGCACACCGTCACGCACCTCTGTCAAACCTGCATACTGAAAGCGATGGCAAGAGCGACGTCACCCGGCCCCGCCGCTCGCCCGCCTACCATTTGGCTCCCTTCGCGGTCAGATACGTGACACCTCCCGCCGAAGCGGCGGTGCCCACCATAGAGGCGATGCTGATGGTGATCGTGACGAGCGCGGTCGCTAAGGCATCCACGCCGCCCGCCACCTTCTCCAGATCCTCCTCCGACAGCTCGTCCAGGTCGATCCGCGGCTTGGCCGGGATGACGAAGTGAAGGGCCTCGGCGGTCTCCTCATGCGCGGTGATCTCCAGCGTCTCAGGCAGCTTGGTGCCGAGATGCTCCTCGAACATCGCCTTGGGGTCGGCCAGGAACTTCGCCTTGAAGGCGTCGTCGGACCAGGCGCGGGCGACGATCTTTGCCTCCAATTCGCGGCGGGTCATCGGGGCGGTCTGCGTGTCGTTCGTCATGGGCGTATAAGTCCATTGCGTCGAGCGGGACGACGGACAGTGTCGTTGCCGGCATCGGTGAATAAGGCAGAAGGCTGGCACGATGCGACCGTGCCCCGCTTGGATGTCGAAGCCGGCCATGCCTCTCGTTGCAGGAGGGGTGGCGAGCATTTTGCGAGGATGCCGAAAGCGGTTTTGGCGCTTGGCACCCGAACACTCGCCGAACAGGTTGTCACAACCACCCGCCCCGCCCCAAGGGCATGGACATCGGCCCAGCTACCATTTTGCACACACCCCCCTGATTCCACCGGCGGCGAGAACGGTCGCCACCGCCGAGAAGGCGGCACCGCCCACACCGGCCGAGATGATCGCGGTGACGGTGATCGTCGTCACGATGTCCACGCCGCCGGCCACCTTCTCCAGATCCTCGTCCGACAGCTCGTCCAGGTCGATCCGCGGCTTGGCCGGGATGACGAAGTGGATCGTGTCGGCGGTTTCCTCGTGCGCCGTCATCACCAGCGAGGCGGGTAGTTTGGTGCCCAGATGCTCCTCGAACATCGCCTTGGGGTCGGCCAGGAACTTCGCCTTGAAGTCGTCGTCCGACCAGGCGCGGGCGACGATCTTCGCCTCAAGGTCGCGGCGGGTCATCGGGGCGGACTGCGTTTGGTCTGTCATCGGCGGATGGGTCCATTGCGTTGAGCCGCAAGACAGACGGTGTCGTTGCCGGCTTCGGTGAAGAGGGGAGAAACGGCGGCCGACGATCGTTGCCGCGCTCTTGTCGGACGGGCGACGCGGCCGTGATCGATTCCACAAACGGCCAAGGCGCCCGGAGATTATGGGATCGGCCAGCCTACCATTTCCTCGTTCCGAGAATGGCAGCGGCGGGCGCCGTCACCAACGCCGACGCACTGGCGGTGATGATCGCGGTGGCGATGATCGACGTCACGAAATCCACGCCACCGGCCACCTTCTCCAGATCCTCGTCCGACAGCTCGTCGAGGTCGATCCGCGGCTTGGCCGGGATGACGAAGTGGATGGTGTCGGGAGTTTCCTCGTGCGCGGTCATCACCAGCGTCTCAGGCAGTTTGGTGCCCAGATGCTCCTCGAACATCGCCTTGGGATCGGCCAGGAACTTCGCCTTGAAGTCGTCGTCCGACCAGGCGCGGGCGACGATCTTCGCCTCCAACTCGCGGCGGCTCATCGGGGTGGGCTGCGTTTCATTTGTCATCGGCGCTCGAAGTCCTTTGTGTTAAGTATGCCGACTGGATTGTCCGTTGCCGGCATCGACCGGCCTACCAACTCCCTTTGTGGGTGGCGGCCATTGTGCCGCCGATATACGTGAACACTCCCGCCGTAACGGCGCTGGCCGCCAACCCAGTCACTAGTGTAAAGAGGGCGGTGCCGATGGCGGCCGTCGTAATGGCATCCACGCCGCCTGCCACCTTCTCCAGATCCTCGTCCGACAGCTCGTCCAGGTCGATCTGCGGCTTGGCCGGGATGACGAAGTGGATGGTGTCGGGAGTTTCCTCGTGCGCAGTCATCACCAGCGTTTCGGGGAGCTTGGTGCCCAGATGCTCCTCGAACATCGCCTTGGGGTCGGCCAGGAACTTCGCCTTGAAGTCGTCGTCCGACCAGGCGCGTGCGACGATCTTCGCCTCAAGGTCGCGACGGGTCATCGGGGCGGATTGCGTTTGGTCTGTCATGGGCGGATCAGTCCATTATCTTAAGCAGGGTGAACGGGTTGCTCGTTTTCCATACTGAGGACGACGAAAGAAACGGCGGGTGACGACCGTCGCCGCGCGCTCCTCAGAGGGGCAATGCGACCGCAGCCGATTCCAGCCGCCGCTGCCCCGGGGAGCCTGACCATTGACCAGCCTACCATTTTATCAAGCCCGCGGTGGCGGTGGCGGAAACAGCCACCGTTGCCGCCGCCGACAAGGCGGAGGCCATCACGGCGGTAAAGATCGTAACCGAGACATCGACGCCGCCGGCCACCTTCTCCAGATCCTCGTCCGACAGCTCGTCCAGATCGATTTGCGGCTTGGCCGGGATGACGAAGTGGATGGCGTCGGCGGTTTCCTCGTGCGCCGTCATCACCAGCGTTTCGGGGAGCTTGGTGCCCAGATGCTCCTCGAACATCGCCTTGGGGTCGGCGAGGAACTTCGCCTTGAACTCGTCGTCCGACCAGGCGCGGGCGACGATCTTCGCCTCCAGGTCGCGCCGGGTCATCGGGGCGGAAGATGGCGTTTGAGTTGTCATCGGCGGATCAATCCATTTCGTTGGGCAGGGCTGGTCAATCGACCCTTGCCTGCGTTGATGACGAAGAACGACGGCGGGCGCGATGCGTTGGCGCTCTGCGGCATAGTTGGCGGAAACAGCCCACGTTACTGTTGTCGCAAACGCGGTGGTGAAGGCAGAGAGGGGCACGGCGGAGAGGATCTCAACCGGAGCATCCACTCCGCGACATCCACGCCGCCCGCCACCTTCTCGAGATCCTCGTCCGACAGCTCGTCCAGATCGCTCCACGGCTTGGCCGGGATGACGAAGTGGAGGGCGTCGGCGGTTTCCTCATGCGCCGCTATCACCAGTGTTTCGGGGAGCCTGGTCCCCAAATGCTCCTCCAACATCGCCTTGGGGTCGGCCAGGAACTTCGCCTTGAAGTCCTCGTCCGACCAAGCGCGGGCGACGATCTTCGCCTCCAACTCGCGGCGGGTCATGGATGTGGACTGGGTTTGGTCTGTCATGAGCGGTACCGTCCATTGTCTTGAGCAGGGAGACCGGGTTGTGCGGCACCTGCGTCGACAGCGATGGGAAAAGCTGGCAGAAGGCGTCCTGCGCGACGATCAAAAGCGGGCTCGGGCAGCTTGGCGTACTAGCCGGGAAAATTCATGAGGGTTGGCGGGTGTAGCGGCATCCGTTGAGCGGCCGTAGGATTTGGGTGCTGACGCCAACTCCTGCCGTTTCCGGAGCGCCCACCCGCCATGGTTGATCATACCCTGCCGCTGCCCGGCCTGTCACCCGTTGCTGGAAAGCCGGTGATCGGGCGCTTTGATGGCGGCCGCCTGTCCTCCGATGGCGGGCTGCTGGTGCTGCGGGAGGTGGCGAAGCGGCTGCGGATTGCCGATCGGCTGGCCGCCTGTATTGAGGACCCGCGCGATCCAACGCGCACCGTGCATTCGCTGGCCGACATCATCGGCTTTCGCCTGCTGGCCATCGCGGCGGGCTACGAGGACGGCAACGACGCCGGCAGCCTACGCTCCGACCCGCTGTTCAAGATGGCCCTGGAACGCCTGCCGTCCGAGCGTGACCTTTGCTCGCAAGCCACCATCTCGCGCCTGGAGAACCTGCCGGATACCCGCGCACTGCTGCGCATGGGCCGAGCCATGGTCGATCTCTACTGCGCGTCCTTTCGCCAGGTGCCCAAGCGCATCGTGCTGGATGTAGACGACACCTTCGACACGGTGCATGGCGGTCAGCAGTTGCGCCTGTTCAACGCCCATTATGACGAGTACGGCTTCCAGCCCATCGTTGTCTTCGACGGCAACGGCCGCTTTGTCACCGCTGTGCTGCGCCCAGCCAAGCGGCCCAAGGGGACGGAGATCCGGACCTTCCTGCGTCGCCTGCTCCGCGCCATTCGGGCAAACTGGCCCAAGACCGAGATCCTGCTGCGCGCCGACGGCCATTACGCCTGCCCGGAGGTGCTGGACTGGTGCGAGGCGGAGGGGCTCGACTACGTGCTCGGTCTGCCGACCAGCAGCACACTGCGCCGTCACGTCACCACGCTGGAGGCCAGCACCGCGGCGCGCTTCCAGGCCATGCCCGGAGCCGACAAGGTGCGCCGCTTCAAGGAATTCTATGACGGGGCCAGCACCTGGAGCCGGGTCCGCCGCATCGTCGCGCGCGTCGAGGCAGGAGACCAGGGCACCGACAGCCGCTTCATCGTCACCAACCTACGCCACGGCACGGGTCGCTGGCTGTATGCCGGCCTGTATTGCGCGAGGGGACAGGCGGAAAATCATATAAAAGCCTGGAAATCCCACCTTGCCGCAGACCGGACCTCCTGCACCAAGGCGACGGCCAACCAGTTCCGCCTGTTCCTGCACGCCGGGGCGTACTGGCTGCTGTGGAGCCTGCGCTCGCTGATGCCGAAACGCTCCCGCTGGCGCACGGTGCAATTCGACACCTTGCGGCTGCGCTTGGTGAAGACCGCCGCGCGTATCGTGGAGATGAAGACGCAGATCAAGGTGCACCTGCCGACCAGCGCGCCTGATCAGGCGATCATCCACCTCGCCCTCGGCCGCATGCCCCGGCTCATCTGCTGAGCACCGGGGCAGCGTGCCCCAGCCGTCACCCAATCCCCTCCACCACCAACTCCGACACCGTCACGCCGCCGTCAGCGCGGCGGCCGACGACGCGCGCCCATACAGCCCAACGTTGATCATCTCAACGCGGCGACCAGACCGCTCGCCACCCTGGTGAATAAAGGCGGCTAGCCCTTCTCTAGCATGGCATTCACAGCCACCCGCGGCGTTCCGGGCGAATGGGTTTCGACCCGCCTACCATTTTCTGGGAATGGCCAAGCCTCCGAGGAGCGATCCAATTGATGCCACCCCGGCACTCAGTCCGGCGGTTATCGCGACGGTTGCCACAAATACGGTAAGCGAGACATCCACGCCGCCGGCCACCTTCTCCAGATCCTCGTCCGACAGCTCGTCCAGGTCGATCTGCGGCTTGGCCGGGATGACGAAGTGGAGGGCGTCGGCGGTTTCCTCGTGAGCGGTCATCACCAGCGTCTCAGGAAGCTTGGTGCCGAGATGCTCCTCGAACATCGCCTTGGGATCGGCCAGGAACTTCGCCTTGAAGTCCTCGTCGGACCACGCGCGGGCGACGATCTTCGCCTCCAGTTCGCGGCGGCTCATCGGGGCGGTTTGCGTTTCGGTTGTCATGGGCGGATCACTCCATTGTCTTGCACAGGGCGACCGGGCTGTTCGTTGCCTGCGTCGGCAACGATGAAAAAAGCTGGCAGGAGGCGTCCTGCGCGACGACCACAAGCGGTTCGGGGAGTTTGGCGCCCCAGTCCTTTTTCAACCATGGCTTTCACAGCCACCTGCCTCGCTCCGGGAGCAGGAGCATCCGCCCGCCTACCACGGCTTTTTATTTAATTTTAAGTCGAGATACATCGATATCTGCATCGCGCTGAGGGTGGCTAGCATGCCGGCGGCAGTAGCGACGATGGAGACGGCGCAAGCCGTCACCACGAGATCCACGCCGCCGGCCACCTTCTCCAGATCCTCGTCCGACAGCTCGTCCAAGTCGATCTGCGGCTTGGCCGGGATGACGAAGTGGAGGGCGTCGGGGGTTTCCTCGTGCGCGGTCATCGTCAGCGCCTCAGGAAACCTGGTGCCCAGATGCTCCTCGAACATCGCTCTGGGGTCGGCCAGGAACTTCGCCTTGAAGGTGTCGTCCGACCAGGCGCGGGCGACGATCTTCGCCTCCAGTTCGCGGCGGGTCATGGGCGTGCCGGCCAAATCATTGCTCATGCGGGTTCCCCTGTCGCTGCGAATCCCAAGGATATTGTAAACAAAAATACCTATGGTCAAGGACAGATTTGATCTGTACCATTGAAATCAACAATCATCAAGGCAAATATCCCGCTCAACTTTCTCGTTTATTGTCGGAAACGATCATGATAAATCTGTTTAACCATGGATAACAGGACTACTAGTTTCAAAATTTCAGGCAATACCTGAAACTATGTTTGAGATTCCGTGCAGGGTTTTTGAGATTCTGTGCAGGTACGCAGGCAGCAGTCCAAGGGAACGGGGGCGATGCGCATAACCGATATTTTGCGAAAAATGCCGGGCGATACCGAATGGACGGCGATGTTCGACCTTTCGGAAATTGACAAAATTGCTGATCCGACGATCGGACAGGCAATGTTCTTCCTGCCGGAGCCCCCGTCGGCGGCTCGGTTCAGCCATGTGGCGCTGACACCGGCAGGCCCCATTCTCGCTCCGTCGGAGGAAGGCGCGCTGACCGCTGCCGACGGCTCGGCGCTGGCGGAACCCGACGGGCCGACGCTGGCCGACGCCTATGGGCCGCGTCTCGACCACCTCGACCACCAGGGAACGGTGTGCGTCGGTTTGGGTCGCCTCGCGCCGTTCGGGCCGGTCGTCCTGGCGGTGACGGGCGACGCAAGCGGCGAGGTCGTGGGCGCGGCCCTGTTCGACGCCATCCCCACCGGCCGCCATTTCGAGCTGCTGGGCGCTTGCGGCGTCCGCTTCCTTGGGGCGGAGCGGCGCGATGGGCAGGTCGTCGCCCGGTTCGGCAACACGCTGTCGCGCCATGTGCTGAGCGGTCTGCTGGCGGGGTTTTCGCGAACCGGCGCCTGCAACCGCTTCTTCCTGCGGCACGCCGACATCGACGCGGATCTGGAGCGTGGTCTGGTCGCGGCCGGGCATGCGCGGGTGGGGGCCGGACGGCGCACCGCGCTGGCGACGCTGATCGGCATGGCCGCGACCGCCCGCCGCTCGCCGCTCGCCATGACCTGCCGGCCGCCGCCAGCCGAAGCGCCCCATCCCTATGGCGATCTCGTTCCGCTCGGCTTCGCGGCCTGCGCGCTGGCCGCGGCAGCGGAGCCGGAGCCCCGCGCCGCCGCGGAGCTGCTGCGCCGTCATCTGAACGCGCGCCGCCAAGATGGGCTGTGGGCCTTCCACACCGGACGACTGGTCACCGCCACCGATTCCGCGCTGATCCTGATGGGCATGAACGACCCGGCGGCGGTGGGCGCGGTGGATCGCTTCACCGACGGGATGGGCGGCATCCTGCCCCAGCTGTCCAGTGACGACGATCGCCCCGGCCATATGCGCCGGAGCCCGGAGACCCGCCACTGGTGTCAGGCCGATTTCGGGACGACGGCGCTGGTCCGCGCGCTGCGCCGCCGCGCCGGTCTCGCGGAGACCACACCGCTGTCCTGGATCGCGGAGCGGTTCGCGACGCGGGGCAGCCTCTATTTCGCCAACCCCTACCTGACCGACTGGGTCACCGCGCTCGCGCTCGCCGATGTGCCGGGAGAGGAGGCCGAGGCCCTCCGCACCCGGCTCGCCGACGAGGTCGCCGCCTCGATGGACGACCGGCACGGGTTCGGCATGTTCGACCCCGCCTTGTCAACCGCGCTTGCCATCCTGACCCTGGCGGCTGCCGGACGCAGGGGGCGGCTGGTGCGCTGCGCCCAGATCCGGCTGCTGGATCTGGTGGGGGATGCCGGACAATGGCCGGCGAGCACGCCCTTCTACTCGACCCTCGATTTGGGCGGGCGGGGCATTCTGGCGCCCGGACTGATCCGGGCCGGCGGTTCGTGGCACGCGCTGTCGCTGTACGAGGACAGCCATGGCCTGATCGGAACCGCGCTGGCCGCCATGGCCCTGTCCCAACCCTGCGATCCGATGCGGGCGGATCTCCCCGACGCGGCGGAGCGGGCGGCGGCGCACCCCCGCTACCGTACGCGGGGACTTGCCGATTACGTCGCGCGGTTCGCGCTGGCTCCCTACACGAACGGCACGATCATGGAGAATCCGCGATGAACGCCCCGACCTTGGCCCCCCATGCCGAGGCCGCGCTTCTCGCCTTGCGTGAGCCGGGTTTGGTCGGCGCCGAAGCCCGTGCCCGCATCCGGACGGTCGCGGAGCAATTGCCCGCCGCATGCAGCCGATTCTTCGGGTTTGAATGCAACCTGGGGCGGGAGGAGGAGACGGCCGATTTCCTCGCCTGCATCATGGGCGAGGAGCCGTACCGGACGGCTTGGCTGACCGCGCTGTCCGACGCGGTCTCCAACGGCGGGCTGGCCGGCGAGGGGGGCGCCGCCGCCGTGTGGACCCGGCTTGCCCGCTTCGTGCGGCGTTGGGCCGATCCCGGCGATCCGCTGCACAGCCGCGTGCGCAACATGTGGGTGGAGTTCGACCTGGACCGCCCGCCCGAACGGCCGGCGGTGCCCAGCCTTTTCATCGGCGCGGAGCGGCTGGGCCGTGGAGACGCCGCGCCGCCCGAGCATGCCTGGCTGATCGGCGCGGTGGAGGACCTCACCGGACTGGCGATGGATGACGGACGCCGGGCGGGTCTCGCGGCCTGTCTGGAGGCCCTGCCCGAGGGGGCGGAGCTGTTCCAGATCGGCATGATGCTTTCGCGCCCGCTCCCCCTGCTGCGGCTATGCGCGACGGGCCTGCCGGCCGAGGCCATCCCCGCCTATCTGGACGCCGCCGGCTGGCCGGGCGACCGGAACCGGCTGCGCGGCCTGCTGGACGATCTGACGCCGCTGGCGGAGCATTTCGCCGTCGATATGGACGTATCGACCGGCCTGCACGCCAAGCTCGGCCTGGAATGTTATCTGGATGCGGGGCCGGATCTGGGCGTGCGGATGACCGCTCTGCTCGACCGGCTGGCGGCCGATGGGCTGTGCGTGCCGGCCAAGCGGGCGGCGCTGCCGGCGTGGTACGGCCTGACGCACGAGAAATGGCGTCGCGACGCGTGGCCCGCCGACCTGAAGGCGGCCGCCGACCGTCCCGGCCCCGGCCACAGCGGCGGCTTCCTGCGCACGGTCAACCATATCAAGATCGTTCTGGACCCGCCCGCTCCGCTGTCGGCCAAGGCCTATCTGGCGGCGCGGTTCTGCTGGATCGACGACCGGGCGCTGAAGCGCGCGCTGTCCGGAGCGACCGGACCATGAGCGACCGGACCATGAGCGCGCCGATGACCGCGACCGCCCCGAAACCCGCTCGCCCCGTGGTGTTCCTTGGCCCCAGCCTGCCGCGCGACGACGCGGCCGCCATCCTGGACGCCGACTGGCGCCCGCCGGCCCGGCGCGGCGACATCCACCGCGCCGCACGCGACGGCGCGCGGGTGGTGGTGCTGATCGACGGCGAGTTCCACGGGTCTCCCTCCGTCTGGCCGCGGGAAATCGTGGATGCGATGGCCGACGGCGTCGCGGTTCATGGCGCGTCCAGCATGGGCGCGCTGCGCGCGGCGGAACTCCATACGCTCGGCATGGTGGGCCATGGCCGCATCTTCGAATGGTACCGCGACGGCGCGATCGAAGCGGACGACGAGGTGGCGCTGACCTATGGCCCGGCCGAACTGGGCTGGCCCGCCCTGTCGGAACCGTTGGTGAACCTGCGCGCGACCCTTGCCGCGGCGTTCACCGGCGCGGCTCTGACCGGCGCGGCGGACCCGGACGATCTGCCATCGCGGACCGAGGCGGACGCGGCACTGGCCCACGCCATCGCTCTTCCCTTCGCCGAGCGCAGCATGGACGCGGTGGCGCGGGCGGTCGGCTCTCCCCGGCTGGCCCGCTGGCTCACCGCCCGCCGCATCGACCAAAAGCGCCTGGACGCGGAAGAGGCGTTGCGCACGGTCGCCGCCGCCTCTCTCGCCCCGCCCCCGCCAAAGATCCGGCGCGCTCCGGATCCGTGTTCTCCCTGGGCGCGTCGGCGTCTCGCGGCGGAGCTGGGGATCGACCGGCCGGATGGGCTCGAGCTGGAGACGGTGGCGCGGCGGCACGGCGTGACCGGCGCGGAGCTGCCGGAGCTGCGGCGACGCCTGTCCCGCCGGTTCTTCGAGGACCGCGCGAGGGCGGAGGGCGCCGCCGATCTCGGCGCATGGATCGCGGACGCCGGCATCCGCCGGTCGGGGTTGGCGGGCGACGCGCTCGCCGATTGGCTGGTTGCCGCCGGACCGGCCCATTTCGGTTATGCCGGCTGGTGCGAGGCCGCGGCGCTCGACGAGCTTCTGCGCGGAGAGCGCCCATGAGCCCGCAAGCCTCGACCGCCCTGACGGTCCGGCACGCCGAGGGCGCCCAGCGCCTCGTCTCGCCGGAGGAGACCCTGGCCCGCGTCATCCCACATCTGCCAACGATCGGCGTCACACGGGTCGCCGACATCACCGGGCTGGACCGCATCGGCATCCCGACCTTCTGCGCGGTCAGGCCGCTGGCCCGGCTGGTCCAGGTGACCAACGGCAAAGGGCTGACCCCGATCGCGGCCCGTGTTTCCGCCATCATGGAGGCGCTGGAGCACGCGCACGCCGAAGATCCGCCGGCCGCGCCGCGGCGGGCGTCCATGGCGGAGCTGACAGCCGAACGCGCCGCGTTCCTGCCGGCGCAGGCGCTGCCGAATTACGTGCCGGGCCTGCATCTCGACGACCATCTGCGGCTTCCCTGGCTGGAAGCCCGCTCTCTCGGGCCGGCGGACAGCGGGGCCACGGTGCTGGTTCCCGCCTGCTCCGCCGTGCCGGTCGAACCGCTGCACGCGATGGTGTCCACCAACGGACTGGCGTCCGGCAACCACATCGTGGAGGCCACGCTCCACGCCCTGTACGAGTTGATCGAACGCGACGCGGTCACCCGGTTCAGCCGGGCCGGGCTGCGCAAGAGCGTGGACGGGGCGTGCATGGTGGATCTCCGCCGGCTGCCGCCCGGCCCGGTGGCGGAACTGGCTGGCAGGGTGGCCGCCGCCGGCGTCGAACTGGTGCTGATCCGGGTCGCGTCGACGGGACCGGCGACGACGATGTGGGCGGTGTTCCTCGATCCGCTCGCGGATCAGGCGTGCTCGCGGGTCAACATGGGCTATGGCTGCCACCTCAGCCCCACCGTGGCCGCCGTCCGCGCGATCACGGAGGCGGCGCAGAGCCGGCTGACCTACATCCATGGCGCGCGCGAGGATTTGTCGGCCGACTCCTACATCCTCACGCCGGCGCACGAGCGGCTTGCCCGCTTCTTCACCGGCCGGCGGGGGGAGCTGGCGTGGGACGAGCTGCCGGATCGGTCCTCCGGCGATCTGGGCCGCGACCTCGACCTCGTGCTGTCGGGGCTGGCCGGGGCCGGGTTCGGCCGGGTGCTGCGGGTCGATCTGACCCGCGCCGCGGTGGGCGTCCCGGTCGTCAAGCTGATCGTTCCAGGGCTGGCCTATCTGGGCGGCTTCCTCGCCAACCACCACGCCCGATAGGCCGCCCCATGCCGTCACATTTCCGATCAATCGTAGCGGAACACCACCTTGCCCAGCCGGTCGCGCGCCAGATAGGTGCGCTCCAGGAAGGCCGCGGTATCGGTCCCCGACAGCACCCGGTCGATCCGCACCGGCAGCCGCCCCGCCGCATGGTCGGCCAGGGCGCGCTCCAGATCGTCGGTCGATCCGATGCAGTTGCCGATGATGGACAGGTTCCTCATCATCACCGTCATCATCAGCCAAGGGCCGACCGGCACCGCGCTGCGCGGAGCCTCGCCGCCCACGACGTCCATGTACTGATCGTAGAGGCCGCAGGTGACGTAGCGCCCGCCGGCCGCCATCAGCAACGGCATGTGCGGAAGATAGAGGTCGAAGTACGGGTCGATCACCCCGTGAAAGCCGCCGGCCTGCGCAACCTGCCGGATGACGGGATGCTCGACCAGCGGCGCTACGGTGGGATCGGCGACCACCAGCGCCCGGATGCCCAACCCTTCAAGCTCCGCGGCGAAGCGGTCGGAGGTGCTCTGGGCGTAGACCTCGTAACCGCGGCCGGCAAGCGCCGCCAACGCGAACAGCGAGGTGTTCGACTTCGCCGCCGTCACCAGGACCCGCGCGCCGGCGGGAAGCTCCAGCTTGCGGATCATGCTGTAGGTGGTCTGCCCGCCGATGCTGAAGGCCGCCGCCGCCTCGTCGGTCATGGCGTCGGGCACGCGCGCGACCTTGCAGCGGTGCAGCACCTGCCGCTCGCGCGAACCGTGGTTGGACGGCACGCCGGCGGCGATGCCCGGCACGCCGGACTCCGGATAGGCGTTGTCGCCGATCACCCGGTCGCCGGGCGCGAGGTCCGTCACGTCGGCGCCCACCGCCTCCACCACCCCGCAGAATTCCGAGCCGATGGCATAGACGGCGCGCGGGCGATCCGTCGTGGCGGCCCGCAGGATCAGGCTCTTGTCCCGATAGTTGCAGGAGAAGGCGATGACCCGCACCAGGACATGCCCCCGATGTTCGGCGTCGGGCAGAAACACCGGATCCGGCCGCTCCAGGATGCCGCACCGCACGGTCACCCCTTCGATGGTGACGGCGCCGAAGCTCCTGTTCCCCGGCTGAGAAGACGCTACATCAGGCCCACATATAAAAAACCCTCTCATGTCCACTCCAGGAAACAAAATATCATGAATTCAGCGATAACACAAAATATTGATGAAATCAAAACAAATAATATTTATGATTTTTGATTGAAGGGAAGAGAATGTCTGGGCGGATAATTACTGAAAATTTGGCATCTCCATCCATTTTCTCGGATGGAGATCTTCGTATCATGGCCGCCCGGGCAAGCCGTCCGGACGAACGGGGCGATCCCTGCTGGCGCGCGGAAGACGTGGTCGGCGCGCCGGATCGGCTGGCGCTTTGGCGCGACGCGGTCGCCAAGGGCAACGAGGGCGTGTTCCGCACGGTAACGGGCTGGCGCGGCATCGACGTCGAGATCCAAGCCGCCCGACTGGCCCCCGTCCGTCTCGTCGAGGGCGCGCCGCTTCCGGACTGGGTGCATCGGTTCCTGGCTCTCCTGGACGATTCGGGCGTGCTCGCCGCGGAGACTCCGTCAGAGATCGTCGAGCGTTTGGCCGCCCACGCCTGCCGTCGGATCGAGGCGCAGAGCGCCGTAGCCGGTCTTGCCGCGGACGCCGTCGCCTGCTTGAGACGGCAAGCGGCGGCCGGCATCGACAGCCTGTTGCGTCCCTCCGCCCAGAGCGTTCAGCCGCCGCCGGGACCGGACGGGTTCGGCGTGCTGTTCCGGCGCTGCCCGGTCCTGGCGCGGCTTCTGGTCGAGTTTCTGGAGCGCTGGACCACCGCCACGGCGGAGACGCTGGATCGGCTGGCGGCCGACCGGCCCTCGATCGTCGCCACCCTGTTCGAGGGCCGGGATCCCGGCCCGGTGACGGCGGTGTCCGACGACAACGCCGACCCCCACGACGGCTGCCGCCGGGTTCTGGCGATCACCTTCGCGGATGGGCGCCGGCTGGTCTACAAGCCGCGCTCGCTGGCGGTGGACGTCGCGGTCGCGGCGCTGGTGGAGTGGTTGGCGGCGCGCGACCGCGGCTTCGACCTGCGCGTGCCCCGCGCCCTGAACCGCGGGACCCATGGCTGGTGCGCCTTCATCGCCCACCGTCCGGCCGCGGATTCCGAGGAGGAAGGCGCGTTCTACCGCCGCTGCGGGCGGCTGCTGGCGCTGTGCTACGCCATCGACATCAACGACCTGCATTACGAGAACATCATCGCCCAGGGCGGCTGGCCGGTGCCCATCGACCTGGAGACCGCGCTGACCCCGCTCCTCGGCGGACCCGACGCGCTGGCGGCGGAGGAGAAGATCAATGAGGCGCTGGGGGCGCTGGCGTTCGGCGTGCTGCGCACGGGTTTGCTGCCGAGCTGGATGACGGCGGGGAGGATGCCCATCGACATGGGCGGCATCAGCGACCCCCGCGACCCCGCCGCCGCCCGCCTGCACCGTCCCACGGCCGGACGCATCGAACCGATTCTCGCCCGGCATGCCCGCGCCATCGCCGATGGATTCCTGGCCGGCTGCCGCACCATGCTCGACCGCCGCGCAGAGCTGCTGGCCCCGGATGGACCGCTGGCCGCGCTGTCGGACGCGCCGCTGCGCTTTCTGTTCCGCAACACTCAGCTCTATGCGCAGCTCCTGCGGCGGTCGCTGATGGTCGACGCCACCGGCGACGCCGCCGATCGCGACATCGTGCTGGAGAAGGTGGCCCGCGCGCTGTGCCTCAGCGTGGAGCGTCCGGCGCATGCCGGGCTGGTGGACGCCGAGAAGCGCGCGCTCGAGGCGCTGGACGTGCCGCGCTTTCAAATTCTGGCGGATGGCCGGACGCTTTTCGATCACACCGGGCCGCTGGGTGAGGTGCCGGTCGCGGCGACGGCGCTGGAACGCGCCCGCACCCGCCTGCAACGCATGACGGAATCGGCCGTCGCCCGGCAGGAGCGGATCCTTGTGCTGGCCCTTCAGGCGCGGGTGGCGGCGACGGCGGACGCGCTGCCGCCGCTTCCGGTGCCCCAGACGGACGAAGCACAGGCGGACCAAGCGCCGGCGGACGCCCGCGTCGCTGCGGCCGTCATGCTCGCCCGTCGCACCGAGGCGGACGTCTTCTTCAAGAGCGACGACGGCATGGTCTGGACCAGCCTGTTTCATTGGGCGGAGCACGATCTGTTCCTGCCCCGCGGACACGATTCCTCGCTGGGATATGGCGGGATGGGAACGGCGCTGCTGTTCGCGGCGCTCCATCCGCTCGACGCTGGCCATCCCTGGGCGGATCGGTGTCGGGCGGCGCTGCGTCCGATCATCGCCGGCCTGGACCTTCCCGCCGCGGCGGAACGCTACCGCAAGGTGCGGCACGATCCCGGATTGATCAGCGGCGTCGCCGGGATCGCCGGCGGGCTGGCGCGGGCGGGCGCCCTCATCGCCTGGCCCGAAGCGACGGACGCGGCGGAGCGTTTGGCGCGGCGTCTTCTCGGCGACAGGGCGCTCGCGGACTACGACGCTCTCGCGGCGCGCGACGGGCTGGCCGGCGCGGTGCTTGGCCTGTCGATGCTGGAAGACGCGCTGCCCGGTCGCGGCTGGCTGGAGGCGGCGATCGGAGCCGGGCAGGTCCTGGACGCCCGCGCCACGCCCGTCGGGCTCGCCGCGCTTGCGACCGCGCGTGGCCGCGCCTCGGCAGGCGTGCCGGACGGGCCGGCGGGGGTGGCGCTGGCAGCCCTGGCCCTTTTGAAGCGGACGGGCGAAGCGGTCTGGGGCGATCTGGCCATACGCGCGCTGAAGGCCGCGCCGGCGGCGGATGTCCTCGCCCGCTGGGACCGCGGCGGCGGCGCATTGGCGGTGCGCGCCATGGCGGTCGATGCCGGTCTTCCCGTCTCGCCGCCGGAGGAGGCCGCTCTGGCCGGACTGGTCGCGGTGGATACGCTGGCCGATCCGGTTCTCCATGGCCGGGCCGGAGCCGCGGCGATTCTGGAAATCGTCGGCGCATCCATGGCGCGACCCGATCTCTCCGCCAGGGCCGCCGCTATCGACGCCGATCTGGCGGCCCGCGCCATGGCCGATGGGCTGCGCCTGTTCCGTCACGATATCCAGGGCGGGGCGCCGGCGGGGCTCTGCCATGGTCGCGCCGGAATCGCGCTCCGCCTCCTGCGCCACGTGCCCGGCGGCATGCCCGACCCGCTTTTCGGGTCCGCCTTTGCCTTTGCGCCGGCCAACCCGAGGGACCATCGATGATCGACACGCGGTTCGCGCGCCATTCCGGCGCGATCGCTGCGGGCGCTTGCGCATTGGCGCTCTGGCTGTGCGCCGCCCCGGCTCCGGCGACCACCATTCAGGAGACGCTGACTGAGGCGTATCGCACGAATCCCGAGTTGAAGGCCGCCGTGCAGACGCTGCGCGCCACCAACGAACTGCATCCGCAAGCGTTGGGTTCGTGGCTTCCCGACGTCAGCGCCAGCGGCGACGCGACCCTGCGCCAGGTGACCCAGCCGCAGGGCAGCGCGACGCTGCGCTATGGCCAGGCTTCCCGCGGGGCTCAGGTGGGGTTCACCCAGCCGATCACCCGGGGCGGCGCCGAGTTCGCGCAGTTGCGGCAAGCCGAGAACCGTATCCGCCAGCAGCGGGCACTTCTCGTCTCCACCGAACAGCGGGTTCTCCAGCAAGCCGCGGAAGCTCATGTGACGGCGCTGGCCAACCGCCAGATCGTCGAGGTCCGGCGCGGCTACCGAAACGCGCTTGGCCAACTGATCGATCTGGCGCGCCGCCAGCTCAATCTCGGTGACCGCACGCTGGCCGACGTTTCCCAGGCCGAGGCGCGGGCCGCCCAGGCCGATGCCGAGCTGGCCGCCGCCGAGGCCGATCGCGACAACGCCGAGGCCCTCTATCGCCAGGTCGTCGGAACCCGGCCCGACCGGCTCCGCCCCGCTGGACCGGCGGTCAACCTGCCGCCCGGATTGGACGCGGTGGAGGATCTGGCGTGGCGGTCCAGCCCTCCGGTGATTGCCGCCGCCTTCGGCCTTGAAGCGGCGGCGGACGAGGTGGACGTGCGAACCGGCGGATTGTTGCCCCGCCTGTCGCTGGAGGGGACCGTGCGCTGGGACGAGCAGCGCTACACGCTGGACGGCTTCCCGTCCGCAGGCCACCAGCGCAACGCCAGCATCGGCATGCGCCTGACCATTCCCCTGTACCAGAGCGGCATCGCCGAATCCCAGGTGCGCGCCGCCAAGTATCGGGCCGGGCAGGCGCGCATGGACCTGGACGCCGCGCGGAGCCAGGCGATCCGCACCGCGGTGGACGCCTACAACCGCCACCGCTCCGCCGCCGTCGCGCTGAAGGCGGTGCGCGCCCAGGTCGCCGCCGCCACGGTGGCGGTGAACCAGCTCCGCCGCCAGGTGGACGCCGGCTTCAGCACCATCCCCGAACTGCTCACCGCGCAACGCGATCTGATCGAATCGCAGGTGTCGCTGGCCCGGACCGAAGGGGCGCTGGTCACCACCAGCTATGAGGTCCTGGCGGCCGTCGGCAGCCTGACCGCCCGCTCGCTGGAACTTCCGATCGCCTATTACGACGTCGAAGGCGAGTACACGCGCACGCGGTGGCGGTTGTTCGGATTGTCGGTGGAGTGATCCCGATCCTGATCGGTCACGGCAGGGCGAGGTTGCGGACCCAATGCCCCAGCCTGAGATCCTCAACGTCCTGAAACGACGCGAAGGCGGGACCATTGACCCCGGCGCGGAACTCGCTGGGCGAAAGTCCGTATACGGCACGGAAGGCCCGGCTGTAGGACCCTTCCGACCGGAACCCCCATTTGAGGGCGATGTCGGCGATCCGCTCCGCTTCCAGCGGCGCCCGCAAGTCGGCCAGGCTCCTGACCAGCCGACGCTTGCGGATGTACGAGGCCACGCCGCCCGCCGCTTCGTACATGCGGAACAAGGTCGCGCGCGACACGCCCAGCGCGGCGACGATGATTTCCGGCCCAAGCTCCGGGTCGTGCAATTGCTGCTCGATAAACCGGCGAACCTGGATGGATAGAGCCGCCCGAACCTTCCGCCGCTCGCCGCTGCGGGACGCGGCATCCTGAAGGCAACCGGCGACAAAGGCCATCGACCGGCCGCCGACCGCCATCGCCTCGTCCGCCCGCAATCGGCCCGCGGCGCGGAACAAGGAAAGCAGGTGATCGGTCAGCAGAATCCCGGCGGCCGACTGCGCCGGCAGCACCAGACCATGCAACGCCTCGGGATCCTCGACCAGCGGTTCCAACGCCGAGCGCGGAAGGCAGAAGGTAACGTTGCTGAACTCGGTCGACAGGGTCGCGCACGGCCTCGACAGGTCGAAAATGCAGATGTCGCCGGCGCCGATCTCGAACTCACGCTCGTCGGCCGCGCCGCGAAAGCCGCCTTTGGCATGCGCCTGGATCAGAAAATGGTCGATGCCGCTGCGGGCGATGGTGCGGTGGGTGCGGGTGAACCTCTGCCGACCCGACACCGTTTTCGTCAACAGCAAGCCGCCGAGATGAAAGGTCTCCAGGCTGCCGCGGAAACGCCGCTCGAAATCATAGTTATCGACGGTTGTGTCGAAGACCACCGACAGTTCTTCCCGCCAACGGAAAAACGCCTGTTCCGGCGCCAGGGCCGCGCTGTCGAATTTCAGTGAGTTTAGCGTCTGACCCAAGGCAGATTGTTCTGTAAGGTGATGACCGTCCATAGCCAGACCGTAATCCGAAAAGAAGGGCTATATCCTTTGGAATGTAGTATCCACACCTCGGCGACTGCAACAGCTCTGTTGCAAAGTTGGCCGGCAGGCGCGAGATGATGGTTACGGGCATCACCGCCGACGCTATGCGTCCTGGAAGTTCGAGCCGCTGGCTGATGAGCTGAACGGCCTCGGCGAGCACGCAGGGTCCGACATTGAAGCCGGGTTCGCTGATTCCCACCAAGGGCGCGGTGATTCCGGCGGCGGTCGGGGTGGATAGCCCCCCTTCACGTAGCACCCAAGGAGAACGAAGGTGATCGAGATCGATGGCGTGGAAGGTGAGGGCGGCGGGCAGGTGCTGCGCACCGCCCTTGCCCTGTTGCTGGCCGACGGCCCGTCGCGTCTGGTTCTGGACGGCGGCACCGACAATCCGCACGCGCCGCCGTTCGACTTCCTGGACCGCAGCCTGTTGCCGCTGCTCGGGCGCATGGGCGTGCCGGCCGAGCAGGTCGGCGGCCGGGCGGCGACGCGTATGGCGGGCTACCTGGCCTCAGGCGCCTTCGCCGGCCCCTAACCGGCCGACCAATTGCTGGTGCCCATGGCCTTGTCCGGCGGTGGCCGTTTCACTACGGTCAAGCCACCACGCCTCGGGACACGATCGGCTGGATCGTGGGAGGCTCAATCATCCGCTCTGGTGATCGGCTCATATCTGCGGGTTTGACGGATCAGCCAATCGCGGAACAGAATGACGTTGGGCTGGTGGGCCTTGCGCTCCGGATAGACCGCATAATAGGAGTCGCCGGAGCGGATAGGCTCGCCAAAGGGCATGTGCAACTCGCCTCGCGCCACTTCCCGCTCGATGTAGCAAACCGGGATTACGGCAATGCCGATGCCGTGGACGGCTGCGTTGATCAGCATGTCGTTGTGGGCGAAGCGGTTGCCTTGGATCCGTCCATTATAGTCCAGCCCGGCCACGCGCAGCCAGTGCAGCCACAGGCTGGGGCGGCTGGCGTTCTGGAGCATCGGGAATTTGGCGAAATCCAGCGGATCCAGCCTTTCACCCGCCGCGATCAGGGTGGGTGAGGCGACGACCACCAGCTTTTCCTCGAACAGCTCGATGGATCGGGTGTGCAGCCAGGTGCCGGCACCGCGCAGGATGGTGATGTCGAGCCGCGTCGTGTCGAAATCCGTGGTCGGCGGTGCCGGCGAGACCTCGATCGGTATATCGGGGTGGGCGGCAATGAAGGAGCCCAGCCGCGCCGGGAGCCAGCGCGAGGCAAGCGTGTGGTGGGTTCCAATCATCAACGAGGACTCTATGCTGCGCCCACGCACGGCGTCGATCGAGATTTCCTGGAGCTTGTCGAGCGCCAGTGCCAGATCGCGGTAATAAGTGGCGCCGACCTCCGTCAGAACCAGGCGGGGGCCGGATCGGTGGAATAGGGTAACACCAAGAAAATCCTCGAGATTCCGTATCTGCCGGCTGATTCCGCTCTGGGTCAGACCAAGATCCTCGGCCGCCTTGGTGAAGTTCATGAACCGCGCCGCCGCTTCGAAAGCGTGCAGTGCCGAAAGGGAGGGAAGATATCGCC
Source organism: Azospirillum sp. B510 (assembly GCF_000010725.1). Classification (NCBI taxonomy): domain Bacteria; kingdom Pseudomonadati; phylum Pseudomonadota; class Alphaproteobacteria; order Rhodospirillales; family Azospirillaceae; genus Azospirillum; species Azospirillum sp. B510. The sequence goes on along the minus strand of NC_013855.1, from coordinate 1,247,720 downwards.
GCATGGTCGCCCGCCTGCCAGAGCATGAATAAAAATCATGATAGACCTATTTTTCAATGTTTTTTCCAGCGTGCGTTCTGCGTCATCAAATAGTCTTATCAACGGAACGTCCCGCCCGATGGAAGATGGCCAGGACTGCGGAAAGAAAGCCAGTCCGCTGCCCGGCTGCCGCCTCTGGTTGAATGGATTCCGGCAATATTGAACGGACAGGGGATCGAGATGGTCAGCAGACGGGAGTTCGCCGGACTTGTCGGGATTGCCGCCGCCGGAGCGGCCACGCTGGGGGCGGGCACACTGGCGCTTTCCACGCCGGCCCTGGCCCAACAGCCGGCCGCCGGATCGACCTTCGACCGGGTCCGCGGCACGAAGAAGCTGCGCGTCGCCGGCATCGTCGGGACGGAGCCCTATTATCACAAGGACATCGCCACCGGCGAATGGTCCGGCTTCTGCATGAGCATGGCGCGCGATCTGGCCAAGTCGCTGGAGGCGGAACTGGAGATCAGCGAGACCACCTGGGGCAACGCCGTCCTGGATCTGCAAGCCAACAAGATCGACATCATGTTCGGCCTCAGCCCCACGCCGTCGCGGGCGCTGGTGGTGGAGTTCACGCGGCCGATCATGCAGAACACCTTCACCATCATCACCAAGAAGGGGTTGGAACCGAAAAGCTGGGAGGAGCTGAACAAGCCGGACATCCGCGTCGCGGTGGACATCGGGTCCACCCATGACCTGTTCGCCCGCCGCGTTCTGCCGAAGGCGACGCTGGTCGCCCTGAAGACCCCGGACGAGGCCACGCTGGCCGTCCAGACCGGCCGCGCCGATCTGGTCATCCAGGTCGCCATGCTGTCGCTGGTGACGGTCAAGAAGAACCCGAATGTCGGGAAGATCGTCATCCCCGGCCCGGCCATCCGCCAGCCGACCTGCGCCGGCGTGCGGGCCGAGGACAGCCCGCGTTTCCGCACCTTCGTGGACAATTGGCTGGAATACAACCGCTCCTCCGGCGTGGTCACCGACTGGATCACCTCCAGCCTGGAACTGGTCGGGGTGCGCAAGGAGGACATCCCGTCCGAACTCCAGTTCTGACGGCGGCTGCGGCCTTCCCGCCCCCTGTGGGCGGCTTTCGGCGAGGAGATCAGGGAATGGCCCGACCGCTTGGCATCATCATGCTCGACACCGCTTTCGAGCGGCCGGTCGGCGATGTCGGCAATGCCGGCAGCTGGCCCTTTCCCGTTCTCTATCGGACGGTCTCCGGCGCATTGCCGCGCGATGTGGTCGATGGACGCGAGGGCGGGCTGATGGATGCCTTCGTCGCGGCGGGCGAGGAGCTGATCCGCCAGGGAGCGGGAGCGCTTCTGACCTCCTGCGGCTTTCTGGTGCTGCGCCAGCGCCCGCTCGCAGCCCGGCTGTCGCGGCCGCTGGCCACATCGAGCCTGCTGCAACTGCCGCAGATCGCCGCCATGCTGCCGGCCGGCCGGAAGATCGGCGTCGTCACCTATGACGCCGGCTCGCTGACGCCCGCCCATTTCCACGAGGCCGGCGTGACGGAGTCGTCGGGCCTGCCGCCCGTCGCCGGCCTGCCCCGGGGTGGCGCCTTCCATCGGCTGATCGAGAAGAACGAGCCTTACGACCGGCCGCGCCTGGAGGCGGAACTGATGGCGGCGGTGGAGGCGTTGGTGCGGCGGGAGCCGGCCATCGGCGCCATCCTGCTGGAATGCACCAACCTGCCGCCTTTCTCGGCCGCGATCGCCGCCCGCTTCGGGCTTCCGGTCTTCGATGTCCTGACGCTCGGCCGCTGGCTGCATGCCGGAATCCCGGCGGGCTGACTTCGGAACGGCGGAATTCCGGCCGGACCTCACACACGGGATCGATAGATGCAGTATCAATGGGATTTCGGTTTCCTGCTGCAATACAAGGGTCTGATCGGGGTCGGCGTCCTTTATACGCTTGCCTTCACCATCGGCACGGCGGCGTCCGGACTGGTGGTGGGATGCATGATCGCGCTGGCCCGGCTGTCGAACATGCGCATCGCCACGGCGGTGGTGACCGGCGTCATCGAGATCTTCCGCTGCACCCCTGTTCTCGTACAGCTGGTCTGGGTCTATTATGCGCTGCCGATCCTGACCGGTATCGAACTGAGCCCGTCGGTCGCCGCCTTCATCACGCTGACGCTCTACGGCGCCTCGTTCTTCGGCGAGATCATCCGGGGCGGCATCATCTCCGTCGATATGGGGCAATGGGATGCCGGCCGGGCGCTGGGCATGCGCCGGCACCAGCTGATGGGCGGGGTGATCCTGCCGCAAGCCTTCCGGCGCATGGTGCCGCCACTGGTCAACCAGACGGTGCTCCAGTTGAAGAACACCTCGCTGCTGTCGGTTCTGGCGGTGCCGGACCTGCTCTATCAGGGGCAGTTGATCACGTCGGCAAGCTACCGGCCGCTGGAGACCTACACCATGATCGCCGTCATCTATTTCATCATCCTGTTCCCGCTGACCCGCTTCGCCCACCGGCTGGAAGCGCGGATGAGCCACTGACGGCACGCCACCTGTTGCGGGAGTGAAGAAGACATGTCCGCCCAGAAAATGATCGAGCTTGTGGGGGTTCGCAAATCCTTCGGTAAGGTCGAGGTGCTGAAGGACATCACGCTCAGCGTCGCCAGGGGCAGCGTCGTGGCGCTGATCGGGCCGAGCGGATCGGGGAAATCCACCCTGTTGCGCAGCGTCAATTTGCTGACGGTGCCGGATCAGGGCTTCATCCGGGTCGGCGAACAGGCCCTGGATTTCACCCGCGGGCACCGGTTGCCGGGCGACCGTGAACTGTCGGCTTTCCGCGCCAGGACCGGGATGGTCTTCCAGACCTTCAACCTCTTCCCGCACATGAGCGTGGAGGAGAATGTGATGGCGGGCCCGGTGAAGGTCCTGCGCATGCCCAAGGCCGAAGCACGGACCATCGCCCATGGACTGCTCGCCAAGGTCGGGCTGGCCGACAAGGCCACGGCCCGTCCCGACACGCTGTCGGGCGGGCAACGGCAGCGGGTCGCCATCGCCCGCGCCTTGGCGATGAAGCCGGAGGTGATGCTGTTCGACGAGGCGACCTCGGCGCTCGACCCTGAACTGGTGGGCGAGGTGCTGGCCGTCATCCGCTCGCTCGCCGCGGAGGGCATGACCATGCTGCTGGTGACGCACGAGATGGCCTTCGCCCGCGATGTCGCCGACCGCGTGGTGTTCATGCGCGACGGCTGCGTCATCGAGGAAGGCCCCGCCCGGCAGGTGATCGAGACCCCGTCCCAGCCGGCGACACAGGCGTTCCTCAGCCATTTCCACAACGGGCTGGGGCCGTCCTGATGGCGGTTCCCCTCCCGTCGGGCTGAGCGGCCCGCTTTCTCTTCATCGCGACCATCCGGCTCCGGCTCGTTCACGGGCTGCGGTGAAGGGCGTCCCATGCCCGGTGATCGGTCGCGCGCACCATCGAATTGTCTCAAGACCTGCCTCGGAGGAGGCGCGAAAGGGCGGCAATGCACGTAGTTGTCTCAGGGGCGGGGATCGTCGGCGCCAGTTGCGCGCTGGAACTCGTCCGTGATGGTCATCGGGTGACGATCCTCGAACCGGCTACCCCAGGCGGAAGGCAATCGGCCAGCTATGGTCACGGCTGCTGGATCAGCCCGGCCTCGGTGGTGCCGATGTCGATGCCCGGTCTGTGGCGGCAGGTGCCCGGATATCTGTTCGATCCGCAGGGGCCGCTGGTCATCCGCTGGGGTCATCTGCCGCGGCTGGCCCCCTGGCTGTTCCGCTTCATGATGGCGGGTGCCACCGTCGGCCGGGTCGAACGGACGGCGGCGGCGCTGGCGTCGATCCTGGCCGACAGCCCCGGCCGGCATCTGGCGCTTTCCAGCGAGGTGGGGTGCGGCGAGTTGATCCGGCAGGACGGGCTGCTTTACGCCTATCCCGACCGGCGGGCGTTCGAGGCGGAGGCGCTGTCCTGGCGACTGCGGCGCATGACCGGCTTGAAATGGCGCGAACTCGACCGTGCGGGGTTGGAAGCCCGTGAACCCGGCTTGTCCGACGTCTACCGCTTCGGCGTGCTGGTGGAGGAGGGCGCGCATTGCCGCGATCCGGGGCGCTACGTGTCGGCGATCGTCGCGCATGCGGTGGCGTTGGGCGCCCGGCTGGTGCCTGCCCGTGCCACCGGTTTCGCCTTCGATGGCAGCCGGCTGGCGGCGGTGGAGACCGATGGCGGCCCCATTCCCTGCGATCGGGCGGTGATCGCATCGGGCATCCGATCCAAGGCGCTGGCCGTTGCGGCCGGCGACCCTGTCCCGCTGGAGGCCGAGCGCGGCTATCATGCCGTCGTGGAGGACGGGTCGGCCGGCCCTCTCCATCCGGTGATGCCCAGCGACGGCCGGATGGCGAACACGCCGACCGCCGATGGATTGCGTCTGTCGGGGCAGGTCGAACTGGCGTCCATCGACGCCCCGCCCAACTGGAGGCGCGCCGACATCCTGGTCGACCATGCCAAGAGGACCTATCCGGGACTGCCGGGCGGGGCGGAGGCGGTGCGCGATCGCTGGATGGGACATCGCCCCTCGACGCCGGACGGCCTGCCGGTGATCGGTCCGGCGTCGCGTTCCTCCGACATCATCCATGCCTTCGGCCATGGCCATGTCGGCTTCGCCAGCGGGCCGATCACCGGCCGCATCGTCGCCGATCTGATCGCCGGCGCCAGTCCGGTCCGCGATGTGGCTCCGTTTGCCGCCAGCCGTTTCGCCTTTGGCCGGACCTAGGTCCCGCCCTCACCCCTCAAGATAGATTTCGCTTCCAAGGAGAAGATCACGATGCGTGGCGCGGATATCCTGGTGGAGATGCTGATCGCCTATGGGGTCGATGTCGTGTTCGGCGTTCCGGGCGACACCAACGTGCCGTTCTACGAGGCGCTGCAAGAGCGCGAAGGGCGGATCCGCCATGTCATGGCGCGTGACGAGCGGTCCGCCGGATACATGGCCGACGCCTATGGGCGCTTCACCAGCAAGCCGGCGGTGTTCGAATGCCCGTCGGGCGCCGGCGCCATGTATTCCCTGCCGCCCGTCGCGGAATCCAACGCCTCGTCCGTGCCGGTGATCCTGCTGACCATCGACATTCCCCTGCCGGGAGAGGGGCGCGGCGTCCTGACCGAACTTGACTGCGCCCGCCTGTTCGAGCCGATCACCAAGATGTCGGTGCAGGTGAAATCGGCCGAGAAGCTGCCGGAAATCCTCAGGCGGGCCTTCCGTGTCGCCTGTTCCGGCAAGCCGGGCGCCGTCCATCTGCAAATCCCGGAGGACATGCTGCGCGCCGAGGTCGATCCGGCCCGCGTGTCCTTACATGTCGAAGAAGAGTGCGCCAGCTTCCCGGCCTTCCCGACACTGCCGACTCCGGACACGCTGCACCGGCTGATGGCGCTGTTGTCGGCCAGCGAGCGGCCGCTGATCGTCTCGGGTGGCGGGGTGAACCGGTCCTGCGCCGGGCCGGAGGTGACGGCGCTGGCCGAGCGGTTGAACATTCCGGTCTGCACCACCATGACCGGCCAGGGCACCATGCCGGACGATCATCGTCTGGCGGTCGGGGTGATTGGCGACAACGGCTTCCATCCTCATGCCAACTGGGCGCTGGAGCATGCCGACTTCGTGCTGTTCGTCGGCTCGAAGATGGGATCGGTGGTGACCATCGGCTGGACTTTCCCGAAGATCACGCTGAACAAGCGCGTCGCCCAGATCGACATCGATCCGGAGATCATGGCGAACAATTACGAGAATGTCCTGTCGGTGCCGGGCGACGCCAAGCTGACGCTGGCGCAGCTGATCGACCTTGCCCCGGCCGACCACGATCGCGGCAAGACCCAGCCCTGGGTCGATGAACTGAACGGGCTGCGCGCGGAGTTCTGGCGCAACGCCGAACCGCTGCTGAATTCGGACTCCCTTCCCTTGCGGCCGGAGCGGGTGGTGCGCTGCTTCAACGAGGCGCTGGAGGCCCATGGCAAACCGGCGCACATCTATTCCGATGCCGGAACGCCGACCCCTTACATGACCCGCTTCCTGAAACTGAAGGACCGCCGCACCCGCTTCGCGATTCCGCGCGCCTTCGGCGGCCTCGGCTCCGCACTGCCGGCCACGGTCGGTGCCTGGTTCGCCGACAAGGAGCGCCGTCCCATCGGCATGTTCGGCGACGGTTCCTTCGGCATGGCGGTGGGCGAGCTGGAAACGCTGGTCAGGTTGCAGGTGCCGGCGATCCTTCTGCTGTTCAACAATGGCACCTTCGGCTGGATCAAGGGGCTTCACCGGCTGCGCGGCCACAACCAGTGCTTCAGCGTGGATTTCATGCCGCCGCAAGGTCAGGCCATCGCCGAAGCCTTCGGGGTCAGGGCGTGGACGGCCCGGACATCGGTGGAATTGGACAAGGCGCTGGCGGAAGCCTTCGCCTACGACAGCGGCCCCTGCCTGATCGACATCCATGTCGAATCCATCGCCGATCGGGTGCCGCCGGTCTATTCCTGGCTGTCCAAGCGCGGCCGGGATCCGCTCGCGGTCGAAAGCGAGGAGGTCCGGTACGCCTGACCATTCATGATGTCCTGTTCCGGCGCTGTCCCGTGGCACGGGTCAGCACCGGTACCAGTCTTGGGCGCCCGCGTTCTTCGCCCAAGCCGCCGATGTCGAACCAGGGCGGGTTGCTTACGCTGGCGTTCCTCTCCGCACTCAGAAGCCGGAGTCGGGCCGGGCCTTGGCGGCAGTGAGGGTGTTGCGCAGCAGGCAGGCGATGGTCATAGGGCCGACGCCGCCTGGAACCGGCGTGATGTGGCCTGCCACGCCCAGTGCGGCATCATAGTCGACGTCTCCGACCAGACGCGACGTGCCGTCCGGACCCGCGGCGCGGTTGATGCCGACATCGATCACGGTGGCGCCCGGTTTGATCCAGTCGCCCTTGATCAAGCCAGGACGGCCAACCGCGGCGATCAGGATGTCGGCCTGCCGGCATTCCTCGGCGAGGTCGCGAGTGTGGGAATGGGCGATTGTGACCGTGCAGTTCTCCTGCAGGAGAAGCTGTGCCATAGGCTTGCCGACGATGTTCGAACGGCCCACCACCACGGCTCGCAGACCGGACAGGTCGCCGAGGACGTGCTTCAGCATCAGCAGGCAGCCCAGCGGTGTGCATGGCACCAGTGCGTCAAGTCCGGCGGCGAGGCGGCCGGCGTTGACGACGTGGAAGCCGTCGACATCCTTGGCCGGATCGATGGCGTCGATGACGGCATTCGTATTTATGTGGGCAGGCAGGGGCAACTGCACGAGGATGCCATCAACCGCCGGATCGGCATTCAGCCGCCTGACCAGCGCGATGAGGTCGGTCTCCGCGGTGTCGGCAGGCAACCGGTGCTCGAAGGACCGCATGCCTGCGGCAATGGTCTGCCGGCCCTTGTTGCGGACGTAGACTTGGCTGGCGGGATCTTCGCCGACCAGGACGACGGCGAGGCCCGGTGCCCGTTTGCCGGCGGCGCTCAGACCGGCCACCTCAGCGGCGATGGCTTCGGTAAGGGACGCTGCGAAGGCTTTGCCGTCGATGATCGTGGTTTCAGGTTCCGACACGGTCGGTGCCATGGACATGCGCATGGTGATCCCCATCGCTTTTACGGTTGGGCGTCTATGGGAAAGCCGGTTCGCCGCGACGCCGCTGCGGGGGCCCGGCTGCGCGACCGGCGGACCACTATCCCGGCGGCATCGGCATTGGCGATGGCTTGGGGTTTCTCGATGCGGATGCGGACGGCCAGGATACGGGTGTCCAACAGCAGATCCCCGGCAATCTCGTGTGCCAAACGCTCCACAAGGTTGATATGGCCACGCGCAACCACCGTCCGCACCCTGTCGGCCACCGCCGCGTAGCAGACGACCTGCGCAAGATCATCGCTTGCGTCGCCCCGGTCGGCGACCGTCAGGTCGAGGTCCAAACGAATTGGTTGGCGCCGACCTCGCTCCTGCGGCCAAGCGCCGATCTCCGCTTCGATGACGAGCCCGCGGATGAACAGGCTGGCGCAATGTCCGTTGTCGCTGGTCAAGGCGCGGAGTGGGCGGTGGTGCATGGATTTGGCTCCGCCGGTCAGTCGCGGAAGACCACGGTCTTGTGGCCGTTGGGAATCACCCGGTCCTGGAGATGCCAGGCGATGGCGCGGGCGAGGACGCGGCGTTCGATGTCACGGCCCTTGCGCACCAGATCCTCGGCGGAATCATGGTGGCTGATGCGCTCCACATCCTGTTCGATGATCGGGCCTTCGTCGAGGTCGGCGGTGACATAGTGCGCCGTGGCGCCGATCAGCTTCACGCCCCGCTTGTGCGCCTGGTGATAGGGCTTGGCGCCCTTGAAACCGGGCAGGAAGGAATGGTGGATGTTGATGCAGTGGCCCGCCAGCTTGGCCGACAGATCGTCGGACAGAACCTGCATGTAGCGGGCGAGCACGATCAGCTCGGTCCCGGTTTCCCGCACCAGCCGCCAGATCTGCGCTTCCTGTTCGAGCTTGCTGTCCTTGGTGACCGGCAGATGATGGAAGGGGATGTCGCCGAAATCATGGTCGGCATAGGTCTCGCGCGGGTGGTTGGAGACGATGGCGGTGATGTCCATCGGGATCTCGCCGATGCGCCGGCGATAGAGCAGGTCGGCGAGGCAATGGTCGAACTTCGACACCAGCAGCATGACGCGGCGGTGCTCGCCGGCCGGGCGCATGGTCCAGTCCATGCCATAGGTCGCGGCGATGGCGGCGAAGCCCTCGCGGATGGCCGGAAACAGGCAGGTCTCGTTCACCTGATTGAAGACCAGGCGCATGAAGAAACGGCCGGTTTCGACATCGTCATACTGGTGCGCCTCGCCGATGTTGCACCCTTGCTCGAACAGGTAGGTCGAGACGCGGGCGACGATCCCCGGCTGGTTGGGGCAGGACAGGGTCAGGACGGCTTGGGTGACGGGCATGCTGGGGATTCCTGAAGGCATGGGGGGCCGGCCGCGGTCTTCGCCGCGGGGGCACGCCGGTCGTTGGATTGGGGTTCCGTGGTGGAGGAAGGTGCTGGCCGCGCTGCCGGTCAATCTCGGCCGGCGGCCATCACCTCGACGCCATATTCGGCGGCGCTCGCCAGAAGCCAGTCGATGAAGCTGGCGGCATAGCTGCGTGCCACGGCGAACCGGTAGACGGGTGCGTCGCCAATGTCGTCAATCCGCCAGAAGCTGGCGCCGATATGGCCGACCGGCGTGGTCGCGGCGTCGCCGATGCGGAAGACGCCGGGGTGCAGGTCCACCGCCACTCCCTTGGCCAGCGCCCGGCGCACCTGCGGGCCGGACAGGTCGAACAGCAGGAAGGCGTCGCTCTGGTCGCTCACCGCGCCGAGACCGGCCGCCGCCTCGCGCAGCATGGCCTCGAAGGCGGCGCCATCGGCGCCGTCGCCCAGAACCAGCCAGCGCCCCGGCCCGACGCCGATGAAACCGATGCCGGCGCCGGTGGCGTGGCCTGGCCGCAGCGGCGGGCGCACACCGAAGCGGCGGTCCAGCGCGTCGGCAAGCGCGTCGGCCCGGTGGCGGCCGGCGACCAGCGTGGCGAGGGCACTGGGGGCGGCCGGCGCGACGGTCACGCCCGCCGGGCCGGTGGCGGTGCCATGGGCGGCGCCATGGCGGCCGGGTTTCAGCAGGGTGTCAGACACGGAGCTTCTCCCCTTGCGGATCGACGAAGACGGGGTTGCAGATCTCGACCTCGATGTCGGCGCCGCGCAGCAGGTCGACGGCGCGCACCCGCTCGCCGAGGCGGCTCTGGCCGTTGGCGAGGAAACCGAGGCCGATGGAATGGCCGAGCGTCGGCGACCACGCGACGGAGGTGAGGTATCCCTGGTCGTTGGCCGCCTCCGCCACCGCGCCCACCGGGATGAGATGGGCGCCGGCCCGCAGCTGCTGGGCGCGGTCGAGCGGGCGGAAGCCGACCAGGACCGGGCGCGCCGGATCGGTCAGGCCCGGCCGGTCGCTCATCACCCGGCCGATGAAGTCCTTCTTGGTCGACATCATGCGGCCGAGGCCGAGGTCGCGCGCCGTGGTCTGGCCGTTCAGCTCGTTGCCGGCGGCGTGGCCCTTCTCGATGCGCAGCACGCCCAGCGTCTCGGTGCCGTAGGGGGTGATGCCGAAGTCGGCCCCCGCCTCCATCAGGGCGCGGACCAGCCGGTCGCCCTGGCCGGCGGGGACGGCGAGCTCATAGGCCAATTCGCCGGAGAAGGAGATGCGGAACAGGCGGGCGCGCAGGCCGCCCAGCACCGTCAGCTCGCCCGCCGCCATGAAGGGAAAGGAGTCGTTGGACAGGTCGAACGGCGCGTCGACGATGCGGGCCAGCGTGTCGCGCGACTTCGGCCCGGCAACCGCGATCTGCGCCCACTGGTCGGAGACGGAGGCGATCTGGGCGTCGAGATCCGGCCACAGCACCTGGAGCGCGTGTTCCAGATGTTGGAAGACCTTCACCGCGTTGGCGGTGGTGGTGGTCATGACGAAATGGTTCGGACCGAGACGCGCGGTGGTGCCGTCGTCCATCACCATGCCGTCCTCGCGCAGCATGACGCCGTAGCGTGCCTTGCCGACGCCCAGCGTCGACCAGGCGTTGATATAGAGGCGGTCGAGCAGCGTGCCGGCGTCCGGCCCCTGGATGTCGATCTTGCCCAGGGTGGAGACGTCGCACAGCCCGACGCCGGTGCGCACGGCGGTCACCTCGCGGTTGACGGTCTCCAGCCAGTCGCGCTCGCCGGGGCGGGGGTAATATTGCGCGCGCAGCCAGGGGCCGGTCTCGACGAAGACGGCGCCCCGCTCGGTCGCCCAGGCGTGGGTCGGCGTCAGGCGGGTCGGGCGGAAGTCCTTGCCGCGATGATGGCCGGCGAAGGCGCCGATCGCCACCGGGGTGTAGGGCGGTCGGAACATCGTCGTGCCGGTCTCGGGGATGCCCTTGCCGGTCAGCGCCGCCATGATCGCCAGCCCGTTGACGTTGGCGGTCTTGCCCTGGTCGGTCGCCATGCCCAGGGTGGTGTAGCGCTTCAGATGCTCGACCGCGCGGAAGCCCTCGCGGTGGGCGATGGCGATGTCCTTGGCGGTGACGTCGTTCTGCTGATCGACGAAGGCGGCGCCCTTGGACTCCGCGACATGCCAGAAGGCGGTGACGCGCGCCGGCTCGTCGTCCGCCTGCGGCAGGGCGGGGGTAGGCACCGCGAAGCCGAGGTCGCCAAGCGCGGCGGCGGCGCATTCCGCGCCGTCCCTCAGGCAGGCGGCGAGGCCGTAGTGGCCGGCGGCGGCGCCGGCCACCCGCAGGCCGGGCGGCAGGGCCGCGCCGGGCACGAAGGCGACGAGGGCCTCGTTCCACACCGGGCGGTTGCCCATGTGGCAGGTCAGGGAGACATTCGGCGACCAGCCGCCCGACATCGCCAGCGTGTCGACGGCGAGCGTGGTCCGCTTGGAGCCGGTCATCACCTCGATGGATTTCAGCCGCTTGCCGGCGGTCTCCACCACGCGGGAGCCGAGGAGGACGCGGGCGCCGGCGGCGTGCAGCGGGGCGGTCAGCGCCGGATCCACGCTGTCGCGGACATCAATCACCGCCTCAACCCGCACCCCGGCGCGGAGCAGATCCCGTGCGGCGCTCCAGGCGCCGTCATTGTTGGCGAAGACGGCGACGGCGCGGCCGGCGGCGGCGGCGAAGCGGTTGGCGTAGGCGCGCACCGCCCCGGCCATCATCACGCCGGGCCGGTCGTTGCCGCCGAAAACGATGGGACGTTCGATGGCCCCGGCGGCCAGCACGGCGCGGTGGGCGACGATGCGCCACAGGCGCTGGCGCGGCGCATGGGGCGGCGGTTCGGCCAGATGGTCGGATACCCGCTCCACCGCGCCATAGGTGCCGCCGTCATAGACGCCGAACACGGTGGTGCGCGGCATCAGCGTGACGTCGGGGAAGCTCGCCAGCTCGGTCACGGCGGCGGCGGCCCAGTGGATGCCGCCGGTCCCGCCGACCTCGCACGCCTCGGCCAGCAGCCGGCCGCCCAGGCGGAAATCCTCGTCGGCGAGGATGACGCGAGCCCCGGCCCGCGCGGCGGTCAGCGCCGCCATCAGCCCGGCCGGACCGGCGCCGATGACCAGCAGGTCGCAATGGGCGGTGGCCTTCTCATACTGGTCGGGATCGGCGGCGTCGGCGGCGCGGCCCAGCCCGGCGGCGCGCCGGATCATCGGCTCGTAGAGCTTTTCCCAGAACGCCGCCGGCCACATGAAGGTCTTGTAGTAGAAGCCGGCGCCGAACAGCGGGGCGGCCAGCCGGTTGACCGACAACAGGTCATGCTCCAGCGACGGCCAGCGGTTCTGGCTGGCGGCGGTCAGGCGGTCGTACAGCTCCACCATGGTGGCGCGGCTGTTCGGCTCGCGCCGGGCGCCGCTGCGCAGCTCGACCAGGGCGTTCGGCTCCTCAGAGCCGGCGGTCAGGATGCCACGCGGCCGGTGGTACTTGAAGGACCGCCCGACCAGCGTCACCCCGTTGGCCAGCAGGGCCGAGGCCAGCGTGTCGCCGGCGAAGCCGGTATGCTCGCGGCCGTCGAAGGTGAAGGACAGCGGGCGGGCGCGGTCGATCAGCCCGCCGCCGGACAGGCGCGGCGGTGCCGTGGGGGAAAGGGGGCCGCTCATGACGGATCCTTGGCGACGCTGGGGGCGGAAACGCTGGAATCGGCGGCGAAGCGCGCGCCGGTGATGGCGTGGGTCAGGGTGTCGCGCGTCACCCGCAGCCAGCCGCGGCAGCCGCCGCCGTGGTACCACAGCTCCTCGTGTGGGCCGGCGGGGTTGTCGCGCAGATGCGCATAGGCGTGGAAGGCCGCCGCCGCGTCGGGCGCCGCCGGGTCGGGGCGGGTGACCGTGGCGTCGCCGAGATAGGTGAATTCGTGGGCGTCGCGGGGACCGCAATAGGGGCAGGGAATGCGCATGTCAGTGCAGATTCGGCTGGGCGCCGACCCCCTTCTCGTTGATCAGATGGCCGGTGGCGAACCGGTCGAGGCGGTAGGCGGCGGCGGCCGGATGCGGCTCGTCCTTCGCGATGGCGTGGGCGAAGCACCAGCCCGACGCCGGGGTCGCCTTGAACCCGCCATAGCACCAGCCGGTGTTGAGGTAGAGGCCGGGCAGGGGGCTGCGGTCGATGATCGGGCTGCCGTCCATCGACATGTCCATGATGCCGCCCCAGCCGCGCAGCAGCCGCAGCCGGCCGATCAGCGGCATCAGCGCCATGCCCCCCTCGCACACATCCTCCACCACCGGCAAATTGCCGCGCTGGGCGTAGGAGTTGTAGCCGTCGATGTCGCCGCCGAAGACCAGCCCGCCCTTGTCCGACTGGCTGACGTAGAAATGCCCGGCGCCGAAGGTGATCACGCCGGGGATCAGCGGCTTGATGCCCTCCGACACGAAGGCTTGCAGGACGTGGGATTCGATCGGCAGCCGCAGCCCGGCCATGGCGGCGAGGCGGGAGCTGTTGCCGGCGACGGCCAGCCCGACCTTGCCGGCGCGGATGGGACCCAGCGTGGTCTCCACCCCGGCGATGCGGTCGCCGTCGCGGATGAAGCCGGTGACTTCGCAGTTCTGGACGATGTCCACGCCCAGCCGGTCGGCGGCGCGGGCGTAGCCCCAGACCACGCCGTCATGCCGGGCCGTGCCGCCGCGCCGGTGCAGCAGCCCACCCTGGATGGGGAAGCGGGCGTTGTCGAAATCAAGGAAGGGCAGCATCTCCCGCACCTGCTCCCGGTCCAGCAACTCGGCGTCAACCCCGTGCAGACGCATGGCGTTGCCGCGCCGGGCATAGGCGTCGCGCTGGGGATCGGAATGGTAGAGGTTCAGGATGCCGCGCTGGCTGACCATCGCGTTGTAGTTCAGCTCCCGCTCCAGCCCTTCCCACAGCTTCATCGACCATTCATAGAAGGGGATGTTGCCGGGGAGGCCGTAATTGGAGCGGATGATGGTGGTGTTGCGGCCGGCATTGCCCGATCCGATCCAGCCCTTCTCCACCACCGCCACGTTGCGGACGCCATGCTTCTTGGCGAGGTAATAGGCGGTCGCCAGCCCATGGCCGCCGCCGCCGACGATGACCGCGTCGTAGGCCGGCTTCGGTTTGGCGTCGCGCCAGGCCGCCGACCAGAGTTTCTGGCCGGTGACGGCGTTGGCGAGCAATGAGAGGAACGAGTAGCGCATGGCTCCGCTCGGTAGTCGAAGGAGGAAGGGGCGGATCGGTTATCCCTGGATCGGCAGGGCCCGGATCAGCAATCCAGGGTGTTGTCCCGCTCCCACTGGGTCAGGTGGCGGGCGTAGGCGTTCCACTCGCCTTCCTTCAGCTTCAGGAAGGCGGCGATCACCGCGTCGCCCAGCCGCGCGCGCAGCACGTCGGAGCGGTCGAGGACGCGCAGCGCGTCCAGCAGGTTCAGCGGCAGCTTCCGGCCATCGGTGACCTTGTAGCCCTCGGTGTACATGTTGATGTCGAGGCGCGGTCCCGGATCGGCCTTGCGCGCGATGCCGTCCAGCCCGGCGGCGAGCACGGCGGCCGGCATCAGGTAGGGGTTGGCGGCACCGTCGGGCAGGCGGAATTCGAAACGGTTGCCGTTGGGGATGCGGATCATGTGGGTGCGGTTGTTGCCGGTGTAGGTGACCGTGTTGGGCGACCAGGTCGACCCCGACACCGTGACCGGCGCGTTGATCCGCTTGTAGGAATTGACCGTCGGGTTGGTGAGGGCGCAGAGCGCCGTCGCCTCCGCCAGCAGGCCGGCGATGAAGTGGTAGCCGATGGCCGACATTCCCAGCGCGCCCGTCGGATCGCGGAACAGGTTGACGCCGTCGCGCCACAGCGACAGGTGCATGTGGCAGCCGCTGCCGGTCAGGTTGATGAAGGGCTTGGGCATGAAGGTGGCGCGCAGGCCATGCTTCTCGGCGATGGCGCGGGCCATGTATTTGAAGAAGGCGTGGCGGTCGGCGGTGACCAGCACGTCGTCATACTCCCAGTTCATCTCGAACTGACCGATCGCGTCCTCATGGTCGCTCTGGTAGGGCTTCCAGCCCAGTGCCGACATGGCGTCGGAGATCTCGGCGACCACGTCGAAGCGGCGCATCAACGCCTGCTGGTCGTAGCAGGGCTTGGTCGCGGTGTCGGCGCTGTCGGCGATGCCCTTGCCGTCGGGGGTGGTCAGGAAGAATTCGCATTCGACGCCGGTCTTCAACTGGAAGCCCTGCTCGGCCGCCGCCGCGATCATCCGCTTCAGCGTGTTGCGCGGCCCCTGTTCGACCGGCTGGCCGTCCATCCACAGATCGGCGGCGACCCAGGCGACCTCCGGCTTCCATGGAAGCTGGATCATGCTGTCGGGATCGGGCATGGCGAGCAGGTCGGAATCGGCGGGCGACAGGTCGAGCCATGTCGCGAAGCCGGCGAAACCAGCGCCATTCTCCACCATTTCGGCGATGGCGGCGGCGGGAACCAGCTTGGCGCGCTGGGCACCGAACAGGTCGGTGTAGGACACCAGAAAGAATTTGATGCCGCGCTCTTTGGCGGCCTGCTGGAGGTCGATGGCCATCGGAAACCCCTGTTCTGGGTAAAAGCCGGTTTTGGTCTGGTGGCTTTTTTCTTATGGTCGCGTTTTTTTGGTCTTTTGGGGACGTCCGCCCGGACGCCGCCTCGTTGGACGGCGTGTCGGGCATAGACGCTCAGTAGGTGCTGCGGCCGGGGATCCAGTCGGTGCCGGCCAGCGGAACCTTCGCCATGGCGGCGGCCTCGATGGTCAGGGAGACCAGATCCTCGGGTTCCAGATTGTGAACGTGGCTCTTGCCACAGGCCCGCGCGATGGTCTGCGCCTCCAGCGCCATCACCGATAGATAGTTGGCGAGCCGGCGCCCGGCCTTCACCGGGTCGAGGCGGGCGGCCAGCGCCGGGTCCTGGGTGGTGATGCCGGCCGGGTCACGCCCGTCCTGCCAGTCGTCATAGGCGCCGGGAACCGTGCCGAGTTCGGCGTATTCCGCCGCCAGCGCCGGGTCGTTGTCGCCCAGCGCCACCAGCGCGGCGGTGCCGATCGACACCGCATCGGCGCCCAAAGCCAGGCATTTCGCCACGTCGGCGCCGTTGCGGATGCCGCCGGACACGATCAGCTGGACCTTGCGGTGCATGCCCAGATCCTGCAACGCCTGCACCGCCGGGCGGATGGCGGCGAGCAGCGGGATGCCGACATGCTCGATGAAGACCTCCTGCGTCGCCGCCGTGCCGCCCTGCATGCCGTCCAGCACCACCACGTCGGCGCCGGCCTTCACCGCCAGCGCGGTGTCGTAATAGGGCCGCGCCGCGCCGACCTTCACATAGATCGGCTTTTCCCAGTCGGTGATCTCGCGCAGCTCCTGGATCTTGATCTCAAGATCGTCCGGGCCGGTCCAGTCTGGATGGCGGCAGGCGGAGCGCTGGTCGATGCCTTCCGGCAGGGTGCGCATGCCGGCGACGCGGGCCGAGATCTTCTGGCCCAGCAGCATGCCGCCGCCGCCCGGCTTGGCGCCCTGGCCCACCACCACCTCGATGGCGTCGGCCTTGCGCAGGTCGTCGGGATTCATGCCATAGCGGGAAGGAAGATACTGGTAGACCAGCTTGGAGGAATGGCCGCGCTCCTCCGGCGTCATGCCGCCGTCGCCGGTGGTGGTGCTGGTGCCCATCGCCGAGGCGCCGCGCCCCAGCGCCTCCTTCGCCTGGGCCGACAGCGAGCCGAAGCTCATGCCGGCGATGGTGATCGGGATCTTGATCTCGATCGGCTTTCTGGCGAAGCGCGAGCCGAGGACGACATCGGTGCCGCACTTCTCGCGGTAGCCTTCCAGCGGGTAGCGGCTGATCGAGGCGCCGAGAAACAGCAGATCGTCCAGATGCGGCAGCTTGCGCTTGGTGCCGGCGCCGCGGATGTCGTAGAGGCCGGTGGCCGCCGCGCGCCGGATCTCCGACAGGGTGTAGTCGTCGAAGGTCGCCGACTTGCGGGGCAGGGTGCGCGGGATGTTGGTCTGGTCCATGGTGGGCGCTTCCCCGGTCAGTAGACGTTGTCGACGTGGAAGTGATAGAGGCTGCGGGCCGAGCCGTAGCGGCGGAACTCCGACACATCGACCTCCCCGGCCAAGCCGGCGGCCTCCAGCCGGGCGTGCAGCAGCGCCTTGTGCTCGTCGCGCATCTCCTTCTCGACGCAGTCGGCGCCGAGGCTGGCGACCGAGCCGCGGATGAACAGCCGCGCCTCATACAGCGAGTCGCCCAGCGCCTCGCCGGCGTCGCCCAGCACGGTCAGGGTGCCGGCCTGCCCCATGAAGGCGGCCATATGGCCGATGGAGCCCTTCACCACGATGTCGACGCCCTTCATCGAGATGCCGCAGCGGGCCGAGGCGTTGCCGTCCACCACCAGCAGGCCGCCATGGGCGGTGGCGCCCGCCGCCTGGCTGGCGTCGCCGCGGACATGGACGACGCCCGACATCATGTTCTCGCCGACGCCGACGCCGGCGTTGCCGTTGATCAGCACGGTCGCGCTCTTGTTCATGCCGGCGCAGTAATAGCCGACATGTCCGTCGATCTCGACGGTGACCGGAGCGTTCAGCCCAACCGCGATGGCGTGCTCGCCGCCGGGGTTCAGCACCCGCCACAGCCGCTCCCGCGTGTCGTGGTCAAGGCCGTGCAGGGCCTGGTTCAGGTCGCGCACCGCGGCGGTGGCGAGGTCGAAGCTGCGGGCCGTCGTGGTCATGCCGGGCGCTCCCAGGAATAGACGGTGGCGGGTTTGGGCTCCCAGACCTTGGCTTTGGCGATGCCGGGAAGGTCGGCCAGCGCGCGGTATTCGGAACCGAAGGCGACATAGTCGTCGGTTTCCGCCATCACCGCCGGCTTGCAGGCGATGGGATCGCGCAGCACGGCGAAGCCGGATTCGGTGCCGACCACGAAGGTGTAGAAACCGTCCAGCGCGTCGAGCGAGCTGGTCAGCGCCTCCTTCAGCGTCTCTCCCTGCCGCATCCGCCAAGTGAGATAGCCGGCAGCCACCTCGCTGTCGTTGTCGGTGGTGAAGCGGATGCCGTCGCGGGCCAGCGTCCGGCGCAGAACGTTATGGTTCGACAGCGAGCCGTTGTGGACGAGGCACTGATCGACGCCGGTCGAGAAGGGATGAGCGCCGGCCGTGGTCACCGCCGATTCCGTCGCCATGCGGGTGTGGCCGATGGCGTGGGTGCCGGCCATGCCGGCAAGACCGAAGCGGCGCGCCACGTCGGCGGGCAGCCCGACCTCCTTGTAGATCTCCATCCGCTGGCCCGACCCGACCACCGCGATGTCCGGATGCTTTGCCGCCAGCGCCGCGCGCACAGCCGCCTCGCGCGCCACCGGAACCGCCAGGATGGCGTGGCTGGAGCGGATCGTCAGAGGGATGGTTTGTCCAGCGTCGGAGGCGAGGCTGGAAGCAATGGCGGCAAAGTCGGTGTCTTCATTTCCACGAATGGAAACCTTCACGCTGGAGTCATCGCCATGACCATAGATAGAAAAACCGGCGCTGTCCGGTCCCCGCCCAGTCATGACTTCGAGCATGCTGGACAGCATATGTCCAAGATCTGATTCTATTTTCGGATTTTTGATGAACAATCCGACGATGCCGCACATATGGGGCTCCGGGGTTCAAAGTCTGTGTGTCTCTTCTATACCTCCGATCTTTCTGCGTCGTCAACTTGTAAGAAATATATTTTCGTAATAGGAAACTTCTGCGCGGCCGTTCCGCCTCCACCGCAAAGCGCGGGCCAACAGCGGGCGGGCATGAAAAAACCCGCTCCCCTGAAGGAGCGGGCTTCGCGAAAATCCACCCGTCCGCTGGGCGTTCAGCGTTCCTCGCGCGGATAGATGATGATCGACAGATAGACTGCCGGCAGCGAGATCAGCTTTTCCGGTCCATGCGGGGCGCCGCTGTCGAACATCATCGAATCCCCCGGACGCATCTCATAGCTGCGGTCGCCGTGGCGATACAGCAACTCGCCCGACAGCATATAGAGATACTCGACCCCGGCATGCTGGAAGGCGGTGAAGGGGGCCGCTCCCTCGCGCAGGGTGATCAGGAACGGCTCGACCCCGATGTCGCCACCCAGGGAATGGCCGAGCAGTTCATATTGATGCCCGCTCTTGGTGCCGCGCCGTTCGATGCCCACCCCCTGGCCGGCGCGGACATAGGAACAGCCGCGCTTCTCCTCGAACGACGCGAACAGGGCGGTGATCGGTACGTTCAGGGCGCCGGCCAGGGCCTGGAGCGAGGCGAGCGACGGTGAAATCTGGCCGTTCTCGATCTTGGACAGCATGCCGGTGGAGATGCCGGCGGCGGCGGCCAGATCGGCGACGGTCAGGTCGAGATGCCGGCGCAGCGAGCGGATCTGTACGCCGAGCGCCTGTTCCAGCGTCCGGGACGCGGCGCCGGGCGCGCTGGAGCCGGTGACGTATTCTTCCGCGGGCTGCTCCTCCGTCGCCGGGGGATGCTTGTCTGTGCTCTTCACGGTCGGCGATTCCTCGATGTCCGCCTTTGGGTCCGCCTCTGGTGATGACGGGCGGTGATCTTACCAGCTCCCCGGCGGCGACATGGAGAATTTCGCGGAGTTGCGGATTTCGCCGCAGGTGTCGGCCTTCCGGGTTGCGGCCATTTTGCGCGCAAGATCATCAGACTGTGCAAACTGATCGAAATTTAAGCAATTCACCGTCCCGATGCTCCACCCGCCTGCGGGATTTTCCGCCGAACTGGTAGGCGGCACGCATCCTGCATAAAAAATATTTCCTGACACGAAAAGTTATGGCGGCCGACTTCGAAGGGCCGCCGCGTATCGTCCAGCCTCGCCAGTCCATCCGGTCGCGTGCCCCAATCGCGGAATCCAGCCGCAAAATCCAATCGTAAAGCAAGGAGGGTTGTTGATGGGACTCCCGCGTCGTTCAGCGCTTTCACTCGGTGCCGCCTGTGCCTGGGCGGCCACCACCTCAACCGCCTTCGCCCAGGCGGCGCCATCCGTTCCGGAACTCAGCGGGGCTGACACGGCGTGGATGATCACCGCGTCGATGTTCGTGCTGATGATGTTCGTGCCGGGGCTCGCCCTGTTCTATGGTGGCATGGTGCGCAAGAAGAATGTGCTGTCGATGCTGATGCAGAGCTTCTTCAGCGCCGCCTTGCTGACCGTCCTCTGGGTGGCCGCCGGCTACAGCCTGACCTTCACAGAGGGCAACCCGGTCATCGGCGGCGTCGGCAAGCTGATGCTCGCCGGCATCAAGGTGGACGGCCTGTCGGGGACCATCCCGGAGCTGGTCTTCGCCATGTTCCAATGCACCTTCGCCATCATCACCCCGATGATCATCATGGGCGGCCCGGCCGACCGGATGAAATTCTCCTCGGCGATGGTGTTCCTCGCCATCTGGATGCTGCTGGCCTATGTGCCGGTGGCGCATATGGTGTGGGGGCCGGGCGGTTTCCTGATGAATGCGGGCGTGCTCGACTTCGCCGGCGGCACGGTGGTGCACATCAACTCCGGCGTCGCGGGGCTGGTCGCCGCCATGGTCGTCGGCCGTCGCCGGGGCGCGGGGGCGGAGCCGATGGCGCCGCACAATCTGGTGCTGACCATGATCGGCGGTTCGCTGCTGTGGGTCGGCTGGTTCGGTTTCAACGCCGGGTCGGCGCTGACCGCCGGGCCGCTGGCCGGTCTCGCCCTGATCAACACCCAGATCGCCGCCGCCGCGACGGTGTCGTGGGTGGCGGCCGAATGGATGGTGAAAGGGCGGCCGAGCCTGCTGGGGGCGGTGTCCGGCGCCATCGCCGGTCTGGTCGTCATCACCCCGGCCTGTGGCTTCGTCAGCCCGGGCAGCGCGATGATCATGGGGCTGGCCGGCGGTGTGGTCTGCTATTGGGGCGCCACCGGGCTGAAGAAGTTGATGGGGGTCGATGACGCGCTGGACGTGTTCGGCGTCCATGGCGTCGGCGGCATCCTCGGCGCCGTGCTGACCGGCGTTTTCGCCAGCGCCGCCTATGGCGGCGAGGGCAAGTCCGGCTGGCTGGACGGCAATTTCGCCCAGGTCGGCCTTCAGATCGAAGGCGTGGTTGTCACCGTGCTGTGGACCGCCGTGGTGACGGTCGTGGCGCTGAAGGCCATCGACATCGTCATGGGGCTGCGGGTCGATCAGGACGTCGAGGTGGACGGCCTGGATCTGGCCCTGCATGGCGAAACCATGCACAGCTGAACGGAGTAATGGCGATTCCCCTCCGATTTTCGGAGGGGACATCCCCGGATGGGTAGGAATTCATCCAAGGCACCATTCGGATTCCGGGATAGGCTGAGCCAATTGCAAAATAATATTTCTGGCGGCCTGCCTCCGATGTTTCACTTGGCACGGCCCATATTCGCCGGATCAGGCTTTGGGATATGAGGTTTCGTTGAGCTTGGGGGCAGGCGCGCCGAATTTCAGGTGAATCATGACCTGCGGTTGCGGATTTCAACCGAAGAAGCGGCCAATACGCCGCTGGGGACTACCGCAAGGCACTGACGAACAACGCTGTCGTGCAATCGAGGAGCCGCAAAGGCAACTGCGGGGAATCCGAAGGGGCGGCGCAGCTACAACGCCCCGATGGAAAGCTTCTTCGGCAGTTTGAAAGCGGAACTCGTCCATGGCGCCCGCTATCCAACGCGCGACGCCGCTCGCAGGGACCTGTTCGCCTACATCGAAGGCTATGACAATCGCCAGAGACTGCACTTGGTTCTCGGCTGCATCACCCCGGACCAGGCCGAGCTTCGAGCCGCTTAACCCGGTGTCCTTTCCGTCGGGGGAAGGTCAGTCATGGCTTTGTCCATTGGAATTTCCTGGCGAAGCACTTGAAGCGCGATTGTTCCGGCTTCCTTGACATGTGCCAAGCAGGTCGCCTCGGCCTGGTCGGCATCCCGCGCTCGCAGGGCGGCGAGAATGCGTTCCAACTCCGTAGGGCCGTTCTTGTTGCGGCCGGTCGAACTGATCGTCATAGCCCGCAGATAGGTTATGCGCGCGTTCAGCGTCTGCACGATGTCCCATGCGACGTCCTTCCCGCCGCTGAGGAACATGATCTCGTAAAAGCGTGTGGTGGCGTCGAGGATCTGTTTGATATCGTGCCGTTCATACCCTAGCCGGATGTCCTGCAAGGCCGCGTCAAGGCGTACGAAGTCGTGGTCCGATGCGCTTTCGGAGCAGGCCCGGGCCGCCGCCCCTTCGAGAATTGACCGCAGTTCATAGATTTGCCGCGCGGTCGACTCCGTCAGGCGGGCGACCATCGGACCCTGATGCGGAATATTCTCGACCAGACCCTCTGTTTCGAGGTGCCGCAGCACCTCGCGGACGACGGTCCGACTGACGCCCAACTGCTCGACCAGCGCGCGCTCGACCAGGCGGTCGCCCGGCTTGAATTGCATGCTGACGATGGCGTCCCGCAGCTTTTCAAGGGCTAGCGTGCGCAGCGTCCGGATCTCGCGGTCAACTTTAAGGGACGGCGATGCATCGCTCATCGGGTTGTTCTCTCGTCTGTCCAGCCACGCTGCCATAACACGGAATCCATGCCTCGTTCAAAAAATGGCTGAGGCGGTCGGGAAGCCGTCGCTTTTCGGAATACCATAATACCATAATATCAAATTACAAGGATCTGCTGGAAGGCAGGGGGGCCCTCTGGCTGGATCGTTGGGGCTTCGATCCCTCCGCTATCTCAGTTTGGGTGCCTGAAACTCCAGCGGTTGGACACTTCGCGAATCCAGCTTGAACCACGCTCCAGTATGATGGTATACCATAATACGAGATGACGAAGATCGACGCGCGACGTTAGGCCTTCATGGAGACCGACATGGTTTTGGAAGTTCGAAAGACCGTCCTTTATGTGGAAAACACGCTGATCGAAGGCGGACGCAAGGCCGAGAAGCCCCTCACGCTGATCGCAGCGGCGGCCGTCCTGAAAAACCCATGGGCCGGTCGCGGGTATGTTGAAGATCTGAAGCCGGAAATCCACGCGATGGCGCCGGTGCTGGGCGAACTCCTTACCTCAGAGATTCTGAAGGCCGCCGGCGGTGGCGAGGTGGTGGAAGGCTACGGCAAGGCGGCGGTCGTCGGCACGTCTGGTGAGATCGAACACGCCTCGGCCCTGATCCACACCCTGCGCTTTGGCAATCACTATCGGAACGCGGTCGGGGCGAAGAGCTATCTCAGCTTCACCAACACCCGGGGCGGTGCGAACTGCCCGGTCGTGATCCCGCTGATGCACAAGCATGACGAGGGGATGCGCTCGCACTACCTGACCATACAGTTCTCGATCCTCGACGCCCCCGCCCCCGACGAGGTGGTGGTGGCGCTGGGCGCATCCATCGGCGGCCGTCCACATCACCGGATCGGCGATCGCTATCAGGATCTCAAGGACCTCGGCGGCACCAGTGCCTGACCCGGTCTGGGAGAGGGAGGCCGTCGGGACGGCGGCCCCCCCGGCGGCGAACTCCCCGATGGCTGGAGTGACCGCCTACCGTGACATCGGGCAAGGGGGCGGGCAAGGGGGCGGGCAGAGAGCGCCGCTCGTCTTCATTCACGGTGTCGGCCTGTGCAAGGAGGTGTGGGAACCTCAGATCGCCGCCTTCGCCGGCACCCGGCGGGTCATTGTCTACGATATGCTGGGCCATGGCGCCAGCGGGCTGGAGGCCACCGATGGCGGGCTGGACTCCTTCGTCGCCCAGCTGGCCCGGCTGCTCGATGATCTTGGCATCGATGCCGCCGACATCGTCGGCCATTCGATGGGCGCGCTGGTGGCTCTTGGCTTCGCCGTCGCCCATTCCAAGCGGGTCCGCCGGCTGGTCGCCCTGAACGCCGTCTATGACCGCTCCGACGAACAGCGGGTCGCCGTGCTCGCCCGCGCCGCCGAGATCGACCGGGTCGGTCCGCGCAGCGCCGCCGATCGGGCGCTCGGCCGCTGGTTCGGCGACACTCCGGCCCCCGATCTGGTCGCGAAGGTGGAGATGGTGCGGGATTGGCTGGAGAATGCCGATCCGGTCGGCTACGCCCGCGCTTACCGCATTTTCGCGTCGGGCGACCGCGCTCATGTCGGACGGCTCAACACACTGACCATGCCCGTCCTCTACCTGACGGGCGATCTCGACCTGAATTCATCCCCGGCCATGTCCCGTCGCATGGCGGCTGAAACGCCGGACGGGCGCGCGATATCGCTGCCCGACGAACGTCACATGATGGCGCTGGTGTCGCCGGACCGGGTCAACGCCGTGCTGCGCGACTTCCTCGACGCCGCCGTTCCATGAACCCGTGCGAAGCCCGACATGCATCGAGGCGCCCAACACGCCAGAGGAGGAAAGTCTGCCCATGGACAGCATCGATGTTCGCGAACTGCGCAACGTGCTTGGCGCCTTCGCCACCGGCGTGACAGTCGTCACCACCATCGACGGCGGCGGCCAGCCGCGTGGTTTCACCGCGAACTCCTTCACCTCCGTGTCGCTGGACCCGCCGCTGGTGCTGGTCTGCCTCGCCAAGACCGCCGCGACCCGCCCGGTGTTCGAGGCCGCGGCGGGATACGCCGTCAATGTCCTGGCGGAAGACCAGCGCGACGTGTCGCGGACCTTCGCGTCCAAGGTCGAGGACCGGTTCGCGACGGTGGATTGGCGGCCCGGCCCGGCCGGGAACCCGGTCTTCGCCGGAACCTCCGCCTGGCTCGACTGCTCGATGCATCAGATTGTGGATGCCGGCGACCATGTGATCCTGATCGGCCGTGTGCGCGGCTGCGGCCATGCCCCCGTGAACCCGCTGGGGTATTGCCGGGGCGCCTATGTCACCTTCGGCCTGGAGCAGAAGGCGATGGAGACGCGCGGCCGGCAAACGCTGGTGGGCGCGATCCTGGAACGGGACGGTGAAATCCTGCTGGTCGAGACCGCTGACGGCGGCTTCGCCTTGCCGACCGCCGAGACGCTGGGCAAGCCTGGCCGTTCCGACGGGCTGCTGCATCGGCTGGCGGGGCTGGGCGCCACCGCCGATCTCAGTTTCCTGTTCGCCGTCTTCGACGAGGACAACGACCGCCGGGTGTCGATCTATTACCGCGGCAAGCTGCTGGACGGGCCGTCGATGGGGCAGGGGGCGGGGCAGGGGGCGGGGCAGGGGGCGGGCGCGCGGCTGGTCGGCTTTGACGAAATTCCCTGGGCGAAGCTTCCCGGCGACGCGGTGCGCAGCATGTTGCAACGCTATGTCGCCGAACGGCGCGAGGACGAGTTCGGCGTCTATGTCGGGGACGAGGTGTCGGGAACCGTCCAACCCCTGTCGCGCGCCGTCTGACCGAGACCGAAGAACGCGCCAAACACCATCCGAACAGCGAGAGCCGATATGAAATTCTCTCTCTTCCTTCATATGGAGCGGAACGACACCGCCAAATCATACAGCCAGCTCTTCGACGAGCTGACGGAACTGGTCCAGATCGCCGAGGAGGGGGGATTCGAGACCGCCTGGATCGGCGAGCATCACGGGATGCAGTTCACCATCGCGCCCAACCCCTTCATCAACATCGCCTATCTCGGCGCCAGGACCAGCCGCATCCGGCTGGGGACCGGCACGGTGATCGCGCCGTTCTGGCATCCGATCAAGCTGGCCGGCGAGGCGGCGCTGGCCGACATCGCTACCGGAGGCCGGCTGGATGTCGGCATCGCGCGCGGCGCCTACTCCTTCGAATATGAGCGGTTGATGCCGGGCCTGGACGCCTGGGGCGCCGGCCAGCGCCTGCGCGAAATGGTGCCCACCGTCCGCAAGCTGTGGGAGGGCGATTACGCCCATGAGGGTGAATTCTGGTCCTTCCCGTCGACCACCTCGGCGCCCGGACCGGTGCAGAACTATCCGCCGCTGTGGATCGCGGCGCGAGACCCCAATTCGCATGATTTCGCGGTGTCCAACGGCTGCAACGTTCAGGTCACGCCGCTGGCCGCCGGCGACGGCGAGGTCGCCAGCCTGATGGAGCGCTTCAACACCGCCTGCGCGGCGCATCCGGAGATCCCGCGCCCGCAGATCATGCTGTTGCAGCACACCTTCGTCGCCGATTCCGCCGAGGAGACCGAGCGGCTGTCGCGCGATCTGAGCGACTTCTATTGCGCGTTCGGCGCCTGGTTCAAGAACCAGCGGCCGATCCGCCAGGGCTTCATCGAACCGCTGAGCGCCGAGGAAAAGGCCGAGATGCCGATGTACTCGCCGCAGAACATGCGGGAGAAGCTGGTCATCGGCCAGCCCGACGAAGTGATCGCGCGTCTGTCCGGTTACAAGGCGCTGGGCTATGATCAATACAGCATGTGGATCGATGCCGGCATCAGCCATGAACGGAAGAAGAAATCGCTGGAACTCTTCATCCGCAACGTGATGCCCGCCTTTGCGTAAGGCAACCTGTGGGGGAAAGATCATGCCGCTGCCGCGCTTCCAAGCCTATATCGACGGCGTGTTCGAACCGGGCGAGGCGACCTTCGACAGCATCGATCCGTCCACGGGATCCGCTTGGGCCGTGATGCCGGCGGCGACGGCGGCGGAGGTCGACCGCGCGGTCCGCGCCGCCCACCGTGCCCTGACCGATCCGGCCTGGGCCGGCCTGACCGCGTCGGCGCGTGGCGCCCTTCTCAACCGGCTGGGCGATCTGGTGGCCGAACACAGCGGCCGTCTCGCCGAGCTGGAGACCCGCGACACCGGCAAGATCATCCGGGAAACCAGCGCGCAGATCGGCTATGTCGCCCAGTATTACCGCTATTACGGCGGGCTTGCCGACAAGGTGGAGGGGGCGTATCTGCCGGTCGACAAGGCCGACATGGAGGCCTTCCTGCGCCGCGAGCCGATCGGTGTCGTCGCCGCCGTGGTGCCGTGGAATTCGCAGCTGTTCCTCTCCGCCGTGAAGCTGGGGCCGGCGCTGGCCGCCGGTTGCACGGTGGTGCTGAAGGCGTCCGAGGATGGCCCGGCGCCGTTGCTGGAATTCGCCCGGCTGGTGGAGCGGGCCGGCTTTCCGAAGGGCGTGGTCAACATCGTCACCGGCTTCGGCGACGAGTGTGGCCGGACGCTGACCAGCCATCCGCTGGTCTCGCGCGTCGCCTTCACCGGCGGGCCGGCCACCGCCCGGCACGTGGTGCGCAACACGGCGGCGAATCTCGCCTACACCACCCTGGAACTGGGCGGCAAGTCGCCGGTCATCGTCTTCGGCGACGCCAATCTGGAGAGCGCGGCGAACGCCGTGGTGGCGGGCGTCTTCGCCGCCTCCGGGCAGAGCTGCGTCGCCGGCTCGCGCCTGCTGGTGGAGCGCACTGTCCACAGCCGTCTGCTCGAGGTCCTGACGCGCAAGGCCAAGGAGATCCGCATCGGCAACCCGCAGGATCCGGTCACCGAGATGGGGCCGCTGGCGACCGCGCGGCAGATCGCGCATATCGAAGACGTGGTGGCCCGCAGCCTGGAGGCCGGAGCCCGGCTGGTCACCGGCGGGCGGCGGCATGACGGACCGGATGGCGCCCCGGGCGACGGCTTCTACTATGAGCCGACTATCCTGGCCTGCGCCGACCAGAGCGTCGCTTGCGTGCGGGAGGAGCTGTTCGGCCCGGTTCTCAGCGTCATTCCCTTTGATGGGGAGGAGGACGCGGTGGCCAAGGCCAACGACAGCGAGTTCGGTCTGGCGTCCGGCGTCTTCACCAACAACCTGACCCGCGCCCACCGGATGATCCGGCGCATCCGGGCCGGCGTGGTCTGGGTCAACACCTACCGCGCCGTGTCGCCGATCGTGCCGTTCGGCGGCTACGGACTGAGCGGCCTGGGTCGGGAGGGCGGTCTGGAGGCGGTGCTGGATTACACCCGCACCAAGTCGGTGTGGATCCGCACCTCCGACGAGCCGATCGCCGATCCCTTCGTGATGCGCTGAGGAGGGCGGCGATGATCTACGAGATGCGGACCTACCGGCTGAAGACGGGGACGGTTCCGGCCTATCTGAAACTGGTCGAGGAAGAGGGGATCGCGATCCAGCGGGGCCATCTTGGCACGTTGGTCGGCTATTTCTTCTCGGAAATCGGCCGACTCAACGAGATCGTGCACATCTGGGCCTATGCCGATCTCAACGACCGCGAGGCCCGGCGCGCTGCCCTGGCGGCCGACCCGGCCTGGCAGACCTTCCTGCCCAAGATCCAGGCGCTGATCGAGGAGATGGAGAACAGGATACTGAAGGCGGCGCCGTTCTCGCCGCTTCGTTGACCCGTACGCGTCCGAAAGTCTGGTTGAACGGCCGGAAACACCGGTACCGCTCATCGAAAACAGGGAGAAAAAGAAATGAGCAAGCTTTTGTCCGTGGGCGCTCTGTTCGGCGCCGCCATTCTGTGGTCCACACCGCTGCTCGCCAAGGACATGGTGTTCACGAGCTGGGGCGGCACTACCCAGGATGCCCAGAAGGATGCCTGGGCCAAGCCCTTCGCCAAGCAGTCCGGCATCAACGTGTTGCAGGACGGCCCGACCGACTATGGCAAGCTGAAGGCGATGGTCGAGAGCGGCAAGCCGGCCTGGACCGTGGTCGATGTCGAGAACGACTTCGCCGTCAAGGCGGGCAAGGACGGGTTGCTGGAGCCGCTGGATTTCTCCGTCATCGACAAGAGCAAGCTCGACCCGCGGTTCGTCACCCCCTATTCGGTCGGCAGTTTCTATTACTCCTTCGCGCTGGGCTACAACCGTGACCAGTTCAGGAAGAAGACGCCCAAGAGCTGGAGCGACCTGTTCGACCTGACTGGCTTCCCCGGCAAGCGCACCCTCTACAAATGGTCGGCGCCGGGCGTGCTGGAACTGGCGCTGTTGGCCGACGGCGTGGCGCCCGACAAGCTCTATCCGCTCGATCTCGACCGCGCCTTCAAGAAGCTCGACACCATCAAGCCGCAGATCATCTGGTGGTCGGGCGGGGCGCAGTCGCAGCAGCTGCTGGCTTCGGGCGAGGCGCCGATCGGCATGTTCTGGAACGGCCGCATCGACGCCATCCGGCGCTCCGGCGTCGATGTCGGGATTTCGTGGGACCAGAACCTGACGGCGGCCGACGCGCTGGTCGTGCCCAAGGGGACGGTCGACAAGGAAGCCGCGATGAAGTTCATCGCCTTCGCCACTGGCGCCCAGGCCCAGGCCGACTTCGCCCTGCTGACCGGCTATGCGCCGACCAACACCGGGTCGAAGGATTTGCTGAAGCCCGATGTGCGGGCGACCCTGCCCGACGAACACACCCAGGGCCAGGTCAATCTGGACATGGCCTATTGGGCGGAACACCGCGATGAGATCGCCAAGCGCTGGTACGACTGGCAAGGCAAATAATGCGTCGCGTCGACCGTGGGGAAAGGGACGGGGGAACTGGAAGCCGGCGCGCCCGGCTTTCCGGTTCCCTCGCCGGATGCAAGCCGGCCGGATGCGGCCGGTCAGGGTGCGTATTCGGCCAGACGAGGAATTCGGTATGACCTCAGTGTCCATCGTGGAACGTGGCGGCGGCCCTCCCCAGCGCCGACGACGCGGCGGCGGCGGTTTCTCCCACGTCCTGCCGGCGCTCGTCCTGCTGCTGCTGGTGTTCGTCCTGCCGGTTCTGCTCCTGCTGTTGCGCAGCGTCACGGAGCCGGCGCTCGGGTTGCAGAATTATGCCGAGCTGGTGGAATCGGCGACCTATGGCCGCGTTTTCCTCAATACCTTCCTGGTATCTGCGGTGGTGACGGCGATCACGGTCGTGATCGGCTATCCCATCGCCTGGCTTCTGGTCATTCTGCCCCGGCGCTGGGCCGACCTGCTGTTCGGGATCATCATCCTGTCGATGTGGACCAACCTGCTGGCCCGCACCTATGCCTGGATGGTGCTGTTGCAGCGGACCGGCGTCATCAACAAGACGCTGATCGGGCTTGGCATCATCGACGAGCCGCTGACGCTGGTTAACAATCTGGTCGGCGTCACCATCGGCATGACCTACATCATGCTGCCCTTCATCATCCTGCCGCTGGTGACGACGATGCGCGGGATCGAGCCTGATCTGCTGCGCGCGGCGGCACTGTGCGGGGCCGGGCGGCTGGACGCCTTCCGCCGCGTGCTGCTGCCGCTGTCGCTGCCGGGCATCGCAGCGGGCGGGCTGATGACCTTCGTGATGTCGCTCGGCTATTTCGTCACGCCGTCGCTGCTCGGCGGCACGTCGAACATGATGGCGGCGGAACTGATCGCCCAGCTGATCCAGTCGCTGCTGAACTGGGGCATGGGCGGAGCGGCGGCCTTCGCGCTTCTGGTCCTGACCCTGGCGCTCTACGCGCTGCAACTGCGGCTGTTCCGACGCGCACAAGCGGGGAGGGCGTGACATGTTGCTGGATTTCCACCGGCTGGGCGGGCTGAAATGGGTGCTGGTCGGCATCGGCCTGTGCGTCGCCGCCTTCCTGCTGCTGCCGATCCTGTTCACGGTCGCGCTGTCCTTCGGCTCCTCGCAATGGCTGGTCTTCCCGCCGCCGGCCTGGACGCTGCGCTGGTACGAGGAGCTGTTCGCCGATCCGCGCTGGATCGACTCCACCCTGACCAGCCTGCAATGCGCGGTTCTGGTGACGATCCTGTCGGTCGGGCTCGGCCTGCTGGCCAGCTTCGGTCTGGTGCGCGGCAGCTTTCCCGGACGCGAGGCGGTGCGGGCGATGTTCCTGATGCCGATGATCATGCCGGTGATCGTGGTGGCGGTGGCGCTCTACGCGTTCTTCCTGCGCATCGGTCTGGGCGGCACGCTGGTCGGTTTCGTCCTGGCCCACACGGTCATCGCGCTGCCGCTGGCGATCACCTCGATCTGCAACGCGCTGGAACGCTTCGACAAGGCCATCGAGGATGCCGCCATCCTGTGCGGGGCCAACCCGTGGGAGGCCAAGCTGCGCATCACCATCCCGGCGATCCGCGAAGGCCTGTTCGGCGCCGCCGTCTTCGCCTTCCTCACCTCGTGGGACGAGGTGGTGATCGCCATCTTCATGGCCAGCCCGACCTTGCAGACGCTGCCCGTCCACATCTGGGGAACGTTGCGCCAGGATCTGACCCCGGTGGTCGCGGCGGCCTCGACCCTGCTTCTTCTGTTCACGCTGGCGCTGATGCTGGTCGCCGCCTGGTTTCGTGGGAGAACGAAATGATGCCATTCCTCGACATCCGCAACATCAAGAAGTCCTATGGCGGCACGGTCGCGGTCCATGACGTGAACCTGACGGTCGGGCGCGGCGAGTTCATCACCTTCCTGGGGCCGTCGGGCTCCGGCAAGAGCACGACGCTCTATGTCATCGCCGGCTTCCTCGACCCGACCGAGGGCGACGTTCTTCTTCAGGGGAGGTCGATCCTGTCCGTGCCTTCGCACAAGCGCAACATCGGCATGGTCTTTCAGCGCTACACCCTGTTCCCGCACCTGACGGTGGCGGAGAATGTGGCCTTTCCGCTGCGGGTCCGCCGGATGGCGTCGGCCGACGTCCAGGCGAAGGTTGCCGAGATGATCCGGCTGGCGCGGCTGGAAAAGGTCCAGGACCGTCTGCCCAGTCAGCTGTCCGGCGGTCAGCAGCAGCGTGTCGCGCTGGCCCGCGCGCTGGTCTACAATCCGCCGGTGCTGCTGATGGACGAACCGCTGTCGGCGCTGGACAAGAAGCTGCGCGAGGAAATTCAGTTCGAGATCAAGCGCATCCACCAGGAAACCGGCGTGACGATCCTCTACGTCACCCATGACCAGGAGGAATCGCT
The DNA here is from genome assembly GCF_000010725.1 of Azospirillum sp. B510. Classification (NCBI taxonomy): domain Bacteria; kingdom Pseudomonadati; phylum Pseudomonadota; class Alphaproteobacteria; order Rhodospirillales; family Azospirillaceae; genus Azospirillum; species Azospirillum sp. B510. Next base: position 1,215,953 of record NC_013855.1, on the reverse strand, counting down.
GCGCCTGTCCGACCGGATTGCCGTGTTCAGTCAGGGGCGGATCGACCAGATCGGCACCAGCACGGAACTGTACCAGAACCCGGCCACCCAGTTCGTCGCCGGCTTCGTCGGCAATTCCGACTTCCTGTCCTGCCGGATCGACCGGGTGGACGGGCATCACGCACAGATCGTTCTGCCCGACGGCGCCATCGTCGGCGGCGTCCGTTCCCACGGCAGCGTCAAGGCGGGTGCTGCCGGCACCCTGATGCTGCGGCCCGAGCGCGTCCGCATCCGTGCCTGCACGGGCGATGGCGGCGATGCCGGCATGGCGGTGACCATCCGCGACATCACGTTCCTCGGCGACAACACTCACTTCTCGGTCGAGACCGACTGGAAGCAGAGCATGGCGATCCGCGTCCCTTTCGGCCGCTCCGGCGCCGAGGGGCTGGCGGTGGGCGGACGGGCGCGCATCGACTGGGTGGCCGAGGACGCGCATGTGTTCGACAGTGCGGCGCAGGCGTGAAGAACCGGATTGATCCTGCCCCAACCAACCGGGGCAAGATCAATCCGCGTCTTGGATTTGCCGCTGGGTGGCAAGCGGTCTAGCCGGATCGGCGGTCTGGGGGCCTGCCGGGTGAGATCCTTCAGGCGGGCCTTTATGTCGTTCAACGTCTTTTTGGCGGCGAACAGCCGCTCGTCTGTGAATCGGCTCGGAAGCGGGCGCCCAGATCGTGCCCCTGAGCGTGGTGTAGGACCTGGGTTGCTCATCATGTTCTCCGCCCATTCCTTTCGCCTGTCCAATCCACAAGCCGCCAATCCCATAAAATGAAACGACGTTGCATTATGCGCGGGCCACCTCTATGGTTCGCCTCAACGAATGTCGCGTCATGACACAAAACAAGGATGGGAGAAGGCGCATGGGAAGCGCGTCCGCTGCCGCAACGGCACCGGCGATCGACATCGAGCCGACGATGAAGAGGGTGATGCGGCGCATCATTCCGTTCATTTTCGTCTGCTACGTCGTCAGTTATCTCGATCGCATCAATGTCGGCTTCGCCGCCCTGCAAATGAACCGCGATCTCGGCCTGACGCCGTCGCAGTTCGGCTGGGGAGCTGGTCTTTTCTTTCTGGGATATTTCCTCTGCGAGATTCCCAGCAACCTGATGATGCAGCGGGTCGGGGCGCGCCTGTGGATCGCCCGCATCATGATCACCTGGGGCTTGCTGTCCACGCTGACATGCCTCATCACCGGGCCGGTGAGCTTCTCGGTGATGCGCCTGCTGCTCGGCATGGCGGAGGCGGGCTTCACGCCGGGCGTCTATCTCTATTTCACTTACTGGTTTCCCGGCGCCTGGCGCGGGAAGGCGACCGCGGCCTTTCTTGTCGGTATTCCTGTCGCCAACATGATCGGTTCGCCGATCTCCGGCGCCTTGCTGACGATGGATGGCTTCGGCGGTCTTGCCGGATGGCAATGGCTGCTCATCATCGAAGGATTGCCCGCGGTTCTGCTGGGAATCGCCTGTCTTTTCGTCCTTTCCAACGGACCAGCCGACGCCAAATGGCTGGAGGACCAGGAACGGCGGGCGCTTGGTGAGCAGTTGGCGGCCGAGCAGTCGCTTCTCGCGGCCCGCCATGGAAACAAACTGCGCGACGCCTTCGCCAATCCGAAGGTCTTCGTGCTCGCCCTGGTCAATTTCTGCGGCATCGGCGGCTCGCTCGGGGTTGGGCTCTGGATGCCGCAGATCGTGCGCGGCTTCGGCGTCAGCTATGTCGCGGTCGGCTTCATCTCCGCCGCACCCTATGCGCTCGGCGCCGTCTGCATGCTGCTGTGGGCGCGTTTCGCCAACCGGTCGAACCACCGGCTGTGGTTCGTCTGCGGCGCGTTGGCGGTGGCCGGTCTGGCACTGTCGGTCAGCGCGACCTTCACGGCGCCATTGCCGGCCATGCTGGCATTGACCGTGACGGTGGTCTGCATTCTGTCGTTCCAGGCGACCTATTGGGCGATCCCGTCCAGTTTCCTGACCGGACGGGCCGCTGCCGCCGGTCTGGCCCTCATCGTATCCATCGGCAATCTCGGCGGTTTCGCCGGCCCCTACATGATCGGTTACCTGCGCGAGGCGACCATGAGCTTCTCGACCCCGCTCTATGTGCTGTCCGCCATTCTTCTCACCGGGGCGGCGGTCATGGCCGTTCTCGGCGATCCCGGCAGCGACAAGTCCAGCCCGAAGGAGGCGGCATGATCACCCGGCGCACTCTCATCGTCGGCGGCGTCGCAGGGGGAGCCTGCGCGTTCGCCGCCACCCGCTCCTCGGCTCTGGCCCAGACCGTTCCGAACTCCGCTGGGACCGAGCCGCCGGCCCTGAAGGCCCCGGCGAACGCCTGCGACAGCCACCATCACATCTATGATGCCCGCTTCCCGGTGTCGCCGCACTGGCGCGGCGGCCGGCCGGCCGGGGCGACGGTCGCCGACTACCGGTTGTTGCAGAAGAAGCTGTCGATCACCCGCCATGTGATCGTGCAGCCGTCGACCTATGGCGTCGACAACCGCTGTCTGCTCGATGCGCTCGAACAGTTCGGAAGCGAAGCCCGCGGCATCGTCGTCATCGACGAGAACACGACGGATGCGGAACTGCGGCGGATGAACGATCTCGGCGTGCGCGGCGTGCGGGTGAATTTCCTCACCCCGCAAAGCTGGGGCGTCACCACGCCGGAGCGTCTGGTCGAGACCGCCGCCCGTATCGCCCCTCTCGGCTGGCATGCCCAGCTTCTGATGTCGGGCGACCAGATCGCCCGTTTCGAAGACGTGCTGACCGGCTTGCCGGTTCCGGTGGTGTTCGACCATCTCGGACGCATTCCGCAGCCCGATGGCCTGTCGCATCCGGGGGCACAGGCAATCCTGCGCATCGTCGGCAAAGGCCGCGGCTGGATCAAGCTGTCCGAACCCTATGCCGACACCAAACTGGGTCCGCCGGCCTATGCCGATACCAGCGCGCTCGCCCGCGCCTATGTGCAGGCGGCCCCCGAGCGGGTCATCTGGGGAAGCGACTGGCCCCACCCGACCGAAAAGGAAAAGCCGGACGACGCCGTGCTGTTCGACCTGCTGACGGGCTGGGCGCCGGATGCTGCGACGCGCGAGCGGATTCTGGTCGCGAACCCGGCCACCCTCTTCGGCTTCACCTGATCGCCGGCCTGCCTTTCGGGCGTGACGCCGGCATTCTTGCTGCCAACAAAAAAGGAGTGACCACGATGGTCACTCCTTTTTCATGAAAGCCGCGGCGGGTCAGGCGTGGGAGTACATCGGCAGGCCCGGCGTTTCGAGATCGGCGCGCAGGATCGTGCCGGTTCGGCTTTCGGTGATGAACAGGCTGCGGTTTCCGTCACCGCCGAAGGCGAGGTTGGTGGTTCCCACCCCGGCACAGGACACGATGCGGTCGAGCGGCTCGGCAACCGGCGACACGCGCCAGACCGAGCCGAACCCCGTGTGGCAGATCAGCAGATTGCCGTCGCGGTCCAGCGCCAGACCATCCGGCCCGCCCGGCCCGCCATGCAGGTTCACGAACACGCCCACCTTGGTGATGAGGCCGCTTTCGGGCAAAGGAATGCGCCAGACCTGGTTGGCCCGTGTCACCGCGACCAGCAGGAAGGTCTCGTCGGCATCGACGACGATGCCGTTCGGGCTGGGGATGGTATCGACGAGGCAGGTCAGCCGCCCGTCGGTTCCCAGCCGCCAAACCCGGCCGGTCGGGTCGTGCATGCCGGTCTGGCCCTGGTCGGTGAAGTAGATCGCGCCCGACCGTGCGAAGACGAGATCGTTGACGCCCTTGAAGCTTTCGGTCGCCGCCGTCTCCAGCAGTGGCGTCACCCGCCCGCTGTCCGGGTCGAGCAGCATCAGCCCACGCTTGTAATCGGTGATGACGATCCGGCCGTCGGCATGAATCTTCAGGCCGTTCGGCCAACCGTCATACTCGGTCACCTGTGTCCATTCGCCGTCCGGATCGATGCGGAACACCCGTCCATAGGGAATGTCAGTGACATAGAGGCGGCCGGCGCGATCGAAGGACGGCCCTTCGAGGAAGCTGTCGATCTGTCGGCCGCCTTGGTTGCCATCGGCCCAGGCGGTGCGCCGCGCCTGCCGGAAGCGATCCGGAAGCCGGGTGAACACGCTGGTCTCGACGCGGCGGGGAGGGGCAAACCAGCTCATTTCGGGAATCCGTAGAGGTCCGCGGGATTGTCGACCAGGATCCGGTGCAGTGTAGCCTCGTCCGGCATGGCATGCGCCATCAGATCGAACAGCTCGGCATCGTCCGGCTTGTCGTCGGGCTTGCGGGTCGGGTGGGGCCAGTCGCTGCCCCAGACCATCCGTTCCGGTGCGGCCCGGACATAGGCCGCCGTGATCGCCGCGCTTTGCGTGTAGGGCGACCGGCTGGTGAGATAGGCGCCGGACAGCTTGACCCACGTATTGCCCTTGTCGAGCAGCCGGCGGATGATCGCATAGGAACCGCTTCCCAGGCCCTCCGCCGGCAGCGCGCCCAGATGGTCGATCACGATGCGCGACGGCAGGGCCATCAGCAGATCCCGCGTCTCGGCCAGTTGCTGCGGCCGCATGTTGATCTCGCAATGCCATCCCAGCGCGGCGAGCCGGGGCGAAAGCTTTTCGAGCGAAGACACCGACAGCGGTCCGGGGAAGGGCAGGTTGAACCGCACGCCGCGCACCCCCAGCGCGTCGAGCCGTTTCAGCTCCGCATCCGCAACATCCTCGGCGACGACGGCGACCATCCGGAAATTGTCGGGTCCGAGCGCCTGCATGGATGCCAGTTGCAGGCTGTTGTCGGTGCCGTAGGTCGACGGCGTGACCAGAACGCCGCGCGTCGTCCCAAGGCGTCGTTGCAGCGCCTTGTAATCCTCCGGCAGCGCGTCGGGCGGGGTGAGGGACGCGCCGGGAGCGGTCGGATAGCGGGAGTCGTAGGTGTGGAAATGGCAGTCGGTCGCATTGGCCGGCGCCTTCGCCGCCGGTCGCGCCGTACCGGCGGACCAGCGAACGACATCTTCGGACTGTGCCGCGCCCTGGGCCGCGCCCTGGGTCGCGCCTTGGGCCTTCGCGATTGCGGGCAGCACCGGGAGCGCCGCCGCCGCGGCGGCGCTGGCCAGCAGTGTCCGGCGCGTCATCCTGTCGTGTCGCGGCATTTCAGGCCTCCTTCGCGGTGGCCGCGGTCGCCGTGGCGTTGGTCTTCTGACGGCTGATCACCAGAACCAGCACCGCGCCGGTGACGGCGACCAGGGCGACCGGCAGCAGCGCCAGCGCATAGTTTCCGGTCGACTCCAGAACGGCGCCGTAGACATTGACCATCAGACCGCCGCCGATCAGGTTCGACACGGCGTTGATCATGGCGAGTCCGGCGGCGGCCGACCCGGCGCCGAGCCAGCCCGACGACAACGCCCAGAACGGTCCCTTGAAGGCATAGGCGCCGACCAGCACCATGCTGAGCAGGACGACGGTACCGATCAGAGACTGGATGGCGAAGGCGCCCAGGAAGCCGGTGGCGATCAGCAACAGCGTCAGCGCGGTGTGCCAGCGCCGCTCCTTCGTCCGGTCGGAATGGCGGCCCCACAGCACCATCAGCACGCAAGCGACGCCGTAGGGAACCGAATTGATCAGGCCGGTCTCGAAATTCGTCAGACCAAAGGATTTCAGCAGCTGCGGCTGCCAGACGCCGAGCACCGACCCCGCCGCCGACGCGCCGGAGCAGGCGAGCGCCATCGCCCAGACGGTGGGGTTGCGCAGCAGTTCCGCGAAGGACCCCCAGCCGGTCTTCCGGGCTGCGGCCGGGCGGCCGGCCTTCTCGCGGTCGAGTTCACCACACAGCCAGGACCGCTCGTCATCGCGCAGCCAATGCGCCTGTTCGGGCCGGTCGGTCAGGAAGAAGAAGCAGACGACGCCGAGCAGGATGGTGGGGACGCCCTCCATCAGGAACAACCACTGCCATCCGCGCAGGCCGAGCATGCCGTCGAGACCAAGCAGGATGCCACCCAGCGGGGAGCCGATGAAGGTCGCCGCCGGGATGGAGATGCCGAACAGGGCGATCAGACGGCCGCGATAGCCGGCCGGCAACCAGTAGGTCAGGTAGAGCAGAACGCTGGGGAAGAAGCCGGCTTCTGCCGCGCCGAGAATGAACCGCATGACGTAGAAGGAATTCTGCCCCTGGACGAACGCCATGCCGGCCGAAACCAGACCCCAGGTGACCATGATGCGGGCGATCCAGCGCCGCGCGCCGAAGCGCTGGAGGGCCAGGTTGCTCGGCACCTCCATCAGGAAGTAGGAGAAGAAGAACAGGCTGGCGCCGAAGCCGAACACCGCCTTCGACATGCCGAGATCCTGGACCATCTGCAAGGACGCCATACCGACGTTGCCGCGATCCAGGATCGCGAACAGGTAGCAGATCATCATGAACGGCATGATGCGCCACGCCACCCGGCGCATGGTCCTCTGTTCAAGCGCGTTGGGCGCTTCGTTCGCTTGCGGCATTGGTTCCTCCCGGAGCTGTTGTCTTGGATGGCGCGTCGGTCAGGCGACGCGGAGTTGCGGCGCGTTGACCATCGCGCGCGGATCGGCGCCCTTGCCTTCGAGCACGTTCATGACGTGGTCGAGCGCGATGAGGCCCATCGCGTCGCGCGCGGCCTGGGTGCTGGCGCCGGCATGCGGGGTGGCGATCAGGTTGGGAAGCGTCAGCAACGGATTGGCCGGGTTCACCGGCTCCTCCGCGAAGGTGTCGAGACCGGCGCCGCCGATCCGGCCGTCGCGCAGGGCCTCGAACAGCGCCGCCTCGTCGATCAGGCCGCCGCGCGCCGTGTTGATCAGGATGCCGCCCGGCCGCATGGCGGCGATCTGTTCGCGGCCGATCATGTTGCGGGTCTGCGGGGTCAGCGGGCAGTGCAGACTGATGACGTCGCTGGTGGCGAGCAGCTCGTCCAGGTTCGCCACACGCTCCGCCCCCTCGATCCGGATGTCGGCGGGCATGTAGGGGTCGAAGACGCGCACGGTCATATGCAGGGGCTGCACCAGCCCGACGAGAATGCGGCCGATCTCCCCGAAGCCGACGATGCCGAGGCTGCGCCCGCGAAGCTGCAGGCCGGACGTCGTGGCCTTGTCCCAGAAGCCGGCCTTCATCCGTTCGTGAAGATGGGCGAGATGGCGTGCGACCCCGAACATCAGCGCGAAGGCGAGCTCCGCCACCGATTGCGAGTTGGCGCCACGCGCGACCAGGACCGGAATGCCGCGACGGGCGGCGGCTTCCGCATCGATGTTGTCGTAGCCGACGCCATGCTTGGCGATCGCCCGGAGCTTGGGCGACGCGGCGATCACCTGTTCCGTGATCTTGCCCTGGCGCACGATGATGCCGTCGATCGCTTCCTTCGCGGCGACCGTGGCGAGCTCCTCGGGGCTCGCATAGGCGGCGCCGATGGAAACGAGGCGCGCGCCGCGCCGTTCAGCGACTTCGGCGGCTTCCGGCGTCAGCGCCGGGCCGGTGACCAGGATCGTATAGGGCATGCCTGTCCCTTTCTGATTTCAAGCAAGCGCCTGCCGGTGCCGGAGCATGACGGTGCACGCTGCCAGCCTGGGCCGTGGCGGGTCGGTGGTGTCGCCAACCGTTGCTTTTTAAAATTGCAACGGCGTTTCATTTTTTGGTACCTATTGCATCGGCGGCTCGGATTGTCAACCGTGCGTCGGATGGTCCGGCCGCAGAACCAACGTCAGAGAATCAACGCCAGTCAGGCAGGAGCGCCCAGATGACCGCCGGTTTCCGCATCTATCCGAACCCGAAGCAAAAGGCGTCGCCAGACCTCGTGGAGCGCTTCCGCAAGCTCCCGGTCGCCAATGTCAGCGACAGCATGTCGCGCATGGCGGCGGCCGGACCGCGGCTGCGCCCGATGCATGGCGGCGGCGTGCTGGCCGGCCCGGCCATCACCGTGAAGTCGCGTCCCGGCGACAATCTCATGCTGCACAAGGCCATCGACATGGCGGAGCCGGGCGACGTCATCGTCGTCGATGCCGGCGGCGATCTCACCAACGCGCTGATCGGCGAGTTGATGGTCGCGCATGCCGAGCAGCGCGGCGTCGGCGGCATCGTCATCAACGGTTCGATCCGTGACGCCGCGACATTGCGGGAGGGCCGCTTCCCGATCTTCGCCGCGGGCGTCACCCATCGCGGCCCCTACAAGGACGGCCCCGGCGAGATCAACGTGCCGATTTCCATCGACGGCATGATCATCACGCCCGGTGACCTGATGCTTGGCGACGATGATGGCTTGGTCTGCGTCGCGCTTGCCGATGCGGAGGCGATCTACGCTGCGACCAAGAAGAAGCATGATGCGGAAACCGCCCAGATGGACGCGATCCGGGCCGGGCGCAACGATCGCTCCTGGGTCGATGTCGAACTGGCGAAGCGGGGCGTCGAGTATATGGGCTGACGACAAGCGATCCGGCGGATGAAATTCGCGCCGGGTGCCTGTATATCGTCCTGAAATGGCCGCCCGACGGGCGGCCTCTTCAGGAAGCCGGATGTGACGACCGATCAGACCAAGACCAAGAAGTCCGCCAAGGCCGAGGCGCCGTCCGGATTGCAGGGCGTTTCAGCCGTCGAGCGTGCCTTGACCCTGTTGACCGCCTTCCAGCGTGGCGATGGTGTGGTCAGTCTGGCCGAACTCACCAAGCGCACCGGCTTGGTCAAGACGACGGTCATGCGCATGGCCTTGTCGCTGGAGAGCTTCGGGCTGATCAAGCGCGTTGACGACGGCGGCTATCGTCTCGACGCCGAGGTGATGCGGCTCGCCGCCTGCTATCAACATGCCTTCGGTCTGGCCGACCATGTGACGCCGGTGCTGGAGCGGCTGGCGCGCTCGACCGGGGAGACGGCCTCCTTCTACACACGGCGCGGCGAACAGCGGCTTTGCCTGTTTCGCGTCGAAAGCGCCAGCCCGATCCGCATGCATGTGCAGCCCGGCGACCTCCGCCCGATGGACAAGTCAGCGATCGCCCAGGTGCTCCGCCATTTCGACGTCGGTCGCGCCGCGCCGAAGATCGATGTGCCGATCTATACCTGTGGCGTCACCGATCCTCATGCCGCGGCACTGGCGACGCCGGTATTCGGCCCGGGTGGCAGCCTTCTCGGAGCTCTCGCATTGTCGGGGCCGGTTACCCGGCTGACCGCGGACTATGCCGGAAAAATCCGGTCGGACCTGAAAGCGGCCGGGGATGAGCTGACAAAGTCCTGCGGCGGTTGAGCTCCGGTTCCGGACCTGAGCAGCATGTCCCTGCCACCTTGTTCAGCGCATTAAAAATAAAAATGCGTCCACTTGGTGTTTGTTTCTTCGTATCACCTATAATCTATTGCGCAACCGCTTTGCCGGTAGCACCATGGACCGATCACCCGCTCCAGAGAACCGGCCTGAGGGCGAGTTGATCAGAGCCCTTAAAGGCTTGTCAGGGGCGGGGACTCTGTCGGTTCCGAATGGTCGGCTTTGGCTTTCGTGACGTCAGAACGGCCGGTAGCGGTTCATTGGCGAATTCCACATTCGAGGAAGAAGAACTCAGCGCCGTGCGCTCAGATCAGCTGTGAGATGTCCGTGTGAACCGGAGGGCAGGCATGCCGATTGCGGTCAAAGCTCGTGCCAACGCCGATGACGTAATGCTCGCCTGGAAGCCTGATCCCTGGTCGGACGACTGGGCTGGCTTTGCGATCGAGCGACGGGACGAGGCAACCGGCCAAGTCGCGATGCTCGCCAATCGGATCCCGCCCCAACCCGGCTCCGGGCCAGTGCGACCGGGCGGGGTATCGTCCGCCCTCTCCCCGATTCGGCGCTGCATCTGGATCGACCACGGCGTGCCGGCTGCCTCGAGGATGTCGTACCGTGTCACTCCGGTGCGGCGTGCCGCCGCTGGAGGATTCTCGCTCGACAAGGATGGAGCCTCGGACTGGAGCGCGACGGTGATGATGTCCGGTGATGCCGGAGATGGGCTCGCCGCCTACTTCAACCGTGGGACCCTGATGTCGCAAGTCGTCAGCCGCTTCGTCAGGGGCGACATGAGCAGGGAGTCGTTGCACCGGTTCCTGGCGGATCTCGCGAATCCGGGCTTCGCGGCGCGACGCTACCTCTCAGGCGAGGCGCGGCATGAGATCCTGAGCTTCATCGCCGAAGCCGACCGCCGCGGCAGCACGATCCACATAGCCATCTATGAGATGAATGACCGCGAACTGGTCGAAAGCTTGAAGCCTTTCGGTGCCCGCGGACATGTCCTGCTCGGCAACGGCGGCGCGACGGAGGACTGGGTCGAGCGCGAGCTTGCCGACGCCGGCCTCGACGTGCGCCACCGCGACCTGTCGCATGCCGGGCGGTCGAGCCCAAGCGTACACAACAAGTTCGTCATCGAGAGCGATCCGGCCGGACGGGCGCTTCGCGTGCTGACCGGCAGCATGAACTGGACGACCACGGGACTTTGCACCCAGCTCAACAACGTGCTGATCATGGATCGCCCGACAATCGCCGCCCGCTACCTCGACCAGTGGGAAAAGCTGGTTGCCGCCGGTGACGCCATGCCAACCAGCCTAAAGACGTCAAACGGTTTCCCGACCAAGGACGGTGGTATTGCCCTCTTCTTCGCTGCGACGCAGGGCGAGGCGGAGTTTCAACCGGTTCTCGAACTGATCCGTGGAGCGGAGCACGGCGCGCTCTTCCTTATGTTCACGCCGGGCCAGTCGCCGCTGCTCGGCGCCCTGCTGGACCGGGCCCGCGAGAATCGGATCTATTTGCGTGGCGTCGTGTCACGCATCCAGGCGTCGGAAAGCGGGGACATCGTCCGTGTCGGCGGTGAGGTGGTGAAGTCCGGAGCCTCCCCGGACGAGTTCCACCACGACGTCGTGCTTCCGGCCGAAATCAGCGAGGCGCGGCGCCCCAGTTGGGCGGAAGCCGAATTCAACGTCCGTGAAATGCTTTCGGAGCACCTGATGGCCATCGTCCACTCGAAGGTCATCGTGGTCGATCCGTTTTCCGACAAGTGCGCGGTTGTGACGGGATCGCACAACTTCTCTCCGGCCGCTTCACAGAAGAACGACGAGAACCTCGTCATTGTGCGTGGCAACAGAAAGCTCGCACAGGCCTACGCCTTGCACATCAATACTGTCTACGATCACTACTCCTGGCGCGCGTTCCTGGCCGCAGGCGGCAATCCGGATCAGATCTATAAGCCGCTGGACGGCTGGAAGCCTGGCGGTTCCCGTGCGAGGGAATTGGATTTCTGGATGAGCTAGCCGCCTTTATTCACCAGGGTGGCGAGCGGTCTGGTCGCCGCGTTGAGATGATCAACGTTGGGCTGTATGGGCGCGCGTCGTCGGCCGCCGCGCTGACGGCGGCGTGACGGTGTCGGAGTTGGTGGTGGAGGGGATTGGGTGACGGCTGGGGCACGCTGCCCCGGTGCTCAGCAGATGAGCCGGGGCATGCGGCCGAGGGCGAGGTGGATGATCGCCTGATCAGGCGCGCTGGTCGGCAGGTGCACCTTGATCTGCGTCTTCATCTCCACGATACGCGCGGCGGTCTTCACCAAGCGCAGCCGCAAGGTGTCGAATTGCACCGTGCGCCAGCGGGAGCGTTTCGGCATCAGCGAGCGCAGGCTCCACAGCAGCCAGTACGCCCCGGCGTGCAGGAACAGGCGGAACTGGTTGGCCGTCGCCTTGGTGCAGGAGGTCCGGTCTGCGGCAAGGTGGGATTTCCAGGCTTTTATATGATTTTCCGCCTGTCCCCTCGCGCAATACAGGCCGGCATACAGCCAGCGACCCGTGCCGTGGCGTAGGTTGGTGACGATGAAGCGGCTGTCGGTGCCCTGGTCTCCTGCCTCGACGCGCGCGACGATGCGGCGGACCCGGCTCCAGGTGCTGGCCCCGTCATAGAATTCCTTGAAGCGGCGCACCTTGTCGGCTCCGGGCATGGCCTGGAAGCGCGCCGCGGTGCTGGCCTCCAGCGTGGTGACGTGACGGCGCAGTGTGCTGCTGGTCGGCAGACCGAGCACGTAGTCGAGCCCCTCCGCCTCGCACCAGTCCAGCACCTCCGGGCAGGCGTAATGGCCGTCGGCGCGCAGCAGGATCTCGGTCTTGGGCCAGTTTGCCCGAATGGCGCGGAGCAGGCGACGCAGGAAGGTCCGGATCTCCGTCCCCTTGGGCCGCTTGGCTGGGCGCAGCACAGCGGTGACAAAGCGGCCGTTGCCGTCGAAGACAACGATGGGCTGGAAGCCGTACTCGTCATAATGGGCGTTGAACAGGCGCAACTGCTGACCGCCATGCACCGTGTCGAAGGTGTCGTCTACATCCAGCACGATGCGCTTGGGCACCTGGCGAAAGGACGCGCAGTAGAGATCGACCATGGCTCGGCCCATGCGCAGCAGTGCGCGGGTATCCGGCAGGTTCTCCAGGCGCGAGATGGTGGCTTGCGAGCAAAGGTCACGCTCGGACGGCAGGCGTTCCAGGGCCATCTTGAACAGCGGGTCGGAGCGTAGGCTGCCGGCGTCGTTGCCGTCCTCGTAGCCCGCCGCGATGGCCAGCAGGCGAAAGCCGATGATGTCGGCCAGCGAATGCACGGTGCGCGTTGGATCGCGCGGGTCCTCAATACAGGCGGCCAGCCGATCGGCAATCCGCAGCCGCTTCGCCACCTCCCGCAGCACCAGCAGCCCGCCATCGGAGGACAGGCGGCCGCCATCAAAGCGCCCGATCACCGGCTTTCCAGCAACGGGTGACAGGCCGGGCAGCGGCAGGGTATGATCAACCATGGCGGGTGGGCGCTCCGGAAACGGCAGGAGTTGGCGTCAGCACCCAAATCCTACGGCCGCTCAACGGATGCCGCTACACCCGCCAACCCTCATGAATTTTCCCGGCTAGCCCGGCTTCGTCACGGCAACTGAGGCGGCAAGTGGAACTGTTCCCGTGACAATGCCAGCCGCCCCTATACCCGCCCGCCCACCCTCCGGACCGGCACCGGCCGGGCCTTCTTGCTCCAGCGCTGTGCAGCGGGGCTTGAGCAGGACGCTGGCCAGGACGGCGATGCCGGCGCAAACCACCATTGCGGCGGGTACCGCCTGCTCCACCGGCACGCCGATCGAAGGTGCGATCAGCGAGCCGGCAGCCCCGCCCAGAAGCTGCACGATGCCGATCATCGAGGATGCCGCCCGGCGCGGTCGCCGAAATCGCTCATCGCCTGGGCCGTCACCACGGGAAGAACCAAGCCCAAACCGGTGTTGAACAGGATCGTCGCTCCCAGGATATAGGGCGCCGAGATCGGAACCTGTGCCATCATGACCGCACCCAGCACGGCAATGACCGCGCCGAGCAGGACCAGCCGATGCCGCGGCATGCGTCCTGAGAGGGAGCTCGCGCCGATGGTGCCGAGAAGCAACCCAACGTCAGGGTGGGGAAGGCACCGACCAGGACCGGACTGAGCTTGAGAAGCCCGACGGGGCCGGCGATTTCCTCCAGTTGCGGATGGCGGTATTGAGGCCGGCAGCCGATGCCCGCGTGCCGGCCTGTTTCCGAAGTGGGATAGCTCCGCCGGTTGACGCCTCGCGGATAGCGTTCCGGTTGTCGGCGAGGCGTCGGGTCCGGCTGATCGATGCCCCTGGGATGGTCCTGAACGGCAAAACGGATGCAGGTCCCTCAAGACCGGACTATCTACATATCATTGAAAATTATATGGAATACCTATATTATCGGGATTGTTGTGGAATCATTGTCGCCTTTTGGATTGAGCGGGATGGTGGGAAGGCAAGGTCTCCTTTCGAGGCTGGATAAGGATCGAGAGTGATATGAGACGGAAACCCCTGTGTCTGTCGGGCATGACAACAATTGAACGGCATCGCGCCATCGCCGCCGTTTCCGATGCGATCTCCGCCGGTGGTGGGTGGATAGTCGATCACACCCTGTTTTCGAACATCATGGCGACGATCCGTTTCGCCATCCCGTTCGAGGGGCTGGAAGTGCTGAAAGAGCGCTGCAACGCCGCGGGAATCAAATTGGATGCCGACACGCCTGCCGAATTGGAGCAGGCCGGTACCGCAAAACCGCGCGCCCAGGGGGAGATCAACGCGTCGCTGACTCTCACCTTCGTCCACAATGAACCAGATCTTCGCATCGAGATTCCAGCCGTTCCAGGCTGAGTGGCGCCCATCTGATGCTCATGTGGCGCCGATGCGCAATTCGCATGGCCCCGCCGTCATGTCCGGAAACCTTGACGACGGGCCGATGGGCCTATTCGGACAAACAGCCAGTTCTCTTGGCTGCCCCAGCAGCGGCGTGGCAGGCGGCATGTGAAAGTGAAAATAGGGGCGGCTGGCTGGCCGCCCCTTTGCTGGTAGACAACGCGCTCTTATCGCGTCTTGCTCCTGCTCCGGTCCCGCAACCGCCTCAGGCCGGATCGCCGATGGTCAGCGCGATGGTGCCGACTGAGGCGATGGAGCCTTCGATCCGATCGCCGGCCTTGACCGCGCCGACACCTTCCGGCGTGCCGGTATAGATCAGGTCGCCGGGTTGCAGGTGATACAGCGTGGAGAGGTGGGCGATCAGCTCCGGGATCGACCAGATCAGCAGGGTCAGGTCGGTGGACTGTTTCGTCTCGCCATTGACGCGCAGCTCCAGCCTGCCGCTGGTCGGGTGGCCGCACTGCGCCACCGGAACGATCTCGGCCAGGACGGCGGACTCCTCGAAATCCTTGCCGATGTCCCAGGGCCGCTGCTTGGCGCGGGCGGCCAGCTGCAAGTCGCGCCGGGTCATGTCGAGGCCGCAGCCATAGCCGTAGACCACGTCGAGCGCCTCTTCCTTGGCGATGCGGAAGGCCGGCTTTCCGATGGCGACGACCAGTTCCATTTCATAGTGATAGTTCCCGGTCGCCGGCGGATAGGCGACGGTCGCGCCGGTCGGGACATAGGTGCCGGGCGATTTGGTGAAGTAGAAGGGCGCCTCGCGGTCGACCTGCACGCCCATCTCACGGGCATGGGCCTCGTAATTGCGGCCGACGCAGAAGATGCGGTTGATCGGGAAGCGGGCGTCGGTGCCGCGCACCGGGGCGGCGGGGATGGCGGCGGGGGCGAAGACGTAGTCGGTCATCTCAGGGGTTCCTCCGATGTTGAAAGCGGTCATTCGGCGTCGGGCTGGCGGCCGGGCTCCGCGGCCTGGAAGGCGGGCAGGGCGCCCGCCGCCGCGGCGATGCGGCGGATGGTGGGGTAGTCGTCGAGCGGGCAGCTCATCCGGGCGGCGTTGAAGACCTGCGGGACGAGGCAGATGTCGGCCAGCGTCGGTTCGTCGCCGAAGCAGAAGACGCCGACGCGGTCGTCGCCGGCCAGCATCGTCTCCAGCCCGCGGAAGCCTTCCGCCACCCAATGGGCGTACCAGCCGTTGCGGGCTTCTTCGTCCTGGCCCAGCGCGTCACGCAGGTGATTGAGGATGCGCAGGTTGTTGACGGGGTGGATGTCGCAGGCGACGGCCAGCGCCAGCGACCGCACCCAGGCGCGGTCCAGCGGATCGCGCGGAAGCAGCGCCGGGGTCGGATGGGTCTCGTCCAGATACTCGATGATGGCGAGCGACTGGGTCAGCGTCCGGCCATCCACCTCAAGCGCCGGCAGCAGCCCCATCGGATTGACCGCGAGATAGCCGGGCGCGCTTTGCTCCTTGCGGCGCAGATGGATGAAGTGCCTTTCGGCTGTGAGCCCCTTCAGGTTGAGGGCGATCCGCAGCCGGTAGGCCGCCGAGGACCGGAAGTAATCATAGACCTTCACGCGGGTGTCCTCCTCAGAGTCGGTTCTTTTGCGGAATGGGTGTTCCGTGACCGGCCGCCGCGCTATGGTGCGGCCCCTCCGGTCGATCGGGGATCGGGCCGATCGGGCACGGGGCATAGCGATCGGGGCGACGGACGGGACGGGTGGCATGACGGCGAAGCGCAAAGGCATCCAATCGGTGGAAATCGGCATGGGCGTGCTCGACGCCCTGGTCCGGTTGGGACGGCCGAGCAGCCTGACCGAGATCGCCAAGGCCAGCGACATGTCGGTCAGCCAGGCCCATCGCTATCTCGCCAGCTTCGTCAACACCGGCTTCCTGCGGCAGGATCAGGCGACCTCCCTTTACGATCTGCACAGCGGAGCGCTGCGGCTCGGGTTGGCGGCGATGGCGCGGCTCGACGTGTTCGAACAGGCCAGCCAGATCGCGCAGTCCCTGGTCGAAGCCACCGGCCGCACGCTGCAACTGGCGGTTTGGGCCGATCTCGGGCCGACCATCGTGCGCTGGTATCCCGGCTCCCCGCCCATCTACACCACGCTGACCATCGGCTCGCGCCTGCCGCTGACCCAGTCGGCGACCGGCAAGGTCTTCCTCGCCTTCCAGAACGAGACCTTCGTGTCCGACGTGCTCCAGCGCGAACTGGTGCGCGACCGCACCGACGGCCCCGTCGACATCGACGCCATCCGCCAGCAGGTGCGGCGCGATCTCGTCGCCGGTGTCGACGGCACCACCGTGCCTGGGCTGCGCGCCTTCGCCGGGCCGGTCTTCAACCTCCAGGGCCAGCTGGTGATGGTGGTGTCGGTCATCGCCTCGCAGGCCTTCAAGACCGGCGAGGACGCGGCGGTGCGGGGCCAGCTGCTCGACGCCTGTCGCGAGATCACGCATCGACTGGGCGGGCGCTGGCCGCGGACGGCGTGAGCAGCGCGCGGGCGGCCCGCGCGTCGAACTGCGCGGAGTCCAGCAGGGCGGCGGGCAGCCGGACCCCGGCGGTGACCAGCCGGCGGCAAATGCTCATGTCGCGGCCGGCGTTGATCGCCGCGGCGCCGACCAGCCGGTCACCCGCGAGCATCAGATAGAGCCGTCCTTTGCCGCCCGCCCCGGTGCCCGCCGTTCGCTGTTCCACCACCCGGCCGTTGTCCAGTCCGCCGGCCATGGTGTTGCCGGTCAACTGCACGTTCAGGTCATACTGGTCGGTCCAGAACCAGCTCGCCTCTCCCGCCGGAATGGCTTCGCCCAGGATGGTGGCGACCGCCCGTTCGGCGGTGACGTTGGCGTTCTGCCAGGTCTCGCACCGCATCGGCCGCCCGTCCGGACCCGGAATCGCCGCCATGTCGCCGACCGCCAGGATGGCGGGATCGGAGCTGCGCATGTCGGCATCCACCACCACGCCATCGTCGGTCACCAGCCCGCAATCCTGGGCCAGCACCGTGTCGGGCGTGATGCCGATGCCGACGACCGCGAAGTCGGCGGTGACGGTGGAGCCGTCGGACAGGGTGGCGTGCAGACCGCCGGCATCCTCCTCGACCTTGCGGATCCGGACACCGGTCCGCAGCACCACCCCTTCCGCCGCATGGCGTTCGGCGATCACCGCGGCGACCGGCTCCGGGAAGTTGCGGCCGAGAAGGCGTGAGCCGACCTCCACCACCGTCACCGCCAGTCCGCGTTTGCGCAGGGTGGCGGCGGCCTCCAGCCCGATGACGCCGCCGCCGACGACAAGGACGCTGGAAGCCGTCTCCGCCCGCGCGGCGATGGCGCGCACATCCCCGATGCTGCGCAAAACCTGAAGGGATCGCAGCGCGAACGGCAGCTGTCGCGGCCGTCCGCCGGTGGCGAGCACCAGCCGGTCATAGGGCAGGGTGCCACCATCGTCCATCGTCACCCGCCGGCGGCCGCGATCGATGGCGGTGACGCTGCAGCCCAGCCGCAGCGAGATGCCGAGCCGCTCGTACTCCTCGGTCGGCGCCAGCACCGGCAGCGGGTGCGACGGGTCGGCCAGCATCTCCTTCGACAGGGGCGGGCGCTCATAGGGGGGGAGGGGCTCCGCGCCGATCAGCGTCACCGGGCCGTGATAGCCGCGCTGGGCGAGCAGCAGGGCCACCCGTCCTCCGGCCTGTCCGGCGCCAACGATGACCACGCCCGCATTCGTGCCTGCATCCATGCCCGCGTCCTCCTTCCTGCTGCGGGATCCCGTCGTCCGGGGGCGGTGGGATCCTCGTTCGGGCGAACTGTCAATAACGCTGATCATTCGCGCTTGACGCATCGTCCTTATTGCGCAATATACAAATCATCGCACGATATGCAATACGCATTGCCAACGAGATGCGCGGAGGAGCGATGATCCCCGACACCACACAGCTCGAACGCCCGGCCGCCGATCGGCAGGAGGCTGGAGCCAAGCAGGCCGGACGGCGCTGGGCCGCCGATGGAGCCTCCCAGGTTCCCTATTGGGTCTATTCGGACGAGGAGACCTACCGGCGGGAGCTGGAGCGGATCTGGTATGGCCCGCACTGGCTCTATTGCGGGCTGGAGGCCGAGATCCCGGCGGTCGGCGACTTCAAGACCACCACGCTGGGCGAAAAGCCGGTGATCGTGGTGCGCAGCGCCGAGGATGAGATCAGCGTGGTGGAGAACCGCTGCGCCCACCGCGGCGTGAAGTTCTGCCAAAGCCGCTCCGGCCGCACCAAGGACCTGCTCTGTCCCTATCACCAGTGGGCCTACGACCTGCGCGGCGAGCTGATCGGCGTTCCCTTCCGCCGCGGCGTGCGGCGCCAGGGTGGCATGCCGGCCGATTTCGACCCGGCGAAGCACGGGCTGCGCCGCCTGCGGGTCGAGGTGGTCAATGGCGTGGTGTGGGCGACCTTCTCCGACGACACGCCGCCCTTCCGCGAATATCTCGGCGAAAAATTCTGGAAGCACTACACCCGCGTCTATGACGGCCGGAAGCTGGAGGTGCTCGGCTACAACCGTCAGCACATTCCGGGCAACTGGAAGCTGATGATGGAGAACATCAAGGACCCGTACCATGCGGGCCTGCTGCATGTCTTCTTCGTCACCTTCGGCCTGTTCCGCGCCGACCAGAAATCCGCCGTCGACATCGACGAGACCGGCCGCCACGGCATCCTGATCAGCCGCAAGGGGGCGCAGGAGGTCAACGACGTCACCGCCGACATGCGCAATTTCCAGGGTGACCTGACGCTGGCCGATCCGCGCATCCTCGACGTGGTGACCGAGTTCCCCGGCGATGAGACGGTCGGCATGATCACCGTCTTTCCCAGCGTCATCCTGCAACAGCAGGTCAATTCGCTGACCACGCGCCAGATCGTGCCGACGGGGACCGGCGGCTTTGATTTCCACTGGACCCACTGGTGCTACGCCGACGACACGCCGGAGATGAGGCTGCGCCGCACCCGGCAGGCCAACCTGTTCGGCCCGGCCGGCTTCGTGTCGGCCGACGACGGCGAGGTGATCGAGATGTGCCAGCAGGGTTTCACCGCCTCGCCCGACGCCGAGGCGCTGGTGACGATGGGCGGGCACGGCATCGCACCCACCGACCACATGGTCACCGAAACCGCGATCCGCGGCATGTACCGCTACTGGCGCGAGGTGATGGGGCTATGAGCGCGCTGACGATGGACCGCACCGATAGGGCTGTGGACGCGGCGCTGCGCGCCCGTGTCCGCGATTTCTACGACGCCTATTACGAGGCGCTCGACGATGTCCGCCTGGAGGAATGGCCGGACTTCTTCACCGAGGAGTGCCTGTACCGCGTCATCCCGCGCGAGAACCATGAACGCGGCTACATGCTCTGCACCATGCAGGCGGAAAGCCGCGGCATGTTGCGGGACCGCGTCACCGGCCTGCTGAAGACCCAGATGTACGCCCCGCGCTACTACCGCCGCTTTCCCGGTCCCCTGCGGGTGACCCAGGGCGCCGACGGCATCCGCGCCCGCCACAACCTGCTGATGGTCCAGACCCTGATCGACCAGCAGCCCAACATCGTGCTGTGCGGTGTCTGCCATGATCGGCTGGTCGAGGCCGATGGGCCCCCGCCTCTGGCCGGCCTGCGTCTGGTGGAACGGGTGGTCGTCTTCGATTCCGAGATGATCGCCAACAGCCTGATCTACCCGGCCTGAGGAGCATTCCCATGACCGTGACGAACTCTGAATCGGCCCTCTGGTACAAGACCATCCCGGCGGCGGACGTCGAGCGGGACGGCGTCGCCCGCGCCCAGGCCGGCGGCCGGCGCATCGCGCTCTATGCCGTGGAGGGGGAGTATTTCGCCACCTCCGACGTCTGCACCCATGGCCAGGCCTTCCTGTCGGACGGCTATCTCGACGGGCATCTGATCGAATGTCCGCTGCACCAGGGCCTGTTCGACGTCCGCACCGGTGCCGCGGCCGGCGCCCCCTGCACCGTGCCGGTCCGCAGCTTTCCGGTGAAGGTCGAGGACGGCGTTCTCCACGTCCAGATCGAGGAGGCGTGACGCCATGGCACCCGACACCCAGACCCTGCTGAGCAACGATGCCGACAGCCAGTTGCGTCAGCTCTACGAGGACATGCGACCCCGGCATCTCTATCCCTTGTGGGAGGTGCTGGGCGCGCTGGTCACCCCGACGCCGCGCGGGCCGGCGCTGGCGACGAAATGGGACTATGCCGGCGCGCGGGCCCATCTGATGCGGGCCGGCGACCTGATCAGCGCGGAGAAGGCCGAGCGTCGCGTGCTGATCCTGGAGAATCCGGGAACGCCCGGCACCGCCGGCATCACCACCAGCCTCTATGCCGGGCTGCAACTGATCCTGCCCGGCGAGGTGGCGCCCTGCCATCGTCACAGCCAGTGCGCGCTGCGCTTCGTGATGGAGGGGCACGGCGCCTACACCGCGCTGGACGGCGAGAAGGCGGTGATGGCTCCCTTCGACCTCGTCCTGACGCCGAACTGGCAGTGGCACGACCACGGCAATACCACCGACAAGCCGATGATCTGGCTCGACGGGCTGGACATCCCGACCGTGCGCCATTTCGACGCCAGTTTCGCCGAGCATCTCGGCCAGCCCGCCCATCCCGAGACGGTGCGTCCGGGTGACAGCCTCGCCCGTTACGGCCACAACATGCGGCCGATGCGCGGCACCGCCGCCGACCGCCGGCCGGCGCATCAGCCGCTGTTCCACTATCCGTACCCGCAATGGCGGGCCGGCCTCGACGCGCTGGCGGCGGCGGAGACGCCGGATCCGTGGGTCGGCCACGCGCTGGAATTCATCAATCCGGCCGATGGCGGGGCGGTGATGCCGACCATCTCCGCCCATGTCCGCCTGCTGCCGAAGGGGTTCGAGACCAGGCCGCGCCGCTCGACCGACGGCACCGTCCTCGTCGTGGTCGAGGGTCACGGCCATGCCCGGATCGGGGACAAGGAGTTCACCCTGTCGGAGCGTGATGTCGTCGTCGTGCCGAGCTGGCACGAGGTGACGATCCAGGCCGGCGGCGATCTGGTGCTGTTCGGCTATTCCGACCGCACCGCCCAGGAGAAGCTGGGCCTCTACCGCGAATTGCGCGCCTGACCCGTCACGGCGCGGCCAAGCCCTTCAGCGAAAGGGCGAACGGCCGGCGGTCCCGAGACAGCCGCCGGCCGGCCGGACAACGATCCGGACCGGACACCGAACATCATTGGGAGGGGCACATGCCCGGACAGCAGCACGTCATCGACGTGACCGCGGCGATCGAACGCGCGCGGTTTGGCCGGTTCCAGTTCCTGATCACCGCGCTGTGCGCGCTGATCGCGCTTCTGGACGGCTTCGACACCCAGGCCATCGCCTATGTGGCGCCGGTCATCGCCGAGCAATGGGGGATGAACGTCGCCGGCTTCGGCCCGATCTTCGGCGCCGGCCTCGCCGGCCTCACCGTCGGCGCCTTCATCCTCAGCCCGGCCGCCGACCGTTTCGGGCGCAAGAGCATCATCCTGCTCTCCATGCTGATCTTCGGCGTCTTCTCGCTGGTGACCGCCTGGGCCGGCACGATGAACGAATTGCTGCTCTATCGTTTCCTGACCGGCGTCGGGCTGGGCGGGGCGATGCCCAACATCATCGCGCTGACCTCCGAATATGCCCCGGCACGGCTGCGGGCGACGCTGGTCACCGTGATGTTCTGCGGCTTTCCCTTCGGCTCCACCGTCGGCGGCGTCATCAGCGCGCCGCTGATCGGTGCCTTCGGCTGGCCGTCGGTCTTCATCATCGGCGGCATCGCCCCGTTGGCCGTGCTGATGGTTCTGATCGCCTTCCTGCCGGAGTCGGTGCGCTATCTGGTCGCCAGCAACGCCCCGCGGGAGCGGATCGCCGCGATCCTCCGGCGTCTCGACCCGGACAACGTCCCGCGCATCGAGGCGGCCAGCGGCTTCGTCCTGCATGAACCGAAGGCCGCCGGCTTCACCGTCGCCAAGCTGTTCCAGGATGGGCGGGCCCGCACCACCCTCCTGCTGTGGGCGGCCTTCTTCATGAACCTGCTGGTCATGTATTTCCTGGTCAACTGGCTGCCGTCGCTGCTGCGCGCCAGCGGCATGCCGATCGGTACCGCGATCCTGTCGACCGCCGTGCTGAATCTCGGTGGTGTGGTCGGTGCCATAGCATTGGGCCGCATGATCGACCGGATGAACCCGTATCTGGTGCTGGGCAGCGCCTATGCCGCCTCGGCCCTGTTCATCGTCGGTGTCGCCTTCGGCGCGCATGACCTGTGGCTGTTGATGCCGGCGGTCTTCCTGGCGGGGTTCGGCGTCGTCGGCGCCCAGATCGGCATGAACGCGCTGGCCGCCGGCATCTATCCGACGGCGATCCGTTCGACCGGCGTGGGTTGGGCGCTCGGCATCGGCCGCATCGGGTCGATCATCGGCCCGGTCGCCGGCGGCGTGCTGCTCGGGGCCGGCTGGAGCGCCCAGGGCGTCGTGCTGGCCGCGGTCGCGCCGGCCCTTCTGGCGTCCCTGGCGGTCTTCGCCCTGCGCAGACACCGGATGCCGATGGGCGCCCTGGCGGTGTCCGCCACTCTGGCGCACTGAACGACGATCCTCCCCGATCGAAGCGATGGACGGCCGCCATCGGCGCGGCCGTCCATCTCATCGCCTCGCCTGGAACGTTCGGCGCGTTCCGGTCATGACTGTCGGCGGCTTTCCAGCGCCGCCAGGACCGCGGCGCTGGGAGCGGTCCAGCCGACGATGCCGCCCTGGGCGCGGATCATCGCCAGGGTCGCCGCCTTGAAGGCCGGGAAATAGCTGTCGGTGGCGTCTTCGACCAGCAGGCAGTCGAAACCACGGTCATTGGCCTCGCGCATGGTGGTCTGCACGCAGACCTCGGTGGTGACCCCGGCGAAGACGAGATGGCTGGTGCCGAGTCCGGCCAGCACGTCCGCCAGCGGCGTGGCGTAGAAGGCGCCCTTGCCGGGCTTCTCGATCACGATCTCGCCCGCCAACGGGGCCAGTTCCGGGATGATGTCGCTGCCGGGCTCTCCCGCAACCAGGATGCGGCCCATCGGCCCGGCATCGCCGATGCGCAGCGGCCCGCCGCCGCGGTTGAGCTTGGACGGCGGGCAGTCGGACAGGTCGGGCCGATGGACCTCCTTGGTGTGGATGACCGGCAGCCCATGGGCGCGGAAGGCGTCGAGCAGCGCGCGGGTCGGCGCCACCGACGGGCGCAGTTGCGTCACGTCGTTGCCCAAAGCCTCGCCGAAGCCACCGGGCTCCAGGAAATCGCGCTGCATGTCGATGACGATCAGCGCCGTCCGCGCCAAGGGAAAGCTGAAGGGGCAGGGCTGGGCGGGGAGCGTCAGCATGGCGGCGGTTCCATCCATAGTCAGTCCGTCATATCATCATCATGCTCAGTGGCCGGCCATGCGGCGTCCGATCACCGTCAGGTCGGCCGCGGCCGGGGTGGTCTCATGGACGATGGCGCCATGCGACATCACCACCAGCCGGTCGGACAGTTCCAGCAGCTCGTCGAGATCCTCGCTGACCAGCAGCACGGCGGTGCCGCGGTTGCGCGCCTCGACGATCTGGGCATGGATGTCGGCGACCGCGGCGAAGTCCAGGCCGAACACCGGATTGGCGGCGATCAGCACATCGACCTCGCGCGACAGCTCACGGGCCAGTACGGCGCGCTGGACGT
The DNA here is from genome assembly GCF_000010725.1 of Azospirillum sp. B510. Classification (NCBI taxonomy): domain Bacteria; kingdom Pseudomonadati; phylum Pseudomonadota; class Alphaproteobacteria; order Rhodospirillales; family Azospirillaceae; genus Azospirillum; species Azospirillum sp. B510. Next base: position 1,192,033 of record NC_013855.1, on the reverse strand, counting down.
TGCCGCCGGACAGGGTGGCGATCGGCGCATCCGGCCCGGTGGTCTTCACCCGGTAGCGGGCGATCAGGTCGAGCGCCGCGCGGCGCATCGCCGCCGGATCGAGCCACCAGCCGCCCAGCCAGCCGCCACCCCGGGTGATCGGCGGCTCGTCGAAGCTGCGGAAGGCCATGTTCTCCGCCACGCTCATGCCGGGCACGCAGGCGTTGCGCAGCGGCTCCTCCGGCAGGCAATGGACCTTGTGGCGCCGCATCTCCTCCCGCGTCGCCCGGTAGGGCTCGTCACCGACCTCCACGCTGCCGGCGGTGGCGGCGCGCTGGCCGGCCAGCACCTGCACCAGCTCGACCTGCCCGTTGCCGGACACCCCGGCGACCCCGACGATCTCGCCCATGCGCACCGTCAGATCGACGCCATGCAGCGCCGGCAGGCCGCCGTCGTCGTCGGCGCGCAGGCCGGATATCCGCAGCCGCGCCGCGCTTCCGGGCGGGCCGCGGCGTTCGACCGGCGCCGCCGTGCCGCCGTCGCCGATCATCAGCCGGGCGAGGCTGTCGGGCGTGTGGTCGGCGACCGCGCCCGCCCCGGCGAGCCGGCCGCGCCGCAGCACGGTCACATCGTCGGCGAAGGCCATCACCTCGCGGAACTTGTGGGTGATGATCAGCACGCTGAGCCGTCCGGCCAGCGCCATGCCGCGGATCAGCCCCAGCGTCTCGTCGGCCTCGTCCGGGGTCAGGACCGAGGTCGGCTCGTCGAGGATCAGCACGCGGGCGTCGAGGTAGAGCTGCTTGACGATCTCCGCCTTCTGCTTGTCGCCGGCGGCGAGCGTGGCGACCGGCGCGTCGACGTCGATGGTGAAGGGCATGGTGTCGAGGAAGGCGGCCAGCCGCCGCCGCTCCGCCCGCCAGTCGATCACGGCGGGGACGCTGGCCCGCGCCATCACCAGATTTTCCAGCACCGTCATGCGCGGCACCAGGGTGAAATGCTGGTAGACCATGCCCAGCCCGTGGATCTGGGCGGCGCGCGGGTCGCCGATCACCACCTCGCGGTCACCGACCACCACCGCGCCCTCGTCCGGCCGATGGAAGCCCATGATGCACTTCACCAGCGTGCTCTTGCCGGCGCCGTTCTCGCCGAGAAGGGCATGGACGGTGCCGGGGCGCAGCTTCAGTGACACGGTGTCGAGCGCGGTGAAGGCGCCGAACCGCTTGGTGATCGCAACCGCCTCCAGTCCGGGTGCCGGCGGGCCGTCGCTGGCAAGGCCAACGGGGATGGCGGGCGGCGACGGGACGATCCGGGACATCACGGTCATGGCAGCGCCTCGATCAAATCGCGGGAGTTGGCGACGGCGCCGAAGACGCCGCCCTGCATCGTCACCATCCTGACCGCCGCCGCGTGGTTGCCGGGATCGGTGGCGCCGCAGCAATCGGCCAGCAGCAGGCATTCGAAGCCGCGGTCGTTCGCCTCGCGCATCGTCGTGTGGACGCAGACATCGGTGGTGATGCCGGTCAGCACCAGATTGCGGATGCCGCGCGTCGTCAGGATCAGCTCCAGGTCGGTGGCGCAGAAGCTGCCCTTGCCCGGCTTGTCGATCACCGGTTCACCGGGCAGCGGCGCCAGGTCGGGGATGATCTCCCATCCCGGTTCGCCGCGGACCAGGATGCGGCCGCAGGGGCCGGGGTCGCCGATGCCGGCGCCGATCCGCCGCGACCGCCAGCGCTTGTTCGCCGGCAGGTCGGACAGGTCGGGCCGGTGCCCCTCGCGGGTGTGCAGGATGTGATAGCCGCCGGCCCGCATCGCCGCCAGCAGCGCCCGGATCGGCTCGATCGGCGCGCGGGTCAGGCTCAGATCGTAGCCCATGCTGTCGACATAGCCGCCGGTGCCGCAGAAGTCCGTCTGCATGTCGATGACGATCAGCGCGGTGTTGGCCGGCGTCAGGTCGCCGTTGTAGGGCCAGGGATAGGGGGCGGCCGGCACGAAACGTTCGGTCATGGCGGGTCTCCTATCGGGTGACGGACAGTTCGGCCGGCGCGCCGGCCAGCCGGTGGCGCGAGGACGAGGTGGCGATCATGATGGCGAGCGTCAGGACATAGGGTGCGGCATTGAACAGGTGGTAGCCCTGCGTCACCCCGACCGATTGCAGCGCAGGCCCCAGCGCCCCGGCTCCACCGAACAGCAGGGAGGCCCAGATGCACAGCACCGGGTCCCAGCGGGCGAAGATGACCAGCGCCACCGCGGTGATGCCCTGGCCGCTCGACAGCCGTTCGTTCCAACTGCCGGGGTAGGACAGCGACAGGAAGGAGCCGCCGACCCCGGCGAGGAAGCCGCCCGCCGCCGTGGCGAGCAGGCGCACCCGGTTGATCGGATAGCCCATGGCGCGGGCCGCCTCGGCGCTCTCGCCGACGATGCGCAGCACCATGCCCCAGCGCGTGGTGCGCAGCCCCCACAGCAGCAGCGGCGCCAGCGCCAGACCGGCCAGGAACAGCGGGTTGATGTCCAGCGCGGATCGCACCTGCGCCGAGCTGCTCCACCAGCCGAACGGGATGGACGGCAGTTGCGGCGCCTGTGGCTGGATGAAGGGCTTGCCGAGGAAGAAGGCGAGCCCGGTTCCCAGCAGCATCAGGGCGATGCCGACCGCGATGTCGTTCACCCGCTCCAGCGCGCAGATCGCCGCGTGCAGCGTGCCGAGCAGGGAGCCGGCCAGCCCGGCGACCAGCACCCCGGCCCACGGGTTGCCGGTCAGGTAGGCGGTGGCGTAGCCGCTCATGGCGCCCATCACCAGCGTGCCCTCCAGGCCGAGATTGATGCGGCCGCTCTTCTCCGTCAGGCATTCGCCGAGGCTGACGAACAGGAAGGGGGTGGAAACGCGGATGGCCCCGGCCAGCACCGCCAGCGGCACCCCCCACCATCCCAGCGACACTTGGTCCATGCTCAGGCCTCCTTGGGGGTGGGGTTGGCGGTGCCGGTGGGAAGGGCGAACAGGCGCAGGCGGCCCCGCATCGCCTCGCTCGCCAGCAGTACGACGAAGATGATGCCCTGAAGCACCAGGACCGAGGCGTCGGGCAGATCCAGCCGGCGTTGCAGCAGGCCGCCGCTGGCGCCGATGCCGCCGAACAGCACGGCGACCGGAATGACGGCCAGCGGGTTCTGCCGGGCGAGGAAGGCGACCAGGATGCCGGTGGAGCCGTAGCCGGCGACCAGCGAGGCGCTGGCCCGGCCATGCACCGCCGCGACCTCCACCATGCCGGCCAGCCCGGCCGCCGCCCCGGCCAGCGCGGTGGTGACGACCAGCAGCCGGCCGACCGGCAGCCCGGCCATCCGCGCCGCGCGCGGGTTGCCGCCGACCATGCGGGCGGCGAAGCCGAAGGTGGTCCGCCGCATCAGCACCCAGGCCGCCACCGCGCAGACGATGCCGACCACCAGCCCCCAATGGACGCTGCTGCCCGGCAATGTGCCGATCATGTAGGCGTCGGCCAGCGGCGGGGTGGAGGGCTTGTTGAGGCTGGACGGGTCCTTCAGCGGCCCTTCCACCATGTGGTTCAGCACGGCGATGGCGATGTAGGTCAGCAGCAGGCTGGAGATCGTCTCGTTGACGCCGCGCCACTGGCGCAGCGCCCCGGCCCCGCCGATCAGCAGCGCGCCGCCGGCCATGCCGGCCAGCGCCATCGCCGGCAGCACCAGCGCCGCCGGCGCGCCGTTCAGCGCCATGCCCGTCGCCGCCGCCGCCAGCGCCCCCAGCACCAGCGCGCCCTCGCCGCCGATGATCACCAGCCCGAGCTGGGCCGGCAGCGCCGTGCAGAGCGCGGCCAGGATCAACGGTGCCGCGCGGGTCAGCGTGTTCTGCCAGGAGAACCAGGTGCCGAAGGCGCCCCGGTACATCAGCTGGTACATCTCCACCGGATCGACCCCGGCCAGCGCCACGAAGGCGCCGAACAGGGCGAGCGACACCGCCACCGCCGCGACCGGCACCGCCAGGGCTGACAGGGTTGCGGACAGTCTGGTCACGGCACCGTGCAGGAACGGTCGCATCGGCGGCACTCCCGGCTATTCTGCTGCGGTCAGGAGAGGGCGGTCAGGAGATCGAGCCGGTCACGCCCTCGACCAGCCAGTTCATCGATTCCAGCGCGATGTCGGTCTGGCCGTGGCTCTTTCCCTCGGCGATCACGCTGTTGCCCTTGTTGTCCTTGATCGGTCCCTTGTAGATGACGAAGCTGCCATCCATGAATTTGGCCTTCACCTCGTCGGCGTGCTTGCGCGCGGCGTCGGACACCGCCGCACCATAGGGGGAGGTCTTGATGATGCCCTCCTTCAGCCCGCCGCGCACGAGGTTGGGCGGCGCGATCCCGCCCTGCGCCATCTTCACGAAGTCGGTATAGACCTTGGCCCAGTTCCATTCGGCGCCGGTCAGATAGCCCTTGGGCGCCAGCGTCGCCTGGCTGGCATGGTAGCCGGTGCAGAAGACGCCGCGCTTCTCGGCGGTCTCGACGATCACCTTGGGGCTGTCGACATGGCAGGTCAGAACGTCGGCGCCCTGGTCGATCAGGCTGTTGGCCGCCTCCGCCTCCTTGACCGGCATCGACCAGTCGCCGGTGAACACCACCGCCGTGGTGATGGCAGGGTCGACGGAGCGGGCGCCCAGCGTGAAGGAGTTGATGTTGCGCAGCACCTGCGGGATCGGCTTGGCGGCGACGAAGCCCAGCTTCTTCGACTTGCTGGCATAGGCGGCGACGATGCCCGACAGATATTCGGCCTCGTCGATGTAGCCGAAATAGCTGCCGACGTTGGTCGGGTGCTTGCCCGGCGTCCACAGCCCGCCGCAATGCAGGAAGGTCAGGTCGGGATGCTTCTTCGCCTCCTTCAGAACATAGGGGTCGAAATAGCCGAAGGAGGTCGGGAACAGCAGCGAGGCGCCGTCGAGGTTGATCATGCTCTCCATGCTGTTCTCGACGTCGATGGTTTCGGCGACCTTCTCCTCCTCCAGCACCTTGACGCCGGGCATCGCCTTGACGGCGGCGGCCCCTTCGGCATGGGCCTGATTGTAGCCGTAATCGTCGCGCGGGCCGACATAGAGGAACCCGATCACCAGGGTCTTCGCCATCGCCGGCGTCCAGGGCAGACCGGCGCCGAGCGCCCCCAGCCCACCGGCCGCCGTCATCGTCTTCAGGACGGAGCGGCGGGAAAAGCGCAATGCGTTGCCCATGGTGCATACCCCTTGTCGTGTGGTGCAGGTTTGCCGGGAGCATCCGCAAAACCTGTGCCAGGGGAGGGCGGGGCGGTGACGGTGGCTGGAATCCGGCCAGATTGCATTCAAGAACGCTGTTTGGTCAGCCTATGGACGCGTTCGCCTGCCTGTTTTTAACGTCTTTACATCGGAATCTGCCTGCAAAACGATCAGTACCGTCCCATTCCCATTATCATCGGGCAGTGTTGCAGGCAGTGACGAATCCATATAATGTTGATTTATATTGATATTTTCTGGGTTATCACTCTGTCTGGTTTGCATGCATTCGTGCATGCAAGATGGCGTATACACCGCCCGGTCAGCCGGCCGATCGTCCGACATATCCGGCCGAGGCGTCGCCGACCGTGGTGACGTGCAGGCGCAAGGCGTGATAGGCCGCCTCGCCGTCGCGATGCAGGATGGCGCGCACCACCGCATCATGCTCCAGCCAGGACAGCGACAGCCGGCCGGTGACGCGGAATTGGGCACGGCGGAACGGGCGCAGGCGCTGGCGGATCGCCTGGGCGGTCTCCTGCATGTAATCATTGTGCGCCCCGGCATAGATGGCGGAATGGAACCGGGTGTTCATGCCGTCATAGCCCTCGCGGTCGCCGGCGCGGGCCAGTGCCCCGGCCTCGGCATGCAGGGCGGCCAACCGCCCGCGCTCCTCCTCCGTCATCCGCAGTGCCGCGAACCGGGCGCAGGCCGCCTCGATCTCGCCCATCACCTCGAACATCTCGGCCAGCCGTTCCGGGGTGATGGAGGTGACGACGACGCCCTTGTTGGGGCGCACCTGGACCAGCCCGGTCGCGGCCAGCAGCTTGAACGCCTCGCGCACCGGGGTGCGGGAGACGCCGAAGCGGGCGGCCAGTTCATGCTCGTCCAGGCGGATGCCGGGCAGCAGGCGGCCATCCAGGATGTCGTCGGCCAAGTGCCGCCGCAGGGTTTCCGCCAGCGTGCCGCGCGACTGGCGGTCCAGCGGCTCGGCGGCATCGTCCTGTTCCAGGCGTAAACCGGGTTCAGCCTGCAAGCTCATGACTGGGTGTATCCTCGTCCCGCGGATCCGGCGCCCGGACGCCGTCGTCCGGGTGCGCCGCCGTGGTATACATGGGATGCGCGCGATGGTTCCAGCCTTGCGTATCGCCGCAGCCAGTCCGTGCGGCGCAGGGGACGGCGCAGGGGGCGGCGCGGTGCCGGAGGCCGGGCCGTCAAGGCGCCGGTTCCAGGCTGACATGGGCGGCGACGATCCGCCAGCCCTCGGCCATCCGCACCCAGCTCTGGCTCTGCCAGCCGACGCGGCCGGTGGCGGTGCGGCGATAGGCGCACAGCGCGGTGGCGAAGCGGTCGCCGAAGCTGGTGATCACCACGCTCTCCAGCACGCGGGCGAGGCCCGATACGTCGCGCCCGCTGCGGAAGGCGGCGATGGCGTCGAAGCCGTAGGCCGGACCGTCGGCGCCGAAGCGTACCGTGCGCGGATCCCGCCAGAACAGCGCGTTCAGGGTGGCGACGTCGTTGGTCATCAGCGCCGCCTCGTAACGCTCGAACGCCGCCGTCACCGCGGCGACCACCTCGGGCCGGTTGACCTCCATATCGTCCATCGCGCTGTCCTGCGGATCCATGATCATTCGTCCTTTCCATCAGCAAACAGGTGGCGTCCCGCCATATTGCATGCAAGACTGCATGCAAGCCAGCTTCGGCCACCCCACTCATCGCATTTGTCCCAGCGCTCTTTCGACGGGAGTCCCTGCCGCATGACCGATCCCGAGTTCGACCCGCTTCGCCATATGGAGACGATGGCTCCCGCCTGCGGGCTGGTTATCGCCGACGCCCACAAGCCGGGGGTGGCGGCTTTCCTGACGCTGGCCCGCGGCATGGCCGCGGCGCTGATGGCCGCCCCGCTGGCCGACGACGCGCTCGACCCCGCCCCGGTGTTCCGGCCCGGCCCCGCGGCGTCGGGTGACGCATGAGCGCCGGCATCCTGGCGCGGCCCGCCTGGGAGATCGCCGCGGCGGTGCGTGGCGGCGGCCTGTCCGCCACCGCCGTCACCGAGGCGGCGCTGGACCGCATCGCGCGGCTGAACCCGGTGCTGAACGCCTTCACCGACGTCACCGCCGACCGCGCCCGGCGGGAGGCGGCGGAGCTTGACGCGCGCATCGCCGCCGGGGCCGATCCCGGCCCGCTCGCCGGGGTGCCGGTGGCGGTCAAGAACCTGTTCGACATCGGCGGGCTGCCGACCCGCGCCGGCTCGCGCATCAATCGGGACCGTCCGCCGGCCACGGCCGACGCCGTGCTGCTGCGACGGCTGACGGCGGCCGGCGCGGTGCTGGTCGGTGGCCTCAACATGGGCGAATACGCCTATGACTTCACCGGCGAGAACGCCCATGACGGCGCCTGCCGTAACCCGCATGACCCGTCGCGGATGGCCGGCGGCTCGTCGTCGGGTTGCGGCGCGGCGACGGCGGCCGGGCTGGCGCCGCTGTCGCTGGGGTCCGACACCAACGGGTCGATCCGGGTGCCGTCCTCGTTCTGCGGCATCTTCGGGTTGAAGCCGACCTACGGGCGGCTGACCCGGCATGGCAGCTTCCCCTTCTGCGACAGCCTGGACCATCTCGGTCCCTTCGCCCGCTCGGTGCGCGATCTGGCGCTGGCCTATGATGTGCTGCAAGGGCCGGCCGAGGGCGACCACGCCTGCGCCGGCCGGCCGGTGGAGCCGGCGCTGCCCGCGCTCGACGCGTCCGGCCTGGATGGGCTGCGCATCGCCGTCGCCGGCGGTTATTTCGCGCGCGGCGGCCAGCCGGAGGCGCATGACGCCGTGGCGCGCGCCGCCCAAGCGCTCGGCACCGACCGGGTGGTCGAGTTGCCGGGGGCGGAGCTTGGCCGGGCGGCGGCCTACATCATCACCAACGCCGAAAGCTCCGCCTTCCATCTGGAGCGGCTGCGGACGCGGGCCGGCGACTTCGATCCCGACACCCGCGACCGCTTCCTCGCCGGCGCCTTGCTGCCGGCGGCCTGGTACGTCCAGGCGCAGCGGGTGCGGCGCTGGTATCATGACCGGGTGATGGCGCTGTTCCGCGAGGTCGACGTGCTGCTGGCCCCGGCCACCCCCTGCACGGCGCCGCTGGTCGGGCGGAAGACGATGGTGCTGGACGGCCGCGAGATGCCGGTGCGCCCGCATCTCGGCCTGTTCACCCAGCCGATCTCCTGCATCGGCCTGCCGGTCTGCGCCGTGCCGATGGCGCCGCCTGGCGCGCCGCCCATCGGCATCCAGGTCATCGCCGCCCCCTGGCGCGAAGAGACCTGCCTGAGGGTCGCCGCCGAACTGGAACGGCTCGGCCTTGCCCAGGCACCGCTGGCCGAGCCTGTCGGCCTCTGAACCGTCACCTGTCCGCCCACCGATCCAGGAGCTTTCCCATGTCCACGCTCGCCCCCAGCGCCGCCGACGGTCGCGGCCCCCTCCGTCTCGATCTCGCCTCGCTGGGCGCGGCATACCGTGACGGGACGCTGACACCGGGCGTCGTCGTCCGCGCCGTGCTGGACCGCATCGCGGCGGCGGGCGAGGATCATGTGTGGATTTACCGGGTGCCGGACGCCGACCTGCTGGCGCGGGCGGCGGCGCTGGAGGCGCTGACACCGGCGGAGCGGGCGGCGCTGCCGCTCTATGGCGTTCCCTTCGCGGTGAAGGACAACATCGATGTCGCCGGCCTGCCGACCACCGCCGCCTGTCCGGAATACACCTACACCGCGACCGACACGGCGACGGCCGTGCAACGCCTGCTCGACGCCGGGGCGATTCTGGTCGGCAAGGCCAACCTCGACCAGTTCGCCACCGGGCTGGTCGGCGTCCGCTCGCCCTACGGCGTCGCGCGCAACCCGATCGACCCGCTGTGCGTTCCCGGCGGCTCCAGCTCCGGATCGGCGGTGGCGGTGGCGTCGGGGCTGGTCGGCTTCGCGCTGGGCACCGACACCGCAGGGTCGGGCCGGGTCCCGGCCGCCTTCACCAACATCGTCGGGCTGAAGCCGACCAAGGGGCTGGTCAGCACCGCCGGGGTGGTCCCGGCCTGCCGTTCGCTGGATTGCGTATCGGTCTTCGCCCTGACGGTGGAGGACGCGATGGACGTGCTGGCGGTGATGGCGGCACCCGATCCGCTCGACGCCTACAGCCGGGCGGCGCCACCGGTCCCGGCCGCCCTGCGCGCGCCCTTCCGCTTCGGCGTTCCGCAGGCCGACCAGCTCCGCTTCTTCGGCAACGTGGAGGCCGAGCGGCTTTACCGCGAGGCGCTTGACCGGTTGACGGGGCTGGGCGGCGTGGCTGTGCCGGTCGACTTCGCCCCCTTCGCCGAGACGGCGGCCCTGCTCTACAGCGGCCCCTGGGTGGCGGAGCGTACGGCGGCGGTGGGCGAGTTTCTGGCGGATTACACCGATGCCGGGCTCGCGGTGACCCGCGGCATCATCGAAGGCGGCCACAAGCACGACGCGGTGGACTGCTTCCGGGCCATGTACCGGCTGGAGGCTCTGCGCCGCGACACCGCGGCGGTGTGGGACGCCATCGACCTGCTGGCGGTGCCGACCACCGGAACGATCTACACGGTGGCGGAGGTGATGGCCGATCCCGTCGCGCTCAACACCAACCTCGGCACCTACACCAACTTCACCAATCTGCTGGACCTGTGCGGCATCGCCATTCCCAGCGGCTTCCAGGCGGATGGCCGGCCGGCCGGGCTGACGCTGCTCGCCCCCGCCTTCCGCGAAGCCGCCGTCGCCACGGTGGCGGCCGCCGCGCACCGGGCGGCGGGGGTGGCGATGGGGGCGACCGGGCTGCCGCTGCCGCCGGCCCGGCCGCCGTCCCATGGTGGGGCGGGGCTGCTTCCGTTGCTGGTGGTGGGAGCGCATCTGAGCGGCCAGCCGCTGAACCGGCAACTGACAGACCTCGGCGGACGGCTGGCCGGGACGGTGACGACGGCGCCGCACTACCGCCTCCACGCCCTGCCGGGGGAGCCGGCGCGGCCCGGCATGCTGCGGGTGGCGGCCGGCGGCCGGGCCATTGCCGGCGAGCTGTGGGAGTTGACGCCGGAAGCTTTCGGCCGCTTTGTCGCCGGGCTGCCGCGGCCGCTGTGCATCGGCTCGGTCGAACTGGCCGACGGCCGCAAGGTCAGCGGCTTCCTGTGCGAGGCGGCCGACATCGCCGATGCCCCGGAGATTTCCGAATATGGCGGCTGGCTGGCCTATCTGGCCCGGTGATCCGGGGCCGGTGGCATGCTTATGTCAGCGGCCGGAACCGCGGCGGGCCAGCGTGATGCCGGCCAGCGCCAGCCCGCCGCCGAGCCACTGGAGCGGACCCAGGGCCTCGCCGAACAGCATCCAGGCCAACCCTGCCGCCGCGACCGGTTGGATCAGCAGGCCGATGGAGGAGAAGGTGACCGGCAGATGGGCCAGCGCATGGGTGATCAGGCCCTGGCCGATGACATGGCAGGCGACGCCAAGCGCCAGGACCACGGCCCAGCCCCAGGCGGTGGCGGGCAGCAGCGGGCCGCCTTCGATCCAGGCGGCGGCCGCCAGCACCAGGGCGGCGGCGGCGCTCGATCCCGCCATGATGACGCTGGTCGAATGGCCGGCCCGCAGGCGCTTCACCGCCATCAGGTAGACGGCGTAGAAGGCGGCGGTGCCGACCGCGACGGCGTCGCCGCGCCATTGCCCCTCCGCCGCACTTCCCACCGGCGCGACCAGCCCGCCCTCGACCAGCCCGCCCCCGATCAGCAGCGCCATGCCGGACAGCGACACCGCGAGGGCGACGATCAGGCCGAGGCCGATCCGCTCGCCGAACAGCAGCCAGCCGAACAGGGCGACGAAGACCGGCGCGCAGTTGTTGAACAGCGTCGCCTTGGCCACCGAGGTCATGGTGATGCTGAGATGCCAGAGTGCCAAATCTCCCGCCAGCATCATCCCGGCCAGCCCCATCAGCGCCATGTCTGCGGGGGTGACGGGCCTGCCTGCGGCTGGTGTGCCTGCGGCTGGTTTGCCTGCGGCTCTGGGCGCCTCGCGTTCGGCGAGCATGCCGAGCCAGAAGAAGGGCAGCGCGATGACCAGACGGTGGAAGGCGGTGGCGACCGGCTCCAGTTCGCTGACCCGCACCAGGATGGGGGCGAGCGCGATGGCGAGCGCGCCCGCCAGCAGGGACGCCAGCGCCGGGTTCGTCCCGGCGCGCGACGGACCGGCGGTCACGATGGAAGTGGTGGGCATCGAAAACGCTCCTGCGTCTGTCCTGGTCAGGGGCGCGCATCCACCGGCCCGATGGGGATGGTCGGGTCCTGTTTTGAAACCATGGGCGGGGTGGAGCGGTTCACTGCGTCGTGGTGAGCGGACTGTAGCGTCATTCGGGTGGTCTTAAATTTCTAATTCCGCCACCGGATTTGCCATGATGGAAAATTGACGATGGGAGGCGCGCCCCCCATAAGTGTGAAATCGCTTCGCACGGGCAATCGCCTCATGCCGGACATCGAACTCGACCGTATCGACCGCAAGATCATCAAGCTGCTTCAGGGGAACAGCCAGATCACCAACCTGGAGCTTGCCGACGCGGTCGCGGTGTCGCCGCCCACCTGCCTGCGCCGGGTCCGGCGGTTGCGCGAGGCCGGGGTGATCACCAGGGATGTCGCGATCGTCGATCCCGGCAAGCTCGGCGGCCATATCCAGCTGATCGTCAGCGTCGAGCTGAAGGGTGATGACCGGGTGTTGATGGATGCCTTCGAGAAGACCATCCACGCCCAGGACTGCGTGATGCAGTGCTATCTGGTCACCGGATCGACCGACTATGTTCTGGTGCTCTGCGTCAGGAGCATGACCGAATTCGAGGAATTCGCGCGGACGGCGCTCTACGCCAGCCCGCTGGTCCGGCGCTTCATCACCCACACGGTGATCAGCCGGGTCAAATACGAGACCAGAATCCCCATCGACGACTGATCGGGGGCTGATTGGTGGTGCCGATCGGGGTGGCCTGACGCCGTCGCCGACGGATGGTGTCGGCCGCCGCACAAGGCGAAACAAGACGAAGCAAGGCGGGCGTGAAGCCTGACATGTCAGACTTCACGCCCGATGGTTCGGCGCGGAACATGGTCCCTGGAGACCGGGGCCTCGGGCGTCCGCTCTTACGCCTCGGTCAGGACCATCGGCTGCCGGGCCTGGACTTCGCCGGAGAGATCCGGGCGGGTCGGCCGTTCGACCCAGGAGATGCGCAGGATGTTGGTCGATCCCGGCATGCCGAACGGCACGCCGGCGGTGATGACCAGCCGCTGCCCCTCCTCCGCCAGCCCATGGACATAGGCCAGCCGCGCCGCCTTGTGCACCATGTCGGAGAAGTTCTGCACATCCTCCGTCAGCACGGCATGGACGCCATAGGCCAGCACCAGGCGGCGGGCGATGGTGGGCCGTTCGGTCAGGCAGAGGATCGGCACTTCAGGCCGCTCGCGCGCCGCCCGCAGCGTGGTGGAGCCGCTGGTGGTATAGGTGGCGATGGCCGCCGCCTTGACCGTGTGGGCGACCTGACGGGCGGCGGCGGTGATGGCGTCCGAGTCCGTCTGTTCCGGGTCGGCATGCTGGGCGTCCATCATGGTGCGATAGAGCGGATCGCCCTCCACCCGCCGCGCGATGCGGTCCATGATCGACACCGCCTCAACCGGATAGTCGCCCGAGGCGGTCTCCGCCGACAGCATCACGGCATCGGCGCCGTCGAACACGGCGGTGGCGACATCCGACGCCTCGGCCCGTGTCGGGGCGGGGGCGGAGATCATCGATTCCAGCATCTGGGTGGCGACGATCACCGGCTTGCCGGCCAGACGGGCGGACCGGATGATCCGCTTCTGGATCGACGGCACATCCTCCGGCGGCATCTCGACGCCCAGATCGCCGCGCGCGACCATGACGCCGTCCGACATCTCGACGATGCGGTCCAGATGCTGGATCGCCTGCGGTTTCTCCAGCTTCGACATCAGGGCGGCGCGGCCGTCGATCAGCTTGCGCGCCTCCGCCACATCCTCCGGCCGCTGGACGAAGCTGAGCGCCACCCAGTCCACCTCCTGGCCGAGGGCGAAATCCAGGTCGGTGCGGTCCTTGGCGGTCAGCGGCGACAGCGGCAGCACCACGCCGGGGACGTTGACGCCCTTGCGGTCGGACAGTTTCGTCCCCGAAACCACCACCGTCTCGGCGAAATCGGCGCCGCAGGCGGTCACCCGCAGCCGCACCTTGCCGTCGTCCAGCAGCAGTTCGGCATCGGGCACCAGGGCGGCGAAGATCTCCGGATGGGGCATGCCGACGCGGCGGGCGTCACCCGGCTCCGCCAGCAGGTCGAGGCGGAAGGACTGGCCCGGGGTCAGCGTCACCGGCCCCTCGGCGAAGCGGCCCAGCCGCAGCTTCGGCCCCTGCAGGTCGGCCATGATGGCGACGGGGCGGCCGGTCTCCTCCTCCAGCGCGCGGATGGCGCGGACGCGCTCGCCATGGTCCTGGTGGCTGCCATGGCTGAAATTCAGGCGGAAGACATCGACGCCGGTCTCGAACAGGCGGCGGATCATCTCGGGCGAGGAGGAGGACGGACCCAGCGTGGCGACGATCTTCGTCTGCCGGTAACGGCGGATCGGCTTGGCGATGCTCATGACGGAAGGGACTCCGGGGGGAAGAGGAAGGGGAGCGTGCGGGACGGGCAGGGGGAGGGTGGCGGGCGCGCCGCCCTATCAGGCCACCCCGAAGCGGTAGACGATGGACCCGGTGGTCCATTGGCCGGGACGCAGCACGGTCGAGGGGAAGGAGGTCCAGAAGGAGGGAATGTTGACGGAATTCGGGAATTTCGACGGTTCGGCGCAGAAGCCGCTGTGTTTGGTGTAGAGGATGCCGCCCTTGCCGACGTCGCGTGGGGCTTTGCCCTCCAGGAAATTGCCGGTGTAGAGTTGCAGGCCGGGTTCGGTGGACAGCACCTCCAGCGTCCGGCCGCTGGCCGGGTGCAGGAAGCGCGCCTGCAGGACCGGCGCCTGTCCGGTGGCGCCCTCCGCCGGCCCGTCGGTCACGTAATGCAGGTCATAGCCGTGGCCCTGCCTCAGCATGCGGTCGTCGGCGCCGATACGGGCGCCCAGCGCCGTCGGGGCGCGGAAGTCGTGCGGCGTGCCGGCGACCTCCACCATCTCGCCGGTCGGCACCCCACTGTCGGACAGCGCCAGATAGCGCCGGGCCGGGATCGTCGCGACATGGTCGAGGATCGACGACCCGAGATCGCCCGACAGGTTGAAGAAGGTGTGGTCGGTGAAGTTGGCGATGGTGGTCCTATCGGCCGCCACTGCGGTCCAGGCGATGGTCAGGGCGTCGTCGTCGCCGAGGCTGTAGACCAGCCGCAGCGGCAGGGTGCCGGGAACGCCCTCCTCCCCATCCTGGAAGACATAGGTCAGTTCCAGGCTGGCGCCGTCGATCTGGCGGGCGTCGAAGACGCGGAAGCGCGATCCGCGCTGGCCGCCATGCAGGGTGTTGGGCGGACTGTTCACCGCGGCCTGATGGGCCACCCCGTCGAGCGTGAAGCGCCCGCCGTCGATGCGCCCGCAATAGCGCCCGATGAAGGACCCCATGGAGGCCTGCCCGCCCATCACGCCGGCGATCCCGTCATAGCCCTGGACTACGTCGCCCAGCGCGCCGTCGCGGTCGGGGACCAGGATCTGTTCGATCTTGGCGCCGTAATTGGTGATGCGCGCCACCATGCCGCGCCCGTTGCGCAGGGTGAACAGATCCACCGGCTTGCCGTCGATGGTGGCGGAGAAATCCTCGCGCCGGAGGTCGGTATGGGTCACCATGGTCCAGGCAGTCCTGTGGGAAAAAAGTTAGCAAAAGCCGAGAAGCAGCAGCCCCAGGATCAACACCGCGCGCAGGAGCAGCGCCGTCTCCAACGGGTCCGCGGTCATGGCTCGGCCTCACCGGATGGAAGATGAGGTTATTATATTAATATATCAGAAGAAGCGCAAACTGGTTCGGGGGAGCGCGGGGGGTGCGGACAGTATGCCGCAGGGCGTGTGGCCCGGATGCGGACCGGCGCCGACAGGCGCGAAGCCTGTATGGAACGCGGCGGTCAGACCTTTTCCGACAGCGTGTGAGTGGTTCGGCGGACATGGTGCTGCCGTCGTCCAGCGGGTCGTTCTGTCCGAATTCCGATAATAAATTGCTATAATGCAGGGGTTTTTGTTTTTTTATGGCGGATCCTTTGCTACCCCCGCGCAATTGTTGAAGAGTCTGAAACATTCAATAAGTTATGCGACTGATTCTTGCTCGGGGCGGGCTATGGATATCCTTCTTGCTACCAATCATCTGCATGACTTTACCGGATCCGAAGTCATAATTCTTGAATTTGCTGAATATTTTCAGTCTCTCGGCCATCGCGTGCGGTTATTTGCCAATTGGGTCGGGCAGCCAATGCAGGGGGAGCTCGAACGTCGGCTGGGTGTCACGGTGGAAAACGAGCCGGCGCGAATCTTTCCGTTCGATTATGATCTCGCCTACATGCAGCATCAGGTTGCTGGTCTCTTCAATTATCGATTACATGGTGAGTCCAAGGAAAAGACATCCTTTGTGTTCGGCCGTCTCTCGCGTCGTTCGTTTCTTGAAAGCGGCGGGTGGCTGCACGATCGTCTTCTTGCCGACCGCATCCTCGCCAACTCTGTTCTGACGGCGGAGCATCTTCGGCTGACCGGGGGTCAGATTCCGGTGTCGACCTTCCATAACGCGGCTCCGGCGGCGTTCTTCCGCGATCGCCCCTCCGCCTCCGGCACGCTGAGGACGATCACGATCATCACCAACCACGCGGACCCCTCACTGATGGCCGCGGCTGGAATATTGTCTTCGCGTTTTCAGGTGCGCCATATCGGCAAGTCCGGATCGGAACAGCGGCTGGTGACGCCGGAGATGGTGCATGGCAGCGATCTGGTGATATCGATCGGCAAATCGGTCCAGTACGCGCTTGCCGCCCGAACGCCGGTCTTCGTCTACGACCATTTCGGCGGGCCCGGCTATCTCGACGGGTCGAACTTTCACAACGCGGCGTCCTTCAGCTTTTCCGGGCGCTGCTGTTCCCGCAAGCTGGATGCCGATGACCTCGCCGAAGAGATCGTACGCGACTATGCGAAGGGGATTGCGTTCGCCAACGCGGACAACGATGCGATGTTGCGAACCTTCTATCTGCCGGACCATCTCGACCGCTCGTTGACCCTGGAGCCCATGTCCAACCGGGAACGGCAGGGCCTGATGGGACGAAACCTGTTCCTGATTCAAGAGCGCATGATGGCGGAGTATGTGCGCAGCACCTACATCGAGAAAATCATGCTGCTCGATGCCATACGGTGTGGTGAGTGAGCCTTCGGGGTGAAGCGCCGTCCGCGTTCCTTTGTCGGGATTGACCAAAGCGCCGAGCGACATCGCCTTCGGCCACTCGATCGACCGCCAGTCTCATGGTGACGCGATCTATCAATTATCTGATGCGTAATATCAAGACAGAGACAATCTTCAGCTATATGAACAATCGGTTGCGCGCATCGGATGTCATGCGACACACTGATGGCATGATGCATGCAGTGGGATGTCGGCCTTTCCGGCATGCCGGTTGGTGTGTCCCTGCAAATCCCCGCTTTGCCGGCCTGTGAAGCGGGCCTGCGGACCGATTGAGATCCATTTGTCTGCTGGAGGGGCTTCTTTGCTGAACATCCCGCCCAATCCTTCGGCAACGGAGCCTTTTCCGTCGCAAGCCCGGCAGCAGGATCATGCCCGATCCCGGGTGACGACGGTCCGCTCGTCCGACGCCGGCGAACATGCGGGCAAGGCGCGCGGGTGGACGATGGAGTTCGCGCAGCTGTCCGCCGGCCGTTTCGACGGCAGGCTGGTCGATGTCCAGCTCGATCGCCTGCAAATCCTGCGCGATGTCGCCAATGCGGCGCTCGCCAAGCGGGGGCGGGTCTGGGATGGCGCCGTGCTGTTCAATCTGCCGATGAATGCCGAGGGCGATGGCCGCTTCGCCGGACGGCCGCTGACCTTTCCCGCCTGCCTGGTGTCCGATGGCCGCGAGTTGCCGGAGCTGTGCACCCCACGCTCCCTCGATCTCGCCTGTATCGCGGCGGATCGGCAATGGCTGCTGGAAATGGCTGAAACCCAGGGGCGCGACTTGGCGTTCCGCCGGCTGCGCACCCTGCGGCCGAGGCTGTACGACTGCACCCCGGAGATGATGAGACTGAAGGACGCCATCGCCAACATCTTCGAAAATTTGCCGTTCCTCTCCCGCGCCATGGATCAGGACGGCAGCCGGAGCGCGCTGGAAAGCGAGATCGCCGACCTGCTGCTCGACGCCCTGGTGGCGGACGAGGGGGAACCGCTCCACGCCACCCCGCCACAGAAGAAGGTGGCGGACAAGGCCCGCAGTTTCGTGCTCGACCATGCCGAAGGGCAGCCGACGGTCGACGACATCTGCCGGCATGTCGGCGTCAGCCGTCGCAAGCTTCAGAACTGTTTCCAGGACAGCTTCGGCTTCAGCCCGACCCAGTTCCTGCGCATCACGCGCCTGAACGGGGTGCGGCGGGATTTGCGCGCCGCGCGGGAAACGGCCGCCGCCGGGCCGGTGTCGATCGGCGACATCGCCGCGCGCTGGGGCTTCTGGCACTGGAGCCGGTTTTCCAGCGAGTATCGCGCCCTGTTCGGGGAACTGCCGTCGGAAACGCTTCGCCGCCCGCGCGCCTGAGCCCGGGCGGCGAAGCCGCTTTCACAAACCTTGGAGCGCGTTGATCGGCGGCACCCGGTCGCGCCAGGGCTGGGCATCCTCCAATTGTCCGGCCAACGCGAACAGCAGGGATTCCTCGCCGAAGGGGGCGGCGAACTGCGTGCCGATCGGCAGGCCGGCGTCGTTCCAGTGCAGCGGGACCGACATCGCCGGCTGTCCGGTCGCGTTGAACAGCGGGGTGATCGGCGAGAAGCTGTGGAACAGGTCGATCAGCTCGGGCAGCGTCTGCGTGTCCTCCATGTCGAGCGCGCCGATGGTGACCGGCGGCTTGGCAAGGGTTGGCGTCAACAGCACGTCGAACCTGCCGAACAGCCCGGCCATCCGCCGTCCCAGCGCATGGATCGAATCCACCGCGGCGGCATAGGCCGCACCGCTGACCCCGCCTTTGGCGCGCAGCAGGACGCGGGTGCGCGGTTCCAGCACGCTCTCGTCCGCCGGGCGGCCGGTCATGGCGCCGACCACCTCCAGCAGATGGCGGGTCTGGGCGCCGATGATGGTGAAGATGGCGTCGTAGAAGTCGGCGGCGCTGACCGGCAGTTCGGTCTCCTCCACCCGGTGCCCCAGGCTTTCGCACAGGCGGACGCTGTGGTCGACGGCGGCGAGGCAGTCGGGATGGGTCGGCCAGGGGGCGAGCGACCGCACCAGACCGATGCGCAGCGGCTTCGGCGGCCGCGTCACCGCGTCGAGGAAGCGGCCGTCCGGCGTCGGCGCGGCATAGGGATCGCCGGCGCTGTAGCCGGCGGTGGCGTCCAGCAACGCCGCGCTGTCGCGTACCGACAGGGTGATGGCGTGGGTGACGCCCATGCCGGCCCAGCCCTCGCCGATCATCGGCCCGAGCGGAACCCGCCCGCGCGTCGGCTTCAGACCGAAGACACCGCAGCAGGAGGCGGGGACCCGCAGCGACCCGCCGCCGTCATTGCCATAGGCGAAGGGCACCACCCGCGCCGCCACCAGGGCCGAGGCGCCGCCGCTCGACCCGCCGGGTGTGTGGTCGGGCGACCAGGGGTTCCGCGTGGCCCCGAACAGCTGGGATTCGGTGGCGAAGGAGGTGCCGAACTCCGGCGAGGTGGTGGTGCCGGCGATGACGATGCCGGCTTGGCGCAATCTTTGGACGAAATCCGCGTCGACCGGCGCCCGCACGGGCTCGAACAGGCGCGAGCCGTTGGTCATGCGCGCCCCGGCCACCGGCATGAACAGATCCTTGATGAAGGTCGGCACCCCGGCGAAGGGGCCGTCGCCGGACGTCCGCCGGCTGGCGGTTTCGCGCGCCGTTTCGAACAGCGGTTCGACGACGGCGTTCAGTGTCGGGTTGACCCGCTCCAGCCGCGCGATGGCATCATCCAGCGCCTCCAGCGGGGTGACCTCCCCGGCTTGGATCCGCTCCGCCAGATCGAGGCCGTCGCGCCACGAGTCGTGCCATGGGGCAATGGATGTCGTTTGTCGCATGGGATGAACTCCAGGAAACGATGGGAAAAGTGAAGAGACCGAATTGATGGGGTCAGGCCGGTCCGGCCTCGCCGGCCGGCACGCCGCGGCGAAGGCCGACGACGAACCAGACCGCGGCCACCGCCAGAAGGGCGAGGCTGAAGATGCTGATCGCCGCCGGAACGCCCTGAGCCGGCCCGGCGATCGCCGCGATCACCAGCGGGCTGCCGAACTGGCCGAGATAGAGGCAGGAGGTGAATCCGCCGACTCCGCGGGCACGGGCGACCTCCGGCAGATGTTCCAGCAGCGGGGCGAGCGCGTTGGGCACCAGCAGGCCGACGCCGGTGCCGCCGATGACCACGGCGACCAGAACCAGCTCATAGCTTTGGCCATGGACCAGAATCCACAGCCCGACCGCCATCAGCGCCAGCAGCAGGGCGTTGACCATCCGGGTTCCGATCAGCCGGCGCAGCGGCGGCCACAGGATGGACCCCAGCAGCGAGGCGAGGAGCCCAAGCCCAGCGGCCAGACCGATCAGCGTCGAGGAGGTGATGCCGAGGGCGACGACGATGCCGGGGGTCTGCACCGGCACGACATTGGCGCCGAGCATGCCGACGAACACCAGCGTGCAGGCCACGACCATCATCCGCCGGCTTTCGCGGTCGAACGCCATTTTCGGACGGTGCGAGCGTGACGCGCGCACCGGCTCCCACAGCACCAGCGCCATCGCCGGCAGCAGCAGAAGCGGCAGCAGATAGAGCAGGAAGGGAGCCCGCCACGAGCTTTCACCGGCCGCACCGCCGATGACGAAGAACAGCGATCCGACCACGCCGATGGTCACCACCTGCCGGCCGATGTAGCGGGACCGTTCCGTCCCGCTCCAGTAATCGCCGACCAGCGTGGTGCAGCAGGTCATCACCATCGCCTCGGCGCAGCCGAAGACCAGACGGGACAGCAGGATCAGCGACAGGTCGTCCAACTGGCTGGGCAGCGCGCCGAACAGGGCGTAGAGCAGCGTGCCCAGCATCAGCATCGATTTGCGCCCGACATGGTCGGCCAGCCAGCCGGCGACCGGCGCGAACAGGGCGATGGCCAGCGCCGGCCCGGCGACCACCAGCGGCACCAGCGCGTCGGCCTGCGGCGTGACCGGTCCGAATTCGGCACCGATCTTGGGCAGAACCGGGGCGACCATCACCGCGCCGACGATGGTCAGGCTGCTGCCCAGCAGGATCACCGCCCCTTGCCGCGCCGTGGCGCGGCGGGGTTGCTGGGGCAGGGGAGTGGAGTGGGACGATTCGGTCATTGTTTCAGCGCCCCTCAGAACGAGTAGCCGATGCGCAGCGCGGTGGCATAGCCCTGCGCCCGGTTCCGCGCCCCGAATTCCTTGTAGGCGTGGAGGGCGATCAGCGGCATGCCGGGTTCGAAATAATTGACCGCCGGTCCCAGTCCGAAGACGCGGGCCCGCCGGCCGTCGCCCGACCCCGGCCCGTGATCGTCGCTGACCTGTTGGTACCAATAGCCGCCGAGACCGGCCACCACCGGGCCGAAATGCTGGCCGGCGGCGAATTCATGCTTGAACTCCATGCCGCTGCGATAGTCGGTCTTGTGGTTGGTGGTGTTGATGTCGAGTTCGAAATTGGACGAGACCTCGAACCCGCTGTCGGTGATGTAGGTGGCGGCGACCACCGGGGCGAAGGACCAATGGTTCGATCCCGGATTGAACAGCCGTTTCACGTCATAGGAACCGGTCGGCGCCTGGACCTGGGCGTAGGCGTTGACGAACAGCGATTTCGCCTTCCATTGCAGCATCAGCGGGTAGACCTGGATATCGCCCAGCTTGAAGGTCTGGCTCTTCAGCGTCAGCGGCCCGCCCGGCGTCGGCACGGTCAGGTGGCCGCCCATGTCGAGGAAGGGCAGGACGCCGCCGAAGCCGACATTGGCGCCCAGCAGTTCCAGGTCGGTCATCTTGACGTAGGCGCCGGCGATCGACAGCACATGCATGCCGAAATCCGACGTCCTGGTGTTGCCGGCGCCATCCTTGACGGAGCTGGCGGAATAGAAGTTGGTGCGCAGGCCAACCGTGCCGTAGGGCGTCGGTGGCGGCAGGATGCCGGCCCCGAATTCGAACACGCCGAACGGGGTGGTCGGCCCGCCATTCTCGGTGGCGAGCGCCGGAGAGGCGGCCAGGCCGGCCAGGATGGTCGCGGCGGCGGCAATGGGTCTCCAAACCCGGTCCATCGACTGGGAGATGATCATGATGCTTCCCTGTATTTTTTGGATTGCTTTGTAGGGAAAGCGTAACCATCCGCCCCACGGCGCGGTTATCCGGATTCGGCACAAATCAGCGTGCCGGCCACACCATCGGCGTGATCGGGCAAGCTGTTGATATTGAATATGAAAACAGCGAAAAGCCGCCCCGGGGCGGGACGGCTTTTCGGCAGGTGGGGCGGTTTCCGCCCCCCTTGTGGATGTCGGTATCGAGGTGGCGGCGGACCGCCTGTCCGTCGCCTCTCCGCCGTCCGGTCAATCGAAGACGCGGCCGAGATTCTCGTACAGATCGGGCTTGCACAGCCGGATCACCCGGGCCAGCACCAGCCCGCCCAAGCCGAAGGCCAGCACGATGACGGGGAAGGACTGGACGATGTGGCTGTCGCTGCCGGTCAGCAGTTCCAGATTCTCCGTCACCAGGAAGAAGGCGCCGATCAGGCCGACCAGGGCGAGGATTGGCATGATGAACGTGGTGACCAGGCTGTGCTCGCCCCGATGGTTGCGTCGGAAATAGGCGACGATCGCCATCGACACCAGGATTTGCACCGCCAGGATCCCCAGCACCGCCAGGGCCGACATCCAGGAGAACACCACGGCGAAACCGTCGGCGCCGCCCAGGACGAAGGCCGCCATGATGGCGCCGGCGGACAAGGTCTGGAGGTTGCCGGCGACGTTCGGCGAGCCGTGGACCGGATGGATCGATGCCAGCTTGTGCCACGCCACGCCCTCACGGCCGAGGGCGAAGAAGTAGCGGTTCAGCGTGTTGTGGAAGGACAGCACGCAGGCGAAGAAGGACAGCACCAGCAGGCCGTTCATCAGGGCGACCGACCAACCGCCGAGCACCTTCTCGGCGGCGACGAAGAAAAGGGCCTCCTTGTTGTTCATCGCCTCCTGCTGGATTTGCGCGGCGCCGTAATATTGCGCGATGGCCCAGGTGGAGAAGGCGTAGAACACGGTGATCAGCAGCACCGCGAGATAGGTGGCGCGCGGGATGGTGACGGCCGGATTGCGGGCCTCCTCCCCGAAGATCGCCGTCGATTCGAAGCCGATGAAGGAACCGACGACGAAGACCAGCGCGATGCCCAGACCCGGACCGAACACCACCGAGGGGGCGAAATTGTGCAGGCTCAGCCCGTCCGGCCCGCCGCCCTGGATCACGATGCCGACATCCAGCATCGCCAGGATGACGAATTCCAGGATCATCGCGACGCCGAGAATCTTGCCGGAGAAGGAGATGTTGCGCTGGCCGCACAGATGCACCAGGAACAGCATCACGAAGGACCAGACGAACCAGGGCAGGCTGACGCCGAAACCCTCCATCGTTCCGGCAATGAACACGCCGGCCAGGGCATAGACGGCGATCTGCACCGAACTGTAGGTCAGCAGCGAGATCAGCGCGCCGCCGACGGCGAGATGCCGGCCGAGCCCCTGGGCGATGTAGACATAGAAGGCCCCGGTTCCGCCGACATGATGGCTCATTGCGGTGAAGCCGGCGGAGAAGATGATGTAGAGCAGCCCGGCCAGCACGAAGGCGCCCGGCACGCCGGCGCCGTTGCCGAAGGCGAAGGCGGCGGGGGAGGCGCCGACCACCGCGGTCAGCGGGGCCGCCGCGGCGACGACGAAGAAAACGATATGGGCGAGGCCGATGGAATTGCGCGACAGGCGCTCTCCATTCGGCGCGTGCGCCGTTGCGTCGAGGGACATGAGATTGACTCCCTGCGTAGGTTTTTTTGTATGTCTGAACTATGACGGTATTTTGCCGCACACCCATTGTATTTGGCGCCATAATTCCGATAAAATGCGCCAAACACTTTCCTTGGTGGACCGACCCATGGCCTCCTCCAATACTCTACCACCAAAGCGGAGAGCCGCCCTGATCCGGGCGTCTGCACTTGCGCCGCTCTTCAGCCACCTGTCCCGTTACAAGGTGGATCTAGCTGGTTTTTTAAGCAGGCATGGCC
Source organism: Azospirillum sp. B510 (assembly GCF_000010725.1). Taxonomy (NCBI): domain Bacteria; kingdom Pseudomonadati; phylum Pseudomonadota; class Alphaproteobacteria; order Rhodospirillales; family Azospirillaceae; genus Azospirillum; species Azospirillum sp. B510. Next base: position 1,168,386 of record NC_013855.1, on the reverse strand, counting down.
TGAATCAAGGCACCGTGACCAATCCCTATTCAATGCTGCCGCTGGCGCAATATGTCAGGTTGTTCGAGCGGGCGGCCGCCGAATTGAACGAGCCGAACCTGGGCATCCTGCTGGGGCAGAAGATCAGGCCGGCGGATATCGGTCCAATGGGGGTGCTGTTCTCGTTATCTCCCACTGTGAGGGTCGGATTCGAACGGCTGTCGAGCTATGTGAAGGCCCTGCAGGGCGGAACCCAGTCGACCCTGTTCGAGGTGGGGGAGGATCTGGTCTGGAGCTACCGCATCGCCGATGCCGAACTTTGGCCGCGCCGCCAGGACGCCGAATACACGCTGGTGGCCAATTGCCAGCTCGTCCGCTCCTGCTTCGCGTCGGACTGGCGGCCGGTCGAGGTGCATTTCGAACATGCCGAAGATGGCGACACCGCCCTTCTTCAGCGGATCTTCCGCGCGCCGGTGCTGTACCGGCAATCGGGAAACCGCTTCGTCATGCGGCGCGAGGACGCCTCCCAGGTTCATCGTACCGAGGATCGCGGGCTGATCACCATCCTCGAACACCACATCGCCGACCTGATCGGGCAGGACAACGACGAGGATTCGATCACCGATCAGGTGCGCGCGCTGATCGGTCTTTACATCGGACAGAAGGCGATCACGCTGGAAACGCTTGCCCGTGATCTGCGGATGTCGCCGCGCAGTCTCCAGCGCCGGCTTGGCGAGGAGAACACCAGCCTGCGCGAGTTGCTGACCCAGCACCGCCGGGAGATGGCGCGCGTCTATCTGACCCAGAAGGGCGCGCGCGTCTCCGAGGTGGCGAGCGCGCTGGGATATTCCGATGAAACCGTGTTCTGGCGCGCCTTCCGCGGCTGGACCGGAATGGAGCCGAGCGCGTTCCGCCGTCTGGCGCTCGCGACCGGATCGATGCCGGACGATGTTGCCGCCGAGGCCGATACGGAGACCGGTTCCCAGGCCGGAGTCCGGGGCGATGACCCCTCTCATCCGCCGGACTGAGCGGCGTGCGTGCCGCCATCCAGCGAGCGCATGAACTCCTCGGTGTGGCCGCCCAGCGCATCGACCTTGGTCTTGACGTCGGTCACGTCGCGCACCAGTCCGGTGACGGCGTCACGGGTGGAGCCGGTCAACGCCTCGCAGGCGCCGATGCGGTCGGCGGCGCTGGCGGTCTGGCCGGCGACATGCTGGATGCCGCGTGAAATCTCCTCGGTCGCCGCCCGCTGCTGTTCGATGGCGGCGGCGATGGCGGCCATCACCTGTCCGACCGTTCCGATCGCCGCCGCCAGATTGCCGGTCGAGTCCGCCGCCTCGCGCGCCACCGTCTGGATGCGCGCGACCTCGCCGCCGATCTCCTCCGTCGCCTTGGCGGTCTGGCCGGCCAGCGCCTTGACCTCCGTCGCCACCACGGCGAAGCCACGGCCCGCCTCGCCGGCCCGCGCCGCCTCGATGGTGGCGTTCAGCGCCAGAAGATTGGTCTGGTTGGCGATGGAGCGGATGAGATCGACGATGCCGACGATCCGCTGGGCCGCGGCGTCGAGACGCTCGCCGATCAGCCGCGCCTGTTCCGCCTCGCCGTCCGAGCGATCCGTCACCTCCAGCCCCGATTGCAGCTGACGGCTGATCTCGCTGATCGAGGCGGAGAGTTCGATGGCCGCCGCCGCCACCCCGTCGGCGGCGGCATTCGCCGAGGACGCGGCGTCGAGGCCGTCACGCGCCAGCTTGCTGGCGTCCACCGCGAGCCCGGACAGCCGTCCGGCTTCGCGCTCCGCCGCCTGCGTCTTGTTGGACAGGTCGGTCTCGACCGTTCTGACGGTGTCGCTGAAGCGGCCCGAAAGCTTGTGCAGAAACTCCGCCAGGTTCCGCTGGCTGCGTTCCTCCGCCGCCCGTGCCGCGACCAGCGCGTCGATGTTCTGCCAGAAGCTGAGCATCACCGGATAGCCGGCGATCTCACAGGTCATCAGGGTGATGACGACGTGGAACAGCGTGCCGTCCCGGCGGCGGTGCTGCCATTCGAAGCGGTGGTGGCCGTTGCGCTGGGCCTGTTCGACGATGTCCAAACTGAGATCGGCCGACCGCCGGCCGTCCGGCTGGAATTCCGGATCGAAATCGTCGGGCGAGACGCCGACGATCTGTTCCTTGCTGTCATAGCCCAGCATCCGCAGGGCCGCGTCGTTGCAGTCGACGACGACATCCCGATACACCAGCATGAAGGCGTCGGGGGACGCCTCGAAAATGTGACGGAACAGATGTGGCCGGAAGCGCCGGCTTCCCGGCCTTCCCGCGATGATCGCATCCAGCATGTCTCTACTTCCCTTTTTAAAGATCAGGCATCGGAATTCAAAGAAATCAAAGGAAGTTAGAAACAATCCTACGCAAAAATCGGGCCACGGGTTTGGCGGGGTGGGATGAAGCCCCTTGGAATCCCCCTCCCCCCTTGGGGGAGAGGGAGTTCGCCTTGGTGGCGGGCGCGTCCCGCCCCCATGCGGTCAGCGGAAGGCGACGCAGACCGACTTGGTCTCCAGATAATTGTCGAGCGCGCCGCGGCCATGCTCGCGGCCGACGCCGGACTGCTTGAAACCGCCGAAGGGCATGTTCTGGTCGGGCAGATTGTGGGCATTCACCCACACCGTTCCCGCCTGAATTTTCGGCACATAGCGCATCATCTTGTTGATGTCGGTGGTCCAGATCGAGGCACCCAGACCGAAGCGGGTGTCGTTGGCCAGCCGGATCGCCTCGTCGGGATCATCGAACGGCGTCACGGTGACGACCGGGCCGAAGACCTCCTCCTGCATCAGCGCCATGTCCTGGCGAACATCGACGAACAGTTCCGGCGCCACATAGAAGCCGTCGGCGGGCGCGCTGCCCTTGATCACCGGCTTGGCGCCGTCCTCGATGCCGCGGGCGATGCAGGAGCGGACATGGGCCTGATGGCGGGCCGACACCAGCGGGTTGATCTGGTTGCGGGGATCGAGGCCGGAGCCGATCGACAGGCTGCGCGTCACCGCGGCGATGGTGTCGAGCACCCGGTCATAGACGCCCTTCTGCGCATAGATGCGGACACCGGCGCAGCAGGTCTGCCCGGTGTTGAAGAAGCTGCCGATGCCGGCGGCGACGCCGAGGAGATCGAGATCCATGTCGTCGAACATGACCATCGGCGCCTTGCCGCCGAGTTCCAGCGTCACCCGCTTCATGTCGCGCATCGCCTGGATGCCGATCAGCTTGCCGGTCTCGGTGGAGCCGGTGAAGCTGATCTTGGCGATGCCGGGATGGGCGACCAGCGGCGCGCCGGCCGCCTCGCCCAGGCCGGTCACGACATTGACGACACCTTCTGGAATGCCGGCCTCCAGGCAGAGCTGGGCCAGCCGGATCGAGGTCAGCGGCGTCTCCTCCGCCGGCTTCAGGACCACGGTGCAGCCGGCGGCAAGCGCCGGGGCGACCTTCCAGGCGGCCATGGTCAGCGGGAAGTTCCAAGGGGTGATCGCCGCCACCACGCCGACCGGCTCCTTGCGGGTGTAGGCCTGATAGCTCATGCCCGGCGGGATCGGGATCGACACATCCAGCGTCGCCCCTTCGATCTTGGTCGCCCAGCCCGCCATGTAGCGGAAATATTCGGCCGCCCCCTGCGCTTCCAGCAGCCGCGACATCATGATCGACTTGCCGTTGTTCAGCGTCTCCAGCTGGGCCAGCTCCTCGCCGTTCGCCTCGATCAGGTCGGCCAGCCGCAGGATCGCCGCCTGGCGCTGGGTCGGCAGCATGCGCGACCACGGCCCCTCGAACGCCGCCTGCGCCGCCTTGACGGCGGCATCGACATCCTCCGCCGAACCGGCCGGCACCTCGGCCAACGGCTTGCCGGTCGCCGGGTTGTAAACGCTGTAGGTGCGTCCGCTCTTCGCCGGTACGGAGGCGGCGCCGATCACCATCAGCGGTGCCTTGAGGAAGTCGGCCACCGCCGGTGCTTGCTGTTCGACGATGCTGTCGGGTTGTGCGATCTTCATGATGCCTTCCTGTTCAGGCCCGGCGGCGAGGCTGCGGGCCGGTCTTGTCGTTCGCGCCGCACGCTCGCGTCGGAGGGCGGCGCGGTTGTGGAGCCGGAATCACCGAATTGGGAATCACCGGGACTGGCGGACCAGGACGAAGTCGTAGTCGGCCAGCCAGCGCTCGGTCGGGCTGTCGACCGGCTTGAAATCGACGATCAGCGTTTCCTTGACCCCGAACACCGCGTCGGAGGTCAGATATTGGTCGCCGGCAACAAAGATGTGGGTGATCAGCCGCTCGAAGCCGGGCGCCGTGATCAGGAAATGCATGTGCGCCGGCCGCCAGGGATGACGGCCCAGCGCCGTCAGCATCTGTCCGACCGGCCCGTCATACGGGATCGGATAGGACACCGGCCGGATGCCGCGGAAGGCATAGCGGCCCTCCGCGTCGGTCCGGAACAGGCCGCGATTGTTGAAGGGCGGCTGAACATCCGGCTGCTGCACGTCGTAGAAGCCGTCGGCATTGTCGGACCAGACGTCGATCAGGGCGTTGGCCACCGGATTGCCGTCGGTGTCGAGGACGCGGCCGCGGAACAGGCAAAGCTCGCCCTTGCCGTCGAGGCTGATCGACTCCCCCGCCTGCCGTTCGGGCGCGCCATCGACATGGAACGGGCCGAAGACGGTGCTTTGCGTCGCCGGGGCCGGGGCGCGGTGGTTGATCGCGTCGACCAGCATCGAGACGCCCAGCGTGTCCGACAGCAGGATGAACTCCTGGCGGGTGCCGCTGCACAGCTGGCCGGTGCGGGTCAGGAAATCGATGGCCTGTTCCCATTCCCGTTCGGTCAGTTCGGCGTCCTTGATGAAGCCGTGCAAATGGGTGATCAGCGACGACATGATGCGCCGCAGACGGGGATCGGTCGCCGGGCCGATGCGGTCAATGACCGTTTCGGCGGAGCGGGAGTCGTCGAAATAGCCGGACATCGTCCCTCCTCAACAGGGCAGCGGTTCGGCACCGTCCCAGGCCCGCGCGATCAACTCGCGCAGGGCCGGACGTTCCAGCGGCCGCGGGTTCCAATAGGGGTTGGAGAGCGCCAGATCGACCGCGCGGTCGATCCCTTCCTCGGGCATGCCGAGCGTCTTCAAGCCGGCGGGCGCGCCGACGGCGCGGCCGATGGCGAACAGCGCCCGCGCCGGATCGGGGCCGAGCACGCCGGCCAGCTTCGCCATCACGCCCGGAATCGCCGGCGCGTTATAGGCCAGCGCGTGGGGCAGCACGATGGTGTGGGTTTCGGAATGGGGCAGGTCGAAGCTGCCGCCCAGCGTGTGGCACAGCTTGTGATGCAGGGCCATGCCGACCGAGCCCAGGCAAATGCCGCACAGCCAGGCGCCATAGAGCGCGCCGCTGCGCGCCTCCCGGTTCTTCGGATCGGCGGCGATGGCGGGAAGGGCGCGGGCCAGCGCGCCGACCGCCTCCAGTGCCAGCGCGTCGATCACCGGGTTGCTGTCGCGGGCGTAAAGCGCCTCGACCGCATGGGCGATGGCGTTGATGCCGCTGGTGCCCGACAGGCCGGCGGGAAGATCCATCGTTAGATCGACGTCGTAGATCACCACCTCCGGCAAGATGCGCGGCGAGGATTGCGTGCGCTTCTGCCCGCCGCTGGTCTCGCCCAGGATCGGCGTCATCTCCGACCCGGCATAGGTGGTGGGCAGCACGATCTGCGGCAGGTCGGTGCGCAGCGCGATCGCCTTGCCGAGCCCGGTGGTCGACCCGCCGCCGATGGCGACCAGCACGTCGGCCTTCAGACTGCGCGCGCGGTCGGTGGCGAAGTCGCTGATCTCCACCGGGGTGTGCATCGCCGCCCCCGGAAACACGCCGGCGGCGGACGGCCCCAGCAGCCCGGCCAGCCTTTCCGCCTCGGCATGCTGGGCCGGGGTGGACAGGATCAGCGCCCGCTTGGCGTTCAGGCGGGCGACCTCCTCGGGCAGGCGGTCGATGGTGCCGGAGCCGAAGATGACGCGGGCGGGATTGCCGACATAAGTGAAGCCACGATGGTCCATGGTCAGTGCTCCCCGGCGGGCGAAAGCGTGTAATCCACCTGATGGCGGTCGATGCGCAGCCCTTCCAGCGCGGTGCGGACGCGGGCATGTTCCGGATGGGTGGCGTAGCGGTCCAGCGCCTCGGCGTTTTCAAACTCCGTCACCAGCACCACGTCGCAGGCATAGGAAATCCGGCTTTCGTCGATGCCGATCTCCAGATGGGTCATGCCGGGAATGACGCCGCGCAGGGATTCGAAGCCGCGCTTCACCTTGTCCATGCTGGCCCGCTTTTCCTCGGCCGTCGCACCGGCGACACGCCACATCACGATATGGCGGACGGGGCGTCGGGCGGCTGCGTGATCGCTCATCGATTGCTCCTTGGGCGCGGCGCCCTGGGGACGTGCGCCCCGCGGCCTGTTCGGCCATATTTGCGTGGCACACAAACAAAATTATACACTGATCGTTTGAGGCTGCCACCGGATCGTTACGGGATAAATCACGTAACGTGAGAAAGAGCGTTGCGGATTTTGCAAGAATGAGTGACGATTCCCTTACATCCACGCCATCCTCACCTGTTTTGAGATGGAAGGATGTATGAATTTTCCCGTAATCCCTCGCAAACGGCGCAACAATGGATCGCTTCACCGAACTGGAGGTGTTCACCAAGATTGCCGAGGAGGCCAATCTCAGCCGGGCCGCCGATGCCCTGGGCATCTCGGTGTCCGGGGTCAGCCGGCATCTGGCCAGTCTGGAAAACCGCCTTGGCGTCCGTCTGGTGCAGCGCACCACCCGGCAACTGTATCTCACCCCGGAGGGCGAGAGCTTCGCCGCCAATGCCCGCGAGATCCTCTCCACCATGCGGGAGGCGGAGGCGAGCGTCAGCATGGTGGTGGCGCAGCCGCGCGGAACGCTGCGCATCGGCGCCTCGCTGTCCTTCGGCCTGCTGCACCTGATGCCCGTCATCCGCGAATTCCGCGCCCGCCATCCGCTGGTCCAGATCGACCTGAAGATCTCCAACCGCTATCAGGATCTGGTCGAAAGCGGCCTGGACATCGCGATCCGCACCCGCCGGGTCGAGATGGACAGCAGCGTCACCATCCGCAAACTGGCCGAGACCAGGAGGCTGATCGCGGCAAGCCCCGACTACCTGCGCGAACGCGGCATGCCGGCGGAGCCCAAGGATCTGTCGAAGCATGACCTGCTGCTTTACAGCCTGGCCGACGATCCCGACCATCTCAGCCTCGCCCGCAACGGCGAACTGGTGCGCATTCCCCTGACCGGCCAGATGATCTGCAATGACGGCCAGATCCTCCGGCAGGCGGCGCTCGACGGGTCGGGGATCATCATCCAGCCCGCCTATATCGTCCATGCCGACATCAAGGCGGGCCGGCTGGTGCGCGTTCTGCCCGACTGGGAGCTGCCGCGCCTGACGATGAATCTGGCCTTTCCGTCGCGCACCCATCTGCCGGCGCGGACCCGCCTGTTCATCAACGCCCTGGTCGAGCATTTCGCCCGCCACGATTTCGAGGCGGACTGGAATGCCCTGCCGGGCGCGCCCTGACCGTTACGGCTGCATCAGCACCGACTTGGACGGATAGTCCGAAGCCCAGGTGGCGGGCAGCGGGGCGACGAACACATTCTCGGTGCGGGTGCGGGTCAGCCGCCATTTGCCGTCCGGCTCCTTGCGGAAGCCGTTGTTCAGGCGGGAGGAGCGCAGCAGCGCCTTGCCGTCGGAGAACAGCCAGGGCTGCATGTGGACCCATTGCCCGTCCGCCGTGCGCCCATCCTCATGGACATGGATCTGTTCGGTGGTCAGGTAGTGGCAGTTCAGGATCAGGGCGGGATCGCGCCGGCTGCCCCAGAAATTCTGGAAATGCTTGCGCAGGCCGTCCTTGCCTTCGACCCGGCCGAACTGGTTGGTGTAATATTCGCCGACCCCTTCCCACACCGCGTCTTCGGTGTAGAGTTCCAGGATCAGCTCGATGCGCTCGTTGTCGTCGGCGACGCCATATTCCGGAATGGGGGTGTCGCACAGGAACATGTAGCGCGCTTCCAGGCGCCGGATTTCGGCTTCCGCCTCCAGCACTTCGATGCGCCGGACCAGCGCTGCGATATCGGTGGGGGTCGTCATCGCGTTCAGCCTCGCTATCGGGGGGTCGTGACGGATCGCCGGTGGGAACTGCTGCCGGCCGATCGGGATCGCCATCACGGTAGCGGTTGCGTCCTTTCGGTCAAGCGGTAATATTCACGTAATTTTGTTGCGCCAATCGGGAGTGACAAGGAAAAAGCGTTGCCATTCCGGGCTTTTCGCCCTGCCGCGCGGATTCCCATGCGTCGCAAATGAGTTTTTCGTTTCCTGCAAATATATTCCCGGAAAAATCATGTTATTGTCATATCTGTCCTCAAGATAGTGCGCCCATCGCACAATCTTTCAAAACCGCCCGCCTCTCGATGAAGTGCTGGCGGCCTTTTGGCGTTCAAATTTCATCAAGCCATTGATAGTCAAAAGTTTTTTCTCCGCCCTTCAGAATTTCAGTTGACCATCCGCCGTTTTACGGTAATTTTCACGTAACAGCCCGGCGCGGACAACCCGGAAGACCCAACCAGTCCGGCCCGCGGCCGGTGCCCGGTTGAAGATCGCCGGACGCAAAGATCGACGCCTCCAAACTCTCCGCGCCATCGCTGACCGGTTCCGCATGGCCGCACCGAAACCCCAGGCGAAGGACCCTTTCCATGAGTTCACGCAGCCCCTCCGCCGCGACGGCGCTCGACAGCCTGAAGGCGGAGATCCGGTCGCGCCGCGACGAGTTCCAGAAGCTCCGCCATATTCCCATCGAGATCGTGCGCCGGTTCCAGGGCGTCGGCGTCTACCGCGCCTTCGTGCCGACGCGCTTTGGCGGCGACGCCCGCTCCCCCGCCGAGTTCTGCCGGCTGGTCGAGGAGATCTCCACCGCCGACGCCTCGGCCGGCTGGGTGGCCAGCTTCGGGGTTTCGGCCACATATCTGGCGGCGCTGCCGGTCGAAACCTACGCCAAGATTTATGGCGCCGATCCCGACACCGTGTTCGCCGGCGGCATGTTCCCGCCCCAGCCGATCCGCAAGGTCGCCGGCGGGCTGGAGGTGTCCGGCCGCTGGCCCTGGTGCTCCGGCGTGATGGGGGCGTCGATCGTCGGCGCCGGCGTCAAGGTGGAGGGGGAGTCCAGCCCGCTGCCCCGCATCGTCGTCATGCCGCGCGCCAAGGTCACGGTGCATGAGACCTGGGACACCATCGGCCTGCGGGCCACCGGCAGCCACGAGGTGAGCGCCGACAAGGTCGTCGTGCCGGAGGAGTGGAGCTTCATCCGCGGCGGCAGGCCGTCGATGGACGACGCCATCTTCCGCTATCCCGCCATGGCTCTGGCCTCCCAGGTTCTCGCCGTGGTGGCGCTGGGCACCGCGCGGGCGGCGCTCGACTGGGTCAGCGAGGATGCGATCGGCCGCAACTCCATCACCGGCGCGCCCAGTCCGGCGGCGCGCGGCTATGTCCAGATGGGTGTGGCTCAGGCCGAAGGGCTGCTGCTCGGCGCGCGGGCGGCCTTCTACGACACCATCGAACAGGCCTGGGACCAGATGCTGACCAAGGGTGAGGTCGACCGGCCGACCCTGCTGCGCCTGCGCCAGGTCGCCTCCAAGGCGGCGCAGGATGGCGCCGAGGCGGCGCGCATCGCCTTCGTGCTGGGTGGATCGGATTCGATGAACAGCGGCCATCCGCTGGGCCGCTGCATGGTCGACGCCGCCTGCGTGGCGCAGCATGCCTTCATCGGTGCCGGCAGCTGGCAGATGGCCGGTGCCGCCCTGCTGGGCCAGCCCGCGGCACCCGGCTTCCCGTGACGACACCAGAACCGAACAACAGGCCAGAATCGACAAAGGGGTTGAGAGAATGAGCGAGAAAAAGCCGATCCGCACGCTGCTGTGCATTGCCGTCCAGCAGAACTTCTTCGATCTTCCCTTCGATCAGACCGGCCCGGTGTGGACGGCGACGAAGCAGTTCCTCGCCACCGTCTACAAGATGCCGGGCGTCACCGTTCTCGGCACGATGGATGACGACGAGACCATGGTGGGCACCTCGCCCACCGGTTACCCCTGGACCTGCTACCTGCTGGGCGATTTCCCCGACCGGGAGTCGGTGGTGGCCGCCTGCAACCTGTTCCGCACCATCGAGGTCGGCGATCAGGGTCATCGCCTGTGGCGCTACATGCGCATCGAGGCGCGTCTGGGCCGGCCGCTGCCGACGCCCGAACTCTGATCTCCCGGCCCGCCGAAAGGAAAAGCCATGTCTCTCGACCACAGCCAACCCCATCAGTGTCAGGCCCGACCGCAGGATCTTGTCGAGCATGACCGGGTCCAGACGCCGCTCTACGAGGATGCCGCCCTCTTCGACGAGGAGATGGAGAAGATCTTCGCCCACACCTGGGTGTTCGTCGCCCATGGGTCGGAAGTGCCGGAAAAGGGCTCCTTCATCCTGTCCTGGGTCGGTTTGCAGCCGGTCATCGTGGTGCGCGACCGCAAGGGCGACATCAATGTCCTGGTCAACCGCTGCCGCCACCGCGCCGCCACGGTGTGCGAGGTGAAGAAGGGCAAGACCTCCTCCTTCCAGTGTCCGTATCACGGCTGGGGCTACGGCCTCGACGGCTCGCTGCGTGGTGTTCCCTATCCCGAGCAGTATGGCGAGGATTTTGACAAGGCGGCGCTGTCGATGAAGCGCCTGCGCGTCGACTCCTACCAGAACATGATCTTCGCCACGCTGGACGAGAGCATCGAGCCGCTGGCTGAATTCCTCGGCCCGGCGAAGAAGTGGATCGACCTGTTCATGAAGCAGGGCGGCGGCTATCCGGTCAAGGTGCTGGGCGAACATCAGTTCACCGTGCCGATGAACTGGAAGATCCAGCTGGAGAACACCACCGACGCCTATCACTTCCCGGTGGTCCACAAGTCCTTCATCCAGAGCCTGGACAAGGAGGCGGAGGCCACTTTCAACTTCTTCGACAAGGCCGGCTTCGTCGAGGATTTGGGCAACGGCCATTCGGTCGCGGTCATGATCCCGGAACTGATCGATCTGGACGAGAATCTCGACGATCCGATCCCGGAACGCTTCGCCGAGCTGGCCCAGGCGCTGCGCGACGAGGGCTTCGAGGAACAGAAGGTGCGCAAGATCGTCCGCGCCACCGGCGGCGCCGGCTTCAACCTGAACCTGTTCCCCAACGTGTCGCTGTCGCTGGCCTTCTTCCGCGTGCTGCGGCCGGTCAGCGTCAAGGAGACCGCCATCCGCCATGTCTGCCTGGGCATGGATGGCGGGCCGGCCGCCGCCAACCGCATGCGCATGCGCTTGCAGGAGCATTTCCAGGGCCCGATGGGCTTCGGCACCCCCGATGACGCCGAGGTGTGGGAACGCGTCCAGCGCGGCACGCTCGGCGGCAAGGAGCTGCCGATCCTGGTGAATCGCGGCCTGGTCGACGAGGTGCCCGGTGTCGATGGCCCGCGCGGCCATCTCAGCGCCGAGACCGGCATGCGCGCCTCCTATCAGATGTGGAAGAGGATGATGGCCCAATGAGCGGGATCAAGACGATGGAGCGCCCCTCCGACCTCAACAGCATCGGTCTCCAGGAGCTGACGGCATTCGTCTGGCGGGAAGCCGATATCCTCGACCGCTGCGACTATGACGCCTGGCTGGCGCTGTGGACCGACGACGGCCATTACATCGTTCCGATCGGCCCCGGCGAGAATTACGAGGATCAGGTCAACGTCTGCTATGACGACGCCAAGATGCGCAAGATGCGCATCGAGCGTTTCCAGCAGGGCTTCTCGATCTCCTCGGCGCCGCCGGCCGACACCGTGCGCACCGTCTCGCGCTTCGTGCTGGACAGGGTGGATGGGGACGAGATCGTCCTGCGCTGCGCCGAGCATGTGGTGGAGAACAAGTTCGGCCGCCAGCGCCTCTATGCCGCCAACCTGACCTACACCCTGGTCCGGACCGACGGTGGGCTGAAGATCCGCGACAAGGTGGCGCGTCTGCTCAACTCTGAGGGGGAGCTGACGGCGTTCAGCTATCTGTTCTGATGGGCGCGCCGCTTCCTGAAACCATTCAGACGGCGGTGGTCACCGGCGGGGCGAGCGGCTTCGGCGCGCTCGCCGTCCGCGCCCTGCACCGCGCCGGCTTCCGCGTCGTCATCACCGATCTCGCCACCGATGCCGCCACCGAGGCGGCCGAGGCGCTGGCCCGCGAACTCGACCTGTCGGGCGAGACCGCGGTCAGCGGCACGCTCGACGTGTCGAAGCCGGAGGATTTCCAGCTGATCCTCGACCGCTGCGTCGAGCGCTGGGGATCGGTCGAGGTGCTCGTCAACAACGCCGCCCGCACCGCCGTCAAGCCGGTGCTGGAGATCGACGTCGACGAGTTCAACGCGGTGATGGCGACCAATGCCGGCGGCACCTTCGCCGGCTCGCAGATCTTCGGCCGGCATTTCAAGCAGCGCGGCTATGGCCGCATCATCAACATGGCGTCGCTGGCCGGCCAGAATGGCGGGACCGCCACCGGGGCGCATTACGCCGCCTCCAAGGGGGCGATCCTGACGCTGACCAAGATCTTCGCCCGCGATCTGGCCCCCTTCGGTGTCACCTGCAACGCCATCGCACCGGGTCCGATGGACACGCCGATGGTGCGGTCGGTGCTGACGCCGGACCGGTTGCCGGCGGCGCTGGCCGGGATCCCGGTCGGGCAACTCGGCGACCCCGCCTTCGTCGCCGATCTGGTCGCCCTGCTGGCCAAGCCGGATTCGGGTTTCGTCACCGGCGCCTGTTGGGACGTCAACGGGGGGATTTACATGCGATGAGCGGCGACACGCAAAGCCAGTCCCGCATCCTGACCGTCATCGAACGGATCGAGGAGCCGGGCGACATTCTCCGGGTCAAGCTGGCGGCGCCCGATGGCGCCGCCCTGCCGGCCTTCACCGCCGGGGCGCACATCGACATCCGTCTCGTCGACGGCGGTACCGATCTGTGGCGGCAATATTCGCTGTGCTCCGACCCGGCCGGCAGCGACCATTACGAGATCGGCGTGCTGCGCGATCCCAACAGCCGCGGCGGCTCGGTGGCGCTCCACCGTCTCGCCAAGCTCGGGGCCGCCTTCACCGTCGAGGGGCCGCGCAACCATTTTCCGCTGACGGAGGACGCCGGCCGTTCCATCCTGTTCGGCGGCGGCATCGGCATCACGCCGATGCTGGCGATGGCCCAGCGGCTGCACGCGCTGGGGCGGGACTTCACCCTGCATTACTGCACCCGCCGGGCCGACGCCACCGCCTTCCGCGCCCTGATCGCCGAAACCCCCTGGCGGGAGCGGGTGGTGTTCCATCACGACGACCAGCCGGCGGCGCAGCGCCTCGACCTCGGCCGCGACCTGCCGGCGCCGGATGGCGGAACCCACCTCTATGTCTGCGGCCCGCAGGGCTTCATGGACTGGGTGATCGACACCGCGAAGGCGGCGGGGCATGCGCCGGCCAACATCCACCGGGAATATTTCTCGGCCCAGGTCGACAGCTCCGGCGACAGCTTCGAGGTGACGGCGAGCCGGTCCGGCGTGACCGTCAGCGTCGGCGGCGACGACACCATCGCCAAGGCCCTGGCCCGCGCCGGCATCTCGATCCCGGTGAAGTGCGAGGAAGGGGTGTGCGGCACCTGCGTCACCGACGTGATCGACGGCACCCCCGACCACCGCGACCAGTTCCTGACCGACGAGGAGCGTGCGGAAGGAACCATGATCTGCGTCTGCTGCTCGCGCGCGAAATCCAAATCGCTCGTTCTGGACATCTGACCCGTTCTGGACATCTGAAAGGAAGCGCCACCATGTCCGCCACCGCCACCACTCCCCCGCTGCCGCCCGAGGCGCAGGCCTTCCGCAACGGCATGAGCCGCCTGGGTGCGGCCGTCAATCTGGTGACGACCGACGGCCCCGCCGGCCGCCACGGCCTGACGGTGTCCGCCGTCTGCTCCGTTACCGACACGCCCCCGACGCTGCTGGTCTGCATCAACGCCAACGCCTTCGCCCATGACGCCTTCCTTCAGAACGGCGTGCTGTGCGTGAATGTGCTGAACGCCGAGCATGAGGAACTGTCGCGCTCCTTCGCCCGCTGGACCGGCGAGGACCGCTTCGCCGGCGGCGCCTGGACCCAGGACGGGACCGGCGCCCCGGTGTTGTCCGGCGCCACCGCCTCCTTCGATTGCCGCATCGTCGACCACCAGCGCAAGGGCACCCACACGGTGCTGTTCTGCGAGGTCCAGGCCACGACCCTGTGCGACGGCCCCGGCGGCGGCCTGATCTGGTTCAACCGCGGCTTCCACGCGCTGCCGGCATCGGCGTGAGCGCTCAGACCTCGCCCAGCCGGTTGAACACCTTCTCCAGCAGGCCGTTGAGCGCCGCCATCTCCTCGGCGGAGATGCCGACGAAGGATGCGGCCAGGATGCCGTCGGCCTCGGCCATGGCCAGTTGGCGCATCCGGTCGCCGTGCGGGGTCAGGGTGACCTCCGTCGCCCGTCCGTCGGTCGGCCGCGCGCGCGTCGCCACCAGCCCGTCGGCGAGCATCCGCTGCACGATCTTGGTCGCGGTGTTCAGCTTCAGCACGCTGAATTCGGCGATCTCCGAGATGCTCTGATGCTCGTCCTCATACAGGCACATCAGCACGCGCCAGCGCGGCATATCCAGGTTCAATGGCTTCAGACGCTGTTCCAGCGCCTGCACATAGCGGCCATTGACCCGCGAGATCCAGTAGAAGGGCCAGTCGCGGCGCATGCGCTTGCGCGAGAACCCCTCCGGCTGCGGCAGGTCCGATGTCTGGGTTGAACTGGAGCCGCTCATGCCATGCCCTTCGTGGAAGAAAATCGTGAAACCAAATCGTGAGGCCCCGGTGGGATCGCTGACAATGTCGACCATATCCTCGCCGGAACCGGATGTCGATCTTGAATGAATAGCTGAAAATTGGAGTGTGCGCAAGATTTGAAAGAGAGAATCCTCCAATTTTTGATGTTTTGCTTTTGAGATCAGGCGCCATGGTCATGGAAATCATTCCGTGATCTGGGAGACTTCTGGATATTATTTCCTTATTTTCTGGAAAACTCCCGCTCATATCCTGAATTTTTTCTCCGGAGACCCCCAGCTCGCGGGGGAATGTCGTCAATCCGCCACGCCGTTACCGCCGTCCGGCGCCGGCGATGGGGCGGATCTTTCGTCTTGATCCGGCCGAATCGCCCATTCGATAGTGACGGCCTGGACCGCAGCCGCCGGACTGTCACGATGCCGAAGACCCATTCTTCCGCCGACGAGCCCAAAATCTGGGCCATGGTGACGCAGAGCCTGATCGATGCGCTGAAAAACAAGGGGCATGCGCCGGATACGCTGCTCGGCCGTTTCGGCCTGTCGGAGGCGACGCCGGCTGATCCCTACCGCGAGATCCCGCTGCGCAACTACGTGTCGGCGTTCGAAGCGGCGGCGACCCATGTCGCCGACAGCAATTTCGGGCTGTCCGCCGCGCGCAACCTCTCGCCGCTCACCCTTGGTCCGGTCGGGCTGCTGTTCACCAGCGCGCCCACGCTGGGCGCCGCACTGAAAGGCTTCATCGAGTATAATTGGCTGGTGCAGCAGGGAACCACCTGCGCCATGGCGCGGGACGGCGGCAGTTGCGTCTTCCGCTACCGGATCGAGGACCGGCGGATCTTTCCCCGCCGCCACGACGCGGAATTCTCGCTGGCGATGGTGGTGGAGATGATCCGCGCGCTGGCCGGCGGCGCGTGGCGGCCCCAGGAGGTCCATTTCGAGCACGCCGCCCCGGCCAACCTCCAGGCGCACAACGCCTTCTTCAAGGCACCGCTCTACTTCAACCAGCCGGCCAACGAGCTGATCTTCCCGGCCGCTGATCTGGCGATCGCCGGGAGCGGGGTCGATCACCGGGTCAGCGGGCTGGTCGAGCATTATCTGGGAATGCTCCGCCAGCGGTCGGTCCCGACCCGGTCGCTGGAGGACAAGGTCCGCCGCATGGCGTCCGACCATTTTCCCGGCGATGGCGGCTTTGGCGTGGCCTCGACGGCGCAGGCGCTCGGCGTGTCGCCCAGCACGCTGCAACGCTCGCTGCGCAAGTCGGGAGAGAGCTTCTCCGCCATCAAGCAGGACCGGAGGCGGGCGTTGACCGAGAATTATCTGGTCCAGTCCGACCTTTCGATCACCGAGATCACCCACATCCTGGGATATGCCGACGGCGCCTGCTTCACCCGCGCGTGCCGCCGCTGGTTCGGCATGACGCCGTCGATGTACCGCAAGCTTCACCGTAAGGACAATCCGGCGGCGGACGGCGAGCCGGCAAGCGGCGCCTGACGATCACGCAAGAAAATCCTCCTGTCTTCTGACTGACCAGGGCCCGATCCGGCCGGGATCGGCTAGGCTGGCTATAATAATGGCAGATTGCCTTCTGCGGCGGCACATGGGCGCTGGGGTATGCCGGGCGCGGAGTTCTGTGTCGGAAACGGCTTCCGCCGGCCGTTCAGCCTGCCGGGACAGGGTGTCATAAAGCTGTCCGAAACGCTCATGTGACCTGAAATATCAAAAGATTGACCGATTTTATCAAGCGGAGGGACGCCTTTTCCCAAATCTTAGTCAGGCGTCCAATTCATCGGCAGCAGCAGTAATGACGCTCACGAAATGAGCACTCACCAGGAAAGAGCCTCAAGGTCCCCTGTCGATGCCAAACAGAGAGGTGAGTAAAATCTGAGCGTGCCGAAATATAGGATTGCAGAAATCAAAATGGCTTGATACACTGATGATTTTTAAAATAGATTATACGTAACCGGCTTGAGTAAGCCGCGCGAGCGGTCCTGGCGGACTTGCTCATTTTCATTTGGCGATTTCTTCCGGATTTTTTGTCGAAAAGAAAAAGCCGCGATCCCGTCTTCCGGATCATCAGCGGCAAGACATGCGTCCGAACGCCCCCATCCCACGGCCCCCCCAATGCACCGCGTCGGGACCGACCGGGGATCAACGACCCAACGCGCCCACAGGAAAGAGACACCCCAATGAGCCAGCTGCCCCGGATCGACTTCATCTATCTCTCCGAACAGGACATGGTCAAAGCCGGCGTGACCGACATGGCCGCCTGCGTCGACACGATGGAGGACATGTTCGTCCTTCTCCATACGGGCGACTACCGGATGGCCGGGGCGAACAATGACAGCCATGGCGCGATGGTCGTGTTCCCGGAGAACTCGCCGTTCCCGGACATGCCGAAGCCGACCGCCGACCGCCGCTTCATGGCGATGCCGGCCTATCTCGGCGGCAAGTACCGTACCGCCGGCATGAAATGGTACGGCTCCAACATCGCCAACCGGGAGAAGGGGCTGCCGCGCTCGATCCTGATGTTCATCCTGAACGACGCCGACACCGGCGCGCCGCTGGCCTTCATGTCGGCTAACCTGCTATCGGCCTACCGCACCGGCGCCGTTCCCGGCGTGGGGGCGCGGCATCTGGCCCGCAAGGACTCCAAGGTGGTCGGCGTCCATGGTCCGGGCGTGATGGCCAAGACCTCGCTGGCCGCCTTCATGGCGACCTGTCCCAACATCGACACGCTGAAGGTGCAGGGCCGTGGGCAGAGGAGCCTCGACAGCTTCCTGTCCTGGGTGAGGGAGACCTATCCCCGGATCACCACCATCGAGGTCGTCCACGACATCGAGGCCATCGTCCGCGGCTCCGACATCGTGACCTATTGCGCGTCGGGCGAGACCGGCGACGTGTCCAAATATCCGGTGGTCAAGCGCGAGTGGGTCAAGCCCGGCGCCTTCCTGTCGATGCCGGCCTCCTGCGAGATCGACGCCGGGATGGAACGCTCCGACGTCCGCAAGGTGCTCGACAACACCGGCCTCTATGAAGCCTGGTTCGAGGAACTGCCCAAGCCCGCCCATGTCCATGTGCCGGTGATCGGCGTCCGTTTCATGGACATGCTCCATGAGGGCAAGATCTCGCGCGACGAGCTTGAGGATCTGGGCGCCATCTGCGCCGGCGCCGCGCCGGGCCGCCGCAATGACGAGGAGATCATCATCCTGTCGGTCGGCGGCATGCCGGTGGAGGATGTGGCCTGGGGCACCGTCGTCTACCGCAACGCCATCGAGAAGGGGATCGGCGTTTCGCTGAACCTTTGGGAAACCCCGGTTCTGCGCTGATCCCAGGCGGTCCGCGCAATCCCCGCGCGGACCGGCACGCGCAATCCCCGTTTCATGGAGAGAACAGACAATGGCCAGGATCACCAAGGTCAAGACCGGCGCGAAGCTGGAGGAACTCAGCAGCTATTCCCGCATCGTCGCGGTGGATGATTGGATCTTCGTCTCCAACACCGCCGGGCGGAATCCCGAGACGAAGGAAATCCCCGAGGACGTCAGCGAACAGACCCATCAGGTGTTCAGGAACATCGACCGCGCTTTGAAGGCGGTGGATTCCGGTCTGGCCGACGTGATCTCCGCCCGCGTGTTCATCCAGACCCCGGAGGACACGCCGACCGTCATGGGCATCTTCGGCGACATGTTCCGTGGCGTCGATCCGACCCTGACCGTGACCTGCCCGCCGCTTGGTTCGACCGTCTACAAGGTGGAGATCGAGGTCACCGCCTATCGCGGCGCCGGCAAGGCCGAGGTGGAGCGCATCACCGCCTCTTCCTGACGCATCTCCTGACCCGTCGCCCAGCTTCGCCAGCTTCCCTCCGCCAGCCCTTCGCCCGCCCCCCGCAACGAGGACACGCCTCATGGCACCGGTCATCTCCCCCGTCCAGACATCGACGGTCATGCCCAAATCCACCACCGTCGTCGTCATCGGAGGCGGCATCGTCGGACTGATGACGGCGCTGACGCTCAGCGAGCGCGGCATCCCGGTGGTGGTTCTGGAAAAGGGGCGGCTGGCGGGGGAGCAGTCGTCGCGCAATCTCGGCTGGGTGCGCAAGACGTCGCGCGCGGTGCGCGATCTGCCGATGGCGTTGGAATCGGATCGGCTGTGGGCGGCGATGAACGAGCGGGTCGGCGGCGATGTCGGCTACCGCCAGGCCGGCATCATGTTCCTGTCCCGGACCGAGGCCGAGCTCGAGGTCCATCGCAAATGGCTCGCCTCCGCGCAAGCCCTGTCGCCGACCTCGCGCATGATCACCCCGGCCGAGATCGACGCCCTGGTGCCGGGCGGAAGCGGGGGATGGGTGGGCGGCATCTACACCCCGACCGATGGACGGGCCGAGCCGACGCAGGCCTCCAGCGCCATCGCGCGGGCGGCGATGGCGAAGGGGGCGGTCATCCTGGAGAATTGCGCCGTCCGCGAACTGTCGCTGTCCGGCGGGCGGGTCGGCGGCGTGATCACGGAGAAGGGAGAGATCGCCTGCCAGCAGGTGGTTCTCGCCGGCGGGCTGTGGTCGCGCCGCTTCCTCGGCAACATGGGCATCTTCCTGCCGACTTTGCCGCTGATCTGCTACGCCATCCGCACCGCCCCGATGGAGGGGCCGACCGACATCGCCGTCGGCGGGCCGGATTTCTCCTTCCGCAAGCGCGCCGATGGCGGTTTCACCATCTGCCAGCGCGGCGCCGTCGGTTCTCCGCTGGTGCTCGATCACGCCCTGCTCGGCCTGCGCTATCTGCCGATGTTCCGCGAGGGGCGCAGCCAACTGCGCATCAGCTTCGGCAAGGAGTTCTTCAGTGATCTGGCGCTGGCCCGCCGCTGGAGCCCGACCGCGACGACACCGTTCGAGAAGGTCCGGACGATGGATCCGCCCGTCCATCACGGCATCAACGCCGAGGCGATGGCCAACATCCGCGCCGCCTGGCCGGCCTTCACCAAGGCCGACATCCAGGAGGTCTGGGGCGGCACCATGGACATCACGCCGGATTCCCTGCCGGTGGTCGCCAATGCGGCGAAGATCCCCGGCCTGACGCTGGCCACCGGCTTTTCCGGGCATGGCTTCGGCACCGCACCCGCCGCCGGCCATCTCGCCGCCGACCTCGTGACCGGCGACACGCCCATCATCGACCCGGCGCCCTATCGCCTGGAGCGCTTGCAATAAACCGCCATCGGCCTATTGATCGACTGAATGGAGCAGGACCCGGCCCGCCGTAGCGGGCTGGAGTCTTCCCAGCTCAGCATGTCAGCCATCATGCCGGAGTCCGTCAGGCGCCGATCGGGAGCGCCGGGCGGAGTCCGGCTTTTTGTTTTTCCGCATATGACACGGCTCATGCCTGGGCGAGGCATGGTTGTTTCAGACAGCGTCGCGGATAGATTCGATATCCATGAATGAAATATTTCGCCATGCGCCGATATTTTTCTTCCGAGCGCATTAAATCGCTGTGAAACCAGCGTTGGGGATCTCCCGAATTTCGAATTTGACACCAACGGGAGTAGAAAAACTGCCTTAGCCGTCTTGCGGTAATTTGATGAAGTCGGTGGACGCGAATGGAAGATCTTCGCGAAAGCGTTGTTGTGGATTGCTCTGGTCCGATGACACTCGCGAAAGTGGATGAAGCGCGCGATCGAATTCGGGATTCGATGAAGTCGGCCAGGCGGATCGACATCGACTGTGCCGAGGCCGTCGAGACATCGATCTGCTTCATTCAACTTCTCCTGGCGGCGCGCAAGAGCGCGGCCGGACGTGGGGTTGCCCTGCATGTCCGGCAGCCGATTTCCGCGGCGCTGCGTGACGCGCTCGAACGGGGCGGCTTCGTCGGCGCGGCGGGATCGCCGCGCGAGGCTGAGGAATTCTGGATTGGGGAGCCCTGACATAATGGCCAAGACAATACTCACCGTCGATGACTCCGCCAGCATGCGCCAGATGGTCAAGCTGACCCTGTCGACCGCCGGCTATCAGGTCGTCGAGGCGGCAGATGGGCGCGAGGCGCTGGCCAAGGCGAAGGGCGGCGTCTTCAACATGGTGCTGACCGATCTGAACATGCCGAACATGGATGGTCTGACGCTGATCCGCGAGTTGCGGACGCTGTCGACCTACCGCGGTGTTCCCATCGTCTTCCTGACCACCGAATCCGGAGCCGACAGGAAGGCCGAGGCCAAGGCGGCCGGCGCCACCGCCTGGATCGTGAAGCCGTTCCAGCAGGACCAGCTGCTGGGCCTCGTCCGAAAAGTCATCGGCGCATGACCGGCGCCGATCCGGGCCAGATCTTCCGCGAAGAGTCGGCGGAACTGCTGGCGGACCTTGAAACCGCGCTGCTCCATCTGGAACAGAGCCCCACCGACCGCGAGCCGCTCGACACCGCCTTCCGCGCCCTGCACACGATCAAGGGCTCCGGCTCGATGTTCGGGTTCGAGGCGGCGGCGAGCTTCACCCATCATCTGGAAAGCGCCTTCGACCGGATGCGCAAGGGCGAGCTGGCGGCGACGCCGGCGATGATCGGCATCGCGTTGGCCGCCAAGGACCATATCCGCATCCTGATCGACGACCCCGCGAGTGCCGACGCCGCCATCGGCGACGGCATCCTGGCCCGTCTGGCCGAACAGAGCGATGTCGCGGCTGCGCTGCCGGCAACCGCGTCGATCAATCGCGACGGCGCGGACGACCGCGCCCGCTGGCGCATCCGGTTCCGCCTCGCCCCCGACGCGCTGGAGCGCGGGACCAATCCGCTCTTGCTGCTCGACGAGTTGCGCGGGTTGGGCGACGCCGAGGTCGTCGCCCTGACCGACGCCGTGCCGCCGCTGGAGGAGCTGGAGCCGACCCATTGCCATGTCGCGTGGGAGGTGACGCTCGCCACCGACCATCCGCGCTCGACCATCGAAGACGTGTTCATCTTCGTCATCGACGAGACCGAACTGACCATCGAGCCGGTGACCGGGGAGCCGGCAACCGGGAAGCCCATGGCGGCGCCCGTTTCGGAAGCGGCGCCGCTCGCAGCACCGCCCCATGTGAAGGTGCCGGCTGTTCAGAAGAGCGGGGCGGCGAATTCCACCCCGGCAAAGCCGGAAGCCGCCAACGAGAAGGGTGCCGAGAAGGGGAGGGCGCAGCCGGCGGCCAATTCCATCCGCGTGCCGGCGGAACGTCTCGACGATCTGATGGATCAGGTCGGCGAACTGGTGATCGCGCATGCCCGTCTGAAGCAGCTGATCTCCGACAGCGTCGATCTTCAGATCAAGTCGGTCACCGAGGAGATCGAGCGGCTGTCCAACGGCCTGCGCGACATCACCATGGGCATCCGCATGATGCCGGTGGAATCGCTGTTCGGCCGTTTCCGCCGGCTGGTCCGCGACCTGTCGCAGGATCTCGGCAAGGAGGTGGTGCTGACGATGTCCGGCGAGGAGACCGAGCTGGACAAGACGATGATCGAGCGGCTGAACGACCCGCTCGTCCACATCATCCGCAACAGCCTGGACCATGGGCTGGAGCCCGCGGCCGAGCGTGTCGCGGCGGGCAAGCCGCCGCAGGGCCGCATCCATCTGTCGGCCCGCCATGCCGGAACCCGCGTGCTGATGTCCATCCGCGACGACGGGCGCGGGCTGGACCGCGAGCGCATCCGCGCCAAGGCGGAGGAGCAGGAGCTGATCCCGCCCGGCGCCAGGCTGTCGGACGCCGAGCTGTTCCAGCTGATCTTCCATCCCGGTTTCTCGACGGCGCGGACGCTGACCAGCGTGTCGGGGCGCGGCATCGGCATGGACGTGGTCAAGCGCACGATCGACTCGCTGCGCGGCACCATCGAGGTCACCAGCACCCCCGGCGGCGGCACCGAGATCACGCTCGGCCTGCCTTTGACGCTGGCGATCATCGACGGGCTGCTGGTCCGGGTCGGGCAGGGGCGCTACGTCATCCCGCTGTTCGCGGTGGAGGAATGCGTGGAGTTGCCGGCGGACATCGAACGCCGCCACGCCAACCGCAATTTCCTGAACATCCGCGGCGCGCTGGTGCCGTTCCTGCGCCTGCGCGACAGCTTCGCCGTCCGTCATCCGCCCGATCCCTACCAGAAGATCGTCATCATCTCCTCCGGCGAGAAGCGGGTCGGTCTGGTGGTCGATCAGGTGCTGGGCGATCACCAGACCGTGATCAAATCGATGTCGAAGCTGCATGCCGACGTCGCCAACTTCTCCGGCGCCACCATCCTGGGGGACGGATCGGTGGCCCTGATCCTCGACATCGCCCAGATCGTCGCCTCCGGCCAGGCGCAGGACCAGCGGCGCGAGGCCTGCTGAGCGGCCTTCGACCGGACCCGATTCAACCGACTGACGTCACAGGGAGGCCGCCATGGCCGTCACCGAGACCGAGACCTTCGAAGCGCTGACCCTGGGGCTCGGCGGAGAGCTCTTCGCCATCGACGCCCATGCGGTCCACGAGATCCTGGACATCGTTCCCCAGACCGAGGTTCCGGGCGCGCCGCCCCTGGTCGGCCATCTGATCAATGTGCGGGGCAAGGTGGTGCCGCTGGCCGACCTGCGCATCCGCTTCGGCATGGAACGCACGCCGCCGACCATCGACACCCGCATCGTCGTCGTCGAAATCCTGCTGGACGACGAGCCAACGGTGGTCGGGCTGCTGGCCGACAAGGTGCACGAAGTGACCAGCATCGCCGGCGCCTCGATCGAAGAGACCCCCGACATCGGCATGCGCTGGAATTCCAGCCTGATCAAGGGAATCGGCAAGCGCGGCGACGACTTCATCATCATCCCCGACATCTTGCGGCTTTTCACCACCCACTGAAATCCAGCCACTGAAATCCGGCCGGCGGAATCCGGACCGGCCGGCAACAATGTTCAGGTCCGCGGAGCAAGGAACGACCATGCGCATCTCCATCAAAGCGAAAATCATCGCGGCATTCGGCACGGTCATCCTGCTGAGCGCCGCCACCGCCGGCATCGCCCTGAACGGCCTGTCGGACCTGAACGGGAAGGTCCAGCAACTCGTCGATGTGTCGGCGGAGCGGATCAACATCGCCCGCCAGATTCCGACGATGGTCTACATGATCCAGAAGGAGGAGAAGAATTTCCTGCTGGCTCGTTCGCATGATGAGATGGAGCGTTTCGACAAGTCCATCGACGCCCGTCGCGAAGAAATGAAGGGGGTGATCGAGCAATATCGCCGGATCGCCGACGCGGAGGCTCTGCGCAAGATCACACTTGTCGACAGTCTGATCGGCGATTTCCACGTCGCCCAGGATAAGGTCCGTGTCCTCGGCCGCATCCGGGCGAACGCCAAGGCCACCGACCTGCTGACCGGCCGGGCCACCGAGATGACCAACGACGCGATGAACAGCTTGTCCCCTCTGCTCGACCGGGTGGAAAAGGGTACCGACGCGACGATGGAGCAGCTTGTCATCGCCCACCGCATCCGGCGGATGATGGTGGACTGGTCGCAGATCCGCGTCCTGCTGCGCAACGGCCTGCTGGCTCCCGACGACGAGGGGACCGAGGCGGCGCTGAAACCGCTGCCCGGCCTGCTGAAGACGGTGAACCAGGAGCTGGATCAGATTCGCGCACTGCTGACCTCGGCGGAGGATCAGCGCCTCTTCGCCAACTTCCTCGGAAAATTCCGCGATTATGAACGGATGACGGAGGAGGCTGTCGGGCTTGCCCGTCAAAACAGCGAGAACAGGGCGCTGGCGGTCTCCGTCGGAGAGGTTCGCACCATCGCCGGCAAGCTGGCGCAGGCCGCCAACGACCTGGTCGCCGAGGCCGAGAAGGGCATGGCGGCGGACAGGCAGGCGGCCGAGTCCACCTACACCCAGATCCGGGCGCTCACCATCGGCGCCGTGGCGCTCGCCCTGCTGATCGCCGCCGCCGCCGGGTCCTATATCGCCATCTCCATCGCCCGTGGTCTCGGCAAGGCGGTCGGGCTGGCCGACGCGGTCGCCGTCGGCGATCTCAGCCGGAAGGTCGAGGTGTCGAGCGATGATGAGATCAAGGACCTGGTCACGGCACTGAACAGCATGACCGCCAACCTGAAGGCGACCGCCGACGTGGCCGACGAGATTTCCCGCGGCAACCTGACCGTCCAGGCCCGTCCGCAGTCCGACAAGGACATGCTGGGCCTGGCGCTGGAAACCATGCTTGAGAAGCTGCGCGGTGTCGTGACCGACGCTCTCACCGCCGCCGACAATGTCGCGGCGGGCAGCCAGGAATTGTCGGCCAGCTCCGAACAGCTCTCCCAGGGCTCCACCGAGCAGGCGTCGGCGGCCGAGCAGGCGTCGGCCTCGATGGAGGAGATGGCCGCCAACATCAAGCAGAATGCCGAGAACGCCACCCAGACCGAGAAGATCGCCCGCCAGTCGTCCAAGGACGCCCAGGCGTCGGGCGACGCGGTGAACAAGGCGGTCCAGGCGATGCAGACCATCGCCGAGAAGATCAGCATCGTGCAGGAGATCGCCCGCCAGACCGACCTGCTGGCGCTGAACGCCGCGGTGGAGGCGGCGCGGGCCGGCGAGCATGGCCGCGGCTTCGCCGTGGTCGCCTCGGAAGTGCGCAAACTGGCGGAGCGCAGCCAGGGTGCTGCGGCGGAGATCAGCGCCCTGTCGGCGGAATCGACCAAGATCGCCCAGGAGGCCGGGCAGATGCTGGCCCGTCTGGTCCCCGACATCCGCAAGACCGCCGAGCTGGTGGAGGAGATCAGCGCCGCCTGCCGCGAGCAGGATGTCGGCGCCGAGCAGATCAACCAGGCGATCCAGCAGCTCGACAAGGTGACGCAGCAGAACTCCAGCGCGTCCGAGCAGATGGCCGCGACCTCGGAGGAGCTGTCCTCGATGGCGACCCAGCTTCAGGACACCATCTCCTACTTCACGGTGGAGGAGAGGGCCGCCGCCCGTTCCGCCGCCCGCGTCCCGGCTCCGCCGGCCGCCTCGGCCAGGCCCGCGCAGTCCCAATCCCCGGCCCCCCGCCGCCCGGCGACGACCATCACCCTGTCGCACAAGCCGGCCGCCAAGCTGAATGGCAAGGACCGTGGCGTGAAGATCGCGCTGGAGGGCGGCAGCGGCCCCGACGATCTCGACGGCCGCTATACCGCCTTCTGATCATCGGGCCGTCTCCCACCCCCGAGGGGATGGCGCTTCCCGGCGCCATTCCCGCCGCTCCGTCCTTCAGAACCGGAAACCGCAGATGACCAGCGCGACCGCACCGCGCGAACCGGTGCAATATGTGACGATCGGCATCGATCGCGAGGTGTTCGCCATAGAGGTCGCCATCGTGCGCGAGATCCTCGATCTCCAGCCGATCACCCGCCTGCCGCACGCGCCGCCCTTCCTGGTCGGCATGATCGACGTGCGGGGGCAGGGGGTGCCGGCCGTCGATCTGCGGGTCAAGCTGGGCCTGCCGGCGGTGCAGGCCACCGCCCATACCCGGATCATCGTGCTGGACGTGCCGCAACAGGGGGGGGCGATGACCGTCGGCGTCATCGCCGACCGCGTCTTCGAGGTCACCTCGCTCGACGAGCGCGGGCTGGAAACGCCAACCCAGGTCGGCGGGCGCTGGCGATCGGACTGTATCCAGGCCATCGGCCGCGCCAACGGCACCTTCGTCATCATCTTCGACATCGCCCGGCTGTTCGCCGAGGATGACGTGGCTCTGCTGGACAGGGCGGAAGGGGTGTCATGACCATCTCCGACGACTGGCGGTCCGGCGACGGGATGGCGTCGATCCACCAGGACGGCCTGTCGGCGGGGGACTTCGCCCGGCTCGCCGTCATCATCGAACAATATGCCGGCATCCGCATGCAGCCGAGCAAGCGGACGATGGTGGAGGGGCGGTTGCGCCGCCGGGTCCGGCTGCTCGGGCTGGCGGATTTGAACGCCTATTGCCGCCATGTGCTGGACGAGGGCGGGCTGAACGAGGAGCTGGTCGATCTGATCGACGCCGTCACCACCAACAAGACCGACTTCTTCCGCGAGATCGAGCATTTCCGCTATCTGGTGGGCACCGCCATCCCGGCCCTGTCCCGCCTGCCGCATCATCCCGGCCGCGACCGGCCGATGAAGGTCTGGAGTGCCGCCTGTTCGACCGGGGCGGAGCCCTACACGGTGGCGATGCTGCTGCTGGATCAGGCGCGCGGCGGGACGCCGATCCGTCACGAGATCATCGGAACCGACATTTGCACCGAGGCGCTGGCGGCGGCCAAGGCCGGCGTCTACCCGTTCGACATGGCGAGGATGGTCCCGGCCCCCTTCGCGTCCCGCTACCTGATGCGGTCGCGCGACGACGACACCCCGACGATCCGGCTGGTGCCGCCGGTGCGCCAGGCGGTCCGGTTCGGCCGCCTCAACGTGATGGACCCTTCCTATCCGGTACCGACGGACATGGATGTGATCTTTTTCCGCAACATCCTGATCTATTTCGACAAGACGACCCAATACAAGGTGCTGACGAAGCTCTGCGGTCATCTGCGTCCCGGCGGCTATCTGTTCGTCGGCCACAGCGAGACCATCAACAACATGGATTTGCCGCTGAAGCAGGCGGGATCCGCCATCTTCGTCCGGAGCTGAACGATGAGCCAAAAGATTCGCGTGCTGATCGTCGATGATTCCGCGACCGTCCGCCAGACCCTGACCGACATCCTGTCGTCGGATCCGATGATCGAGGTCATGGGGACGGCGGCCGATCCCTACGCCGCCGTTCGCCGCATCGCGAAGGAGGAGCCGGACGTCATTACGCTGGACGTCGAGATGCCGCGCATGGACGGCATCACCTTTCTGCGCAAGCTGATGAGCCAGCATCCGATCCCCGTCGTGATGTGCTCCTCGCTGGTGGAGGGCGGCAGCGAGACGCTGATGCAGGCGCTGGAGGCCGGCGCCACCGACGTGATCCTGAAGCCGCGGATCGACACCCGCCAGAGCCTGCTCGACGCCCAGGTCCGCATCTGCGACACGGTGAAGGCGGCGGCCCACGCCCGCCCGCGCCAGCGCGCCACCACCGGCCCGGCATCCGCGTCCGCCACGCCCGCCGCCACTCCGGCCATCACCCCTCTTGGCCGCACCCGCGCCCCGGAACCGAAACTGAGCGCCGACGTGATGTTGCCGGCCCCCAGCGGCGGGGCGATGGCCCGCACCACCGAGCGTGTGATCTGCATCGGCGCGTCGACCGGCGGAACCGAGGCGCTGCGCGAGGTGTTGCAGGCGCTGCCCGCCGACTGCCCCGGCATCGTCATCGTCCAGCATATGCCGGAAAGCTTCACCGCCGCCTTCGCCCGCCGGCTCGACAGCCTGTGCGAGGTGACGGTGCGCGAGGCGCGCGACGGCGATACCGTGCTGCGCGGGCAGGTGCTGATCGCGCCGGGCAACCGCCATATGCTGTTGCAGCGCAGCGGCGCCCGCTATCTGGTGGCGGTCAAGGAGGGGCCGCTGGTGTCGCGCCACCGTCCGTCGGTCGACGTCCTGTTCCGCTCCGCCGCCCATTGCGCCGGCGGCAACGCGGTTGGTGTCATCATGACCGGGATGGGCGACGACGGCGCCACCGGGATGCGGGAGATGCATCAGGCCGGCGCCTTCACCGTGGCCCAGGATGAGGAGAGTTGTGTCGTCTTCGGCATGCCGAAGGAGGCCATTGCGCGGGGCGGGGTGGACAAGGTGGTCGGACTCTCATCGATCACCCGCGAGATCCTGCGTCATGACCGTTCGTGACCCTTTCCGCTCACCCTGACGCATCCGATTGGAAAAGGCTTCCGGCATGGACAGCTTCATTGACGCGGCGGCCTTCGGAAACACGCCCCCCGCCGGTCCCGCGCCTGTCGCGCCCGGTCCAGATGCCGGGCTGATCCGCTCGCTGAAGGCCGACCTGCGCGACGCGTCGGCGCCGATCGAGGCGACCTTCCTCACGGTCGGCGAAACGCTGTCGCGGACGCTGGAGCATATGAGGGCGATCGGCGAGCGCTTCCGCGCGCTTTCCCTGCTGATCGACAACGAGGACGGCGTCCAGGCGACCAGACGGCTGGGCAATGTCCGTGAGGTGACCGACGGGCTGGCCTCCAGCCTGCGGCGGACGCTGACCGAGCTGACGGAGTTGGACAAGGCGGGAACCGACATGGCCGGCCTGCTCGGTTCCCTGTCGCAGATCATCGGCGAGATCACCGCCCTGGCAATCAACGCGAAGGTCCAGTCGGTCCAGATCCGCTCCGGCAGCGACGATTTCAGCGTCTTCAACCGGGAGATCGACCGGCTCCACCGGTTGGCCGAAACAGCGGTGACGCAGGCAACCGGTCGTCTCGCCTGCCTGCGCGAGACCATGACGGCGGCGAAGAACGACGCCGACGCGTTCCAACGCGACAATCTGGCCCGCCTGGGCGATGTCGGGCGCCGTCTGCAAGGCAGCCTGGATCGGCTGACGGCGTACCGCGGCTCCGCGCAGACCGCCGCGCAACGCTTCGTCCACCGTGTCGACGAGATCGGCCGGCGGATCGCCCGCTGCATCAGCGATCTTCAGGTCGGGGATTTCACCTGCCAGCGGCTGGCCCATATCGCCGAAGCCGTTGATGTGCTGGCGCTGCTGGCCGATCCTTCACCGACCTCCGCGTTGCCATCGGATCTGCGCTGGCTCGCGGAGCTGGAGCAGGGCCGCAGGGCGGACCTGTCGGCGGCGGTCTGTCGCCTCCAGATCCACCAGTACAGGGAGGCGAGCGACGATTTCGGCGCTCAGGTGGCGTCGCTGAAGGGCAACCTCGACGCGCTCGCCCGCGACGCGGACATGATCGCGCGGGAAGCCACCGAATTGTTCGGGTCGAGTGACGGCGCTCCGCACGGTGAAAGGCCGGGTGGCGAAAGCCCGGCCGCAGGTCGCTCCGTCCTGCATGACGTCGCGGGCGAGGTCGATCACGCCCTGGAACTGCTGCATCACTATCGCCGCTGCGACGACATGATCCGCAAGCGGGTGGTGGAGATCTCCAACGGCTTCGCCGTCATGGACAGGGATGTGCTCGCCATTCGGTCCGTCGACACCGACATGCGGCTGATGGGGTTGAACACCACCCTCAAATGCGCGCGCCTGGGAATGGCGGGACGGGCGTTGAGCGTGGTGGCGCAGGAACTGCGCGCCTGTAGCCGGCGGACCGAGGATGTATCGCAGGCGATCACGCAGGCGATCGGGGCGGCCGCCGAACAGGCGAATGGTCTGGATCGCCGGTCGGGCAGCAACCATCAGCTCGCCATGGACCTGGTGGACGCGATGGGCAAATCCATGGACTGCCTGAAGCGGGTCCATGCCGGCCAGATGCGTGACCTGTCGGCGATGACCGGCGATTGTCTGGAAGCGTCGAAGATGCTGACCGTCACCGTCGGCCGGCTCGACATCGAACGGCGTCTCGGCGGCTTCGCCCAACGCTTCGCCGAACGGATGCAGCCTCATGCCGGAGATGGCGCGGACAGCCTGTCCGGCCTTTCCGACGACATGGCCCGGCTCTTCGCGAAGCTGTACACCGGCGACCGCGAAAGGGAGATCCATGCGGCCCTCTTCGGAGGCGGCGTCCCGCCGGCCGGACCGAGCCGGGCTGCGGAGGTCGACGAGTTCTTCCTGTGACCGCCGTCGGCGCGGCGCCGGGGAAAGCGCCGCGTCCGGCCAGGGCGTCATTGCGGGGGAGGGGCTGGCGGCTTCCTTCCCTCGGCAAGCTGTTTGGCCGCGAGGGCCGCGACCGGCGAGTCGAGGGCGGACAGTCGCTGGTAGGCTTCGAGAGTCCAGGCACCGTCGTCGCTGGCGGCCAATCGCACGGCATCGACGATCCCACGCACCTTGGCATCGGCGGGGTTGTCCGGCCGGTCCGGATTGAGGACCGGCACCGCGTTCGGAGCGTAGGTCCGGATATCGATGGTGCGTTCGTCAGTCTGCCATTTGATCGTCAGGCGGTAGAGCCGGTTCGCCTCGAACGCGCCTTCGCTGTTTTCAAGCGTCGCCTTGCCTCCTGTTATGCCGGCAAGATGCGCAAGCGTCCGGTTCCTGTCCGATCGGAGGGTCAACTCGACGGGGCCGGGGATGTTGCTCCAGGCGAGGGCGAGCCTCCTGCCCCCCGCCACGAGATTGTTGTTGAGTCTCCATCTCACCGGGGCCGTCGCCCCGTCATCATCCGGGCCCCGGGTGATGTTCTGCATCGTTTCCGGCAGCGCCGCCGGCCTGAGCCAGGCCGTCAGGAAGCGGAACATGTTGTCGGACACGGTCGAAGGAACACCTTGTCCGGCGACGGGGAAGGGCCGATTCTGATCGATCGTCACCTCCTCGTCCCTGTCGCGTGACAGGGCGATTTTCACGGTCGTCCGAACCGACGCGCGGATGACATCGCCCTGTTGGACCCGGAACATGCTGTTTGCGGGGATTCGCTCCAGCGAGCCGCTGGCTCCGCGTTGCACCTCCACCGGCTGGTTGCCGGAGAGCGCGACGAAGCCGCTTTCGATGACGAGGGCCAGTGATGGCGTCGTCCACCCCATCGCCAGACCGCCCAGGATCGTCGCGAGCAGTCCTTTTGCCGACAGGCTGCTTCCGGTCTTTCCTGACATGTCTTTTGCTCCTTAGAGTTGGGTCGTCGAAATATCCGCTTTTTCCGGGCTTGTGGTCACCGGCCGCACCTCTGCCGGGGCGGGCAACGGAGGCTTCGGGGAACTCGCGCCGTGAGTCCGATGCCTGAAGCGATGGAGCACGGCGTGGAGAATCTTATGGTGGATGAATGCGCTGATCGCCGGCGCCGTCACATCCATCCAGAGACCGGCGCCCCAGATATAAACCGCGGCTCCAGGAATGATGACGCAACAGGAAACGATGATCACGGCATTGACGAAAAACGCTCTTCTGGCGAATTCCGCCAAGAATACGGCGCCGACCGATGCCAGGAAGCTGATGAACAGCTCAAGTGCCAGAATGCCTTTCTTATCCAATATCCGGAATTCCGGTAAATTGATCTGCGAGTGGAGGGCGTTGATGATGACCATCGTCCCCGGCATCCAGCCGAGGGGAGTAACCTTGATATCGCCTGATCCTTGATCAGCCGCTCCGATCACCACGATGCGTCCCCGGAACATGGTCTGTGACGACGGCTGGGCTTTAAGGGTCTGGTCATCGATGAACTTGCGATCGACCACTGGTACCCTGTCGGGGCCGTACATGGCCGGCAACTCGCCCTTTTCCAACAGCCAGGGCAACGTGAAACGGATCCAGTTTCCTGTCCGGCACGGGCTCTGGTCCAACAGGATGGTCCGTCCGTTGGCAAGAGAGATCGGTTCCGGCGCCTCCTTCGAACAGAAGGAGTCTTGGGGGATATGGCGTTCGACCGCTTTGGTCAGTTTTTCTGTCAAATCGGCCAAAGCCGCCGCCGGGGTTTCTGCCGGACCGTTTCCATTGGCGTCGATCAAGGCGCTCATCGCCAGAAAGACCGATGGCGTGATGCGGGGAACCGTGTCGGTGCAGACCCGCTCATATTGCGTCAGGTATTGTGCGGTCAGGAAACGCGGATTGCCGCCGATGGTCGCGGTTACCCAGTGGATCTGCGAAGTTTTACTATCCATTTTGCTATCCAGCGCGCTGAACATGGTCCTCCGGGCCATGCGGCAGCCGCCGGCTTTGCCGGCCTCTTTCCGGCTGGGCTCATCGAGCAGCAGATCGCGGACGAGGAACACCGGTGTGCCGGCCGGATTATTCAGGCTTGCGAGATACTCGTACAGCTCGTTGTTGCCGGGCTCCTCGCCATCCAGGCCGACATCAAGGACGACCGCCGTCGCCCCGCCATCGACGGCGATCCGGACCAGATCCTTCAGCCGGTCGCGCCGGATCCTGGGTGACGGCTGTTCCCAGCCATCGATGGTTTCACGGGTGACGCCGAACAGGGTGAAGGCGACATTGAGGTTCCCGACCGGCACATTCCGCCAGAATGAGCTGTAGACCCCGAATGTGTAGTCTTCGATCTGCCTTTTCAGGGCAGTGTCCTTTATCAGATATAGCGCGCCGACGGGAACGAGGCCGAAAAAAGTCAAGAGGAAAACCCAGAATACTTTGCTGATTATGATTTTTTTGTGCCTGATCTTTCTTTCTGGAAGATATTTTTTCAGCCAATCAGATGCGGTTATCCTGGGTTTATTCAGCATAATGATCTTTCTTCGGTATGAATTTCCAAAAATTGCTTTATATGCGTATGTCGGAGCCGATCTGGACAAAGGCCGCCCAGTAATAAGGGTGGCTATATTGCTTGTCCTGACTGAGGCGCATCTGGGCGATGCGCAGGGCCGTCGCCGCCGTGTTGCCATCGCGCAATGCTGAATAAAATGCCTCCATGAGGGGTGTCGTGGCGATGTCGTTCACCTTCCACAGGCTGGCCACCACCGATTGGGCGCCGGCGCTGAGGAAGCCGTCCGCGATGCTGGTCAGATCCTGGTCCTGGTCGTCGCCACGGATCGCCGAGACACAGGCGCTCAGCACCGTGAGCGTCGTCGGTATTTGCGTGGTGTGGAGTATTTCCACCGTCAGTTCGCCCTTGCCCGCCAGATCCGACAGCTGCAATCCGGCTTGCAGTGGTTTGCGTGGTTCGAATTTGCCATGCGCCGCGATGTGAAGAATGCGTGTGTTCGGCCCCTCGTTGAGGACCCTTTCGATTGTGGCGTCCTTTTTCTTATAAACCGATGTCTCGTAGCCGGCCGTGCGGGGAAAGAGCTTCTCCAGCATATCGACCTCCCGTTCGGCGGCTTTCAACGGCGGATTTTTCTTATCTTCGCGCAGTTCCGGATTGCCAAGCGCCAGGACTCTGGGCGGCTGCTGCCGCTCGTCCCGCCGCAGGGTGGCGAGGGCGGTCAGGCTGGGAACGATGCGAATCTGCCTCGATTGAATAAGCGGCCCTGAGCCGTCGTCGAGTACGCCGAACGGAACGGCGAACAATTCACCATGCGGCACGATGAGCAGCTTGCTTGTCCGCGTGGAGGACAGCAGCGGCTCCAGGAAATGCCGGTAGAGTCGTCTTGCCGATTCCCGGTAGCTGTCATCCTGCGCGCTCTGGATCTCCGTGACAAAGGATCCAAGGGGTACGGGAGAGGAGCCGAGAGTGTGATGACTGCGGATCGCGCCATTTTCGATCAGCAGGGCATGCCATTGCGGGGCATCGGTGCCGCTCCGGATCGGAAAGAAGACGATCGTGGCCTCATCGCCGTCGGACCGTGGCTGGAACTCGGAGAAGGTCAGCGGTCTGGCGCCACTGACCACGGCCAGGGCCGGGGCGTCCCGTGCGATGGCGTCGGATGCCTCCCGGGCGGCTTGGGCGGCCTTCAAGGCTTCCGAGCCGGACGGCTGGAGGTTCAGGAACTCGTCGGATTGAAGCAGTTTCGCTTGATTGGCGGCCACCCGTGGTCGGCTGGAATCATGGGTCTTCTTGCCCTGCACGCCGACCAGCCGCTCCACCAGCAGCCGGGACCGCGCCCGTTCCATATATTCCAACGCTTCCGTGAAGGCGCCGCGATCGAGAAGCAGCGCGACCAATTCCTGATAGGCGGCATAGCTGCTGGCGGAGAAGGCGAGGCGTCCGATATCCGACGCGATGGACGAGCGGCTTGCCTCGATCAGGTCGATGGCTTGCTTGAAGCGGTCCACCGCCGCGGCGGGATTGTCCGGACGTTCCAGGCGCCCCATCAATTGCAGGGACTGCCAATGCACCGTTCTGTAGGAGGCGATGTCGGGATAGGACAGCAGCCTGTCGAGATGGCGGCGGGCATCGGCCGTACGGTTGAGCGTGGCCATGCATTTCGCCGCCAGGAACTCGACATGGACATTTCCCGCCGGTGCGATCGAATGATTGCCGAGGATGCCGATATCGAAGGCTTTCACCAGGTCGAGCCGGAAGGTCGGCCGCGCGGCATTGGCCGAAGCCGGCTGTGTTCCCAGGCCGTAATCCGCCAGCAGCCTGCGGTTCGGGTCCTCGAGCAGGGCGAGGGTCCTGTCGCATCGTCCGACCTCCGCGAACAGGGTCGCGGCCCAGAAGGATGGCTGCGGCTGCTTGCTGCGGGCCCGCAACTCGATCTCGGGGATCATGAGGTCCAGGTTCGATGGATTGACGCGTAGCGAAATCAGCTTTCCCAAGATCACGCCGTTGTCGCTCTCGTCGCCTTTGATATAGTTGTACGCCTCTTCATATCGACCCTGGGCCAAGTGCAGCAGGGCCTCGCGGCGGTTGGTGATCGCCCGCGCGGCCGGGGTCGCCCCGGCCTTCTTCAGGAATTTCTCGTTGCAGGCCTCCGCCTCGCCCAGCGCATCGGCCCGCAATTCCAGTTCGCACAGCAGATTCAGGCTCAAGACGCTCTGCCGTTCGATCGGAACAGCGCGCAGGCGCTGCCGCAGGTTGCCCAGACGGCCCGCCGCGATGTCGTCGAAATCCTCAGGCGAGATCCCGTCGCGTTCCGTCCCAAGCCTGGTCAGCTCATATTCGGGAACGAACAGGACGGGACCGCATGCGGTCAGCAGGATCATCAGCGACGCGACCATCGCGCGCAAAGCCGTCTCGGGCATCCGGGCAACTCCACGGTGAAGGGCGAAGGAGGGTCAGAAGCGGTAGCCGGCGTTCAGCTTCAGCGCGTTGTAGTTCCGTCCGACCGTGTAGGTCAGGCCGAGACGGAAGGAGTCCCACATCTGGTCGCCGTCCGCATGGCGTGTGCCGACGACCAGCCCCAGTTCATTGTAATGCGGAACGTAAAGCCGGTCGCCGAAGGCGTAGGTGTCGGTGACATAGGCCTGCCAGCTGATCGGCCGCTCGAACAGGGCGCCGTCCAGCGGACCCTCGATGCTGATCCCGTTTTTCGTGATCGCGTTGCGCAGCTTGTAATCGAACGAATAGCCGCTGACCGAAAAAC
Source organism: Azospirillum sp. B510 (assembly GCF_000010725.1). Lineage (NCBI taxonomy): Bacteria > Pseudomonadati > Pseudomonadota > Alphaproteobacteria > Rhodospirillales > Azospirillaceae > Azospirillum > Azospirillum sp. B510. The sequence continues at coordinate 1,132,565 of NC_013855.1, read as the reverse complement.
CGCCGGTCTTGTAGAAGCCGATGCCATTGCCGATGCCGATCTTCAAATCCGGCGTGGCGTGGAATGTGTAGAAGCTCGTCAGGTCGGCCGAATACATCAGCGCGGCGGAACCGAGATCGATCGATCCGGCGGCGCCGGCGCGGACCGAGGGCGAAAGATACCAGCGCTCCGCCACCAGAGGCACCCGCAGCGAGGCGCCGAAGGAGCCGATCCCCGACTGCGCCCCTTCGGTCCGCACATAGGTCAGGGGCAGATCGAAGGTCAGCGCATAGTCGGGATCGGGAAAGGAGATGGTGTATTTCAGCGGCAGATGAACCGATGCGGTCGTATATCCGCCGGATCTTGCGAGGCCGGCATCGCCGCCCGCGGAAAAGAGGTTCGGGTTGTTCGGCCGCTCCGAGCTTCCCGGAGCCTGCGGTGACGGCTTATCGCTCAACACGCCGAAGCCGGTGGCCGTGCTGAAGGAGGTGGCGTTCATCTGCGCCTGTAGGCTGTTCGGATTGCCCGCCACCGGGTCGACCGGCGATGTCGCCACCAGTTCCCGCATCAGCCGCGCCAGGATATCGCCGCCGTTCTTCAGCAGGAAATCCTTGAACTGCGATTGGCTGTCCTTTCGTGTCGTGCCGGTGAAGGTCAGATCGATGCCGATGGACGGAACATTGAAACGGAGCGCGGTCGAATTGGCGCCATAGGAAGCCGTCGTCGAAAGCCCCCTGATGAAAAGATTCGTGGTGACGGCCGAGTTGTCCGTATAGAGATTGACGTAATTCTTCAGGTTCTGGCCGGACAAGGCATCGACCAGATCGGAGATCTTGTTGAAGGACACGCTGGCGGACTGGGTATTCCCGGAAATCTGGTTGGTGATGTTGGTCTGCGGCCGGCTTGTTGGGAGTGTTCCCGTTCCCGATCCGCTTCCCGCGCTGGTGGTGGCTCCGAGAGAGGTGGCGGATTGCAGGGTCAGATAGGCGTCCAGCCGGAACAAATCTTTCGCTTCGGAAGCTGAACCAGCGAAGAGGATTGTCGCAGGCACCGTAAGAGTTGTAAATTTCACAACTAAAGATTTGAACTTATTTTGCATACAAAGATTGTTCACGATGCCCTCTATCTATCCGTTCCGGAATAAGAGAAATTTATTTTCTTTGTAAGATTGAGTCAACGTTGCCAGCGCTCTTTTTGAGATTCAAATTATGGTTTACTGTTTCCTAAAAGGGTGGAGCGAAATCGAAATCTCCAATCCAGGGATGCTGCCGGTGCCGTCATGGCTGGGAGTCCTCCCCTGCGGGAAAATGCCGCTGAGCCCGACCGCGGCATTTCGGATAGTGTGCCGCGCCCACCGCGTGCCGGACATTCGCCGGTGACGGGGGCAGACGGAGCGGCATGAAGGCGGCCAGAGACGACAGGATGCGATCCACGGGACGATCCGGCCTTGCGGCCGGCGCGGTCGCGTTGCTGTTGCAGATCGTCGCCTGGGCGTGGATGCCCGCCATGATCGCCTCCGCCAATGCGGCCGACAGCGGCCGGATCGTCATCTGCACGCCGGATGGGTTCAAGACCCTGCTTGTGGACGATCGCGGAACGGGCGGTGGTCCCGAGGCCGGCAAGGGCGAACCGGGCCTGTCGGTCGGTTCCTGCCCGCTCTGTCCATTGGTCGGCGGGCTGTCCATGCCGCCGCCGGACCTGCGGATCGCCCCGGCGGCGATCGGGCGTCACGGCCCGGACCTGTTGCCCGGTGACCTGGTGGCCGCCGGCTGGTTCCTGTCCACCCTCCAGGCCCGCGCGCCACCGGTCTAAGGCCGGGATCTCGGGATCACCGCGCGAGGGATTCGCGTGGCCGCCCGCCCGCCCTTACCAGCCGTCAAACCGTCCCTCCTTCCAGCTTCGCACGTTCTCCGCGCCGACGGCGCGGTGCCGTGCCCGGCTGGCCTCAGATCGAGATTCGTCATGCCGTTGCGTTTCGCCACGGCCGGTGCTCTGCGCGCCGGCCTGCTGTCCGGTGCCGCCCTGGCCGGGCTGGTTCCCACTGTCGCTTTCGCCCAGTCCTCCGTCACCGCCCTCGCCCAGTCGCTTCCCGCCATCTCGGTGGTCGCGAGCCCGGATGACGCGCTGCCCGCCGGCAGCGGCCTGGGTGGGGAGGGGCTGAGCGGCCGCCGGCTCACCACCAACGACGTCGCCGTCCTGCTGCGCGGCCTGCCCGGCGTCAGCCTCTATGGCAATGGCGGGGTGTCGAGCCTGCCGGCGCTGAACGGGCTGGGCGCCGACCGCGTCAATGTGCTGGTGGATGGCGCGCCGGTGGCCCCCGCCTGCCCGAACCAGATGAACCCGGCGCTGTCCACCATCACGCCGACGCGGCTGTCCAGGGTGGAGGTGATGGCCGGCATCACGCCCGTCAGCGCCGGTGGCGACAGCATCGCCGGCACCATCGCCGTCGAAAGCGCGCCGCCGGTCTTCGCCGCCCCCGGCGAGCCGCCACGCACCGAGGGCAAGCTTTCGGCCTCCTACCGCTCCAACGGCCGGGGGGTGACGGGAGCGGCCGAAGCGTCCGTCGCCGACGATCGCTTCAGCCTCGGCTACAACGGCTCCTGGAGCCGGGCCGGGAATTACAAGGCCGGCGGCGGGCGCACCGTCCGCTCGACCCTCTATGACGTGCAGGACAATGCCGTCACCTTCGGGGCACGGCGCGACGGGCATCAGGTCACGGTGCAGGGCGGCATCCAGACCATGCCCTACCAGGGCTTTCCCACCCAGCGCATGGATCTGACCGACAACAGCACCCTCTTCCTCAACGGCCGTTACGAGGGGACCTTCGACTGGGGAACGCTGGATGCGCGCGCCAACTGGCGCCGCACCCGCCATGCCATGAATTTCCTGGAGGACAAGGGCGGCACCGCCAAGGGCGGCATGCCGATGGACACGCTGACCACCGATGCCGGCTATTCGGTCAAGGCGACGCTGCCGCTGTCGGCGCGCGACACCCTGCGCGTCGGCAGCGAGTTCCGCCATACCCATCTCGACGACTGGTGGGATCCGGTGGCTGGCGTCGCGATGATGAGCCCGCTGACCTTCTGGAATGTCAAGGACGGCAGCCGCGACCGTCTCGGCACCTTCGCCGAATGGGAGGCCGCCTGGTCGCCGGCCTGGACGACGCTGCTCGGCGTGCGCAACGACGTGGTGTGGATGGACACCGGCGCGGTGCAGCCCTATTCCTGGCAGAACAGCGTCGGCATGATGCGGATGGCCAATCCGGACGCCGCCGACGCCCGCGCCTTCAACGCGCGCGGCCATGCCCGCACCGACGTGAATGTCGATGTGACGGCGCTGGTCCGCTACACCCCCTCCGACACCAGCGCCATCGAAGCCGGCTATGCCCGCAAGACCCGCTCGCCCAACCTGTATGAGCGCTATGCCTGGGGCACCGGCGGCATGTCGAGCAGCATGAATGGCTGGTTCGGCGACGCCAACGGCTATGTCGGCAATCCCGGCCTGAAGCCGGAGGTCGCCAACACCGCCAGCGCCACCCTGTCGCTGCACGACGCCACCCGCAAGGCGTGGGAGGTGAAGCTCACCCCCTATTACACCTATGTGCGGAACTATATCGACGTCGAGCGGATCGGCACGCTCGGCAACGGCTTCGTCAAGCTGCGCTTCGCCAACCATGACGCCGTCCTTGTCGGCGCCAACCTGTCGGCGGCGGCCAGGGTCTATGAGGATGGGGAGATCGGCAGCTTCCGCCTGTCCGGCGTGGCCGGCTGGGTGCATGGCCGCAACCTCGACAGCGGCGAGTCGCTTTATCACATGATGCCGCTCAACGCCCAGGTGACGCTGGAGCACCGGCTGGGCGGCTGGAGCAATGCCATCGAGGTGCAGGCGGCGGTCCGCAAGGACCGGGTGGAGGCCGCCCGCAACGAGCCGAAGACGCCGGGCTACGCCCTGGTCGCTCTGCGCACCGGCTATGAATGGGGCGGCATCCGCGTCGATGCCGGGGTCGAGAACCTGTTCGACCAGCGCTATTACCTGCCGTTGGGCGGCGTCGACTACGCCGACTTCAAGGCCGGTGGAAACCAGGGCGCCATCGGGGCGTTGCCGGGACCGGGCCGCTCCTTCATGGCCGGTTTGACGGTGAAGTTCTGATCCAAGGCGCCGGCCCGTTTCACGCCGGCCCGTCTTACACCGTCCGGGAAGCGGCGGGCGGTGTCGAGCGGGTCGGCGCGCCCGTCGTGCCGCGCGGGATCAGGGTCGGCACCAGCGGCGGGATCGCCGCCGGCTCGTCCCCGTCCAGGCAGGCGAGCAGGTAATCGGCGGCGCGGCGGCCGATCCGGTGATTGTCGACCTGCATGGTGGTCAGCGGCGGATCGAGCTGGCGGCTGATGGCGACATCGTCGAAGCCGGTGATGCTCAGGTCCCGCGGCACCGTCAGCCCCATGGCCCGCGCTTCCAGCAGGGCGCCGATCGCCAGATAATCGTTGCCGCAGATCACCGCGCTCGGCGCCGGATCACTCGCCAGGATGGCGCGCACGCTCCGCCGGCCGAAATCGATGCTCCATTCCCCCTCCCGCAGATGCTGCGGCCGGATGCCGAGCCCGCGTTCGGCCAGCGCCTCCCTTATCCCGTCCAGGCGGGCGGTGACGCGGTCATTGCCGGCGGTCGGCTGGATGATGACGCCGATGGTCTCATGGCCGAGGTCGAGCAGGTGGCGGGTGATGGCGTGGAAGGCTTGCCGGTTGTCGAAGCCGACGCAGACATGCGGGCTGTCCGGCCGATGGGTATAGGTGACGACATAGGGAATGCGCCGCGCCTGGATGCTGCTGAACAGCTCCGGCCGGTGGGCCTCGCCGACGATGGCCAGCGCCTCCACCCCGCGGGCCAGCATGGCCTGCACGTCGTGCACCGCCTGATCCTGGTTGTAGTTGAAGCAGCTCAGCAGCAGCGTGATGCCGCGTTCGGCGAAGGCGGCCTGCATCGCCCCGACCTGGGCGGCGAAAACCTCGTTGTCGAGGGTGGGAATCACCGCGCCGACGATGGAACTGCGCCGCCGCGCCAGCGCGCTGCCGGCGGCATGCGGCATCCAGCCCATCGCCCTGGCGGTGGCCAGCACCCGCTCGCGGATCGCCGGGGCGACCTTCTCCGGACTGTTGAAGACGCGCGAAACGGTCGCGGTCGACACCTCCGCCGCCGCGGCGACGTCCACCGCGCGGGGCGCGCGGGGCGCATGTGCTGGCTTCGGCTCGCGCTTCGACATCGCTGGCATCTCCCTGGGGCGGCCCGGAAGCCGAGATTTTGAAAGCGGTTACATATCGTCAATGGTGCGTCAAGTTTGTTGTTGCATCAGTCCGCCCAGCGATCTATGTAAGCGCTTACATCGGCGGTGCCGGCCAGTATTCCCGCCCCGCTTCCCACGGCAATCCGCGAAAGGCCCGCCTTCCGAACGGGCCGCAACAGGAGGAATGGTATGCGCAACGGTCTTCAGGCATTTCTGGCGGGCGCCGTCACGGCGGGCATGCTGCTGTTCAGCGGCGCCGGCAACACGGCGGAGATCGGCGCACGCACCATGAAGCTGGCGAGCACCGGGGCCGACGGGTCGCCGCTGGCGCTGGGCATGGCGAAGTTCGCCGAGATCGTGAAGGAGAAGAGCGGCGGCAAGATCAAGGTCCAGCTCTTCACCAACGGCGTGCTGGGCGGCGACGTGCAGATGATCTCGGCCCTGCAGGGTGGCATCGTCGAGATGACGGTGCTGAACGCCGGGCTGCTGTCCAGCCTGGACGACAATTTCGTTCTGGTCGATCTGCCCTTCCAGTTCGACTCGCCCAAGGTCGCGGACGCCGTGATGGATGGCGCGGTGGGCAAGACCCTGCTGGACAAGCTGTCGCCCAAGGGTCTGGTCGGGCTCGGCTATTGGGAGCTCGGTTTCCGCCAGCTGACCAACAGCCGGCGTCCCATCACCTCGGTCGAGGACATCGCCGGTCTGAAGATCCGCGTCGTGCAGTCGCCGATCTATCTCGACCTGTTCAACACGCTGGGCGCCAACGCGGTGCCGCTGCCCTTCCCCGAGGTCTACACCGCGCTGGAGAGCAAGGCGGTCGACGGTCAGGAGAACCCGGCCCCCAGCATCCTGACCGCCAAGCTGAACGAGGTGCAGAAGTACCTGACGCTCAGCAACCACATGTACAACCCGCAGGCCGTGCTGGTCGGCGCCAAGTTCTGGGCCAAGCTGAACGAGGACGAGCGCAAGCTGATCCAGGACGCCACGCTGGAGGCCCGCGATTACGAGCGCCGGGTGTCGCGCGAGCAGGCTGGCAAGGCGGTGGAGGAACTCAAGGCCAAGGGCATGACCGTCACCGAGCTGGCCCCGGCGGAGCTTGAGAAGTTCCGCGCCAAGATCCGACCGGTGGTCGAGAAGTTCGCTCAGAAGGTCGATCCCGCGCTGATGGCCCAGGCCCAGGCCGAGATCGCCAAGGCGCGCGCCGCCCAGTGACGGCGTCCCTGTCCGGCGGGCGGGCTGGTTCGCCGGGCAGGGCCGTCTCCCAGTGATTCCCGCATTCCCTCCCGATTGGAAGACTCCCCATGGCGCAGCGCATTGACGGCATCATCCCGGTGATGCTGACCCCCTTCACCGATGCCGGCGAGATCGATCGTCCGGGGCTGGCCCGCCTGATCGACTGGTATCTGGCCAATGGCGCCGATGCCCTGTTCGCCGTCTGCCAGTCGAGCGAGATGCAGTTCCTGTCGCTGGAGGAGCGGGTGGAGCTGGCGAAGTTCGTCGTCGAAACCGTCGCCGGCCGCGTGCCGGTGGTGGTGTCGGGCCACATCAGCGACGATCTCGACGCCCAGGTCGCGGAGCTGGCGGCGATGGCGGCCACCGGTGGGGACGCTCTGGTGCTGGTGACCAACCATCTCGACCCGAAGAACGAGGGGACGGCGGCGTTCCGCCATCACCTGACCCATCTGCTGGAGCGGCTGCCGCGCGACATCCCGCTGGGGCTCTATGAATGCCCGGCGCCCTACCGCCGGCTGTTGAGCGACGAGGAGCTGCGGCTGTGCATCGACACCGGCCGCTTCGTCCTGCTGAAGGATGTCAGCTGCGACCTCGACACGGTGAAGCGCCGTCTGGCGATCGCCGAAGGTTCCGGCCTCGCCATCATCAACGCCAACGCCGCCATCGCGCGCGACGCCATGCGGGCGGGGTCGCCCGGCTTCACCGGCGTGTTCACCAACATCCATCCCGATCTCTATCGCTGGATGCGGCTGTCGGGCGACCGCCATCCCGAACTGGCGGAGGAGCTGGCGACCTTCCTGGTGGTGGCCGCGGTGTCGGAAAGCCTGGGCTATCCGGCCTTCGCCAAGATGTATCACCAGCGGCTCGGCACCTTCGGGTCGATCCGCTGCCGGGTGATCCAGTATGACGTGCGCGAACGCTTCTGGGCGCTCGACGCCGTGCTCGACAAGGTCGTCGCCGGCACCGACGCCTTCCGCGCCAGGATCGCGGCCCTGCCGGCCGCCTGAGCCCCCCCGCGAGGGGGCGGACAAGAAACCACAGGGGAGGGCCGGATGGGCCGCTTCATCGACGGGTATGTCTTCGTTCTGAAGGTCATGATCGTGGCCTGTCTGGCCGGCATGCTGGTGCTGGTGTTCGGCAACGTCGTGCTGCGCTACGGCTTCAACAGCGGCATCACGGTGTCGGAGGAGCTGTCGCGTCTCCTCTTCGTCTGGATGACCTTCATGGGCGCGGTGGTGGCGCTGCACAGGCACGGCCATCTCGGCATGGACACCATGGTCGCCCTGCTGCCCCGCGCCGGCCGCCTGGTCTGCTTCTGCGTCAGCCATCTGCTGATGATCTACGCCACCGGCCTGCTGCTCGGCGGCAGCTGGGACCAGACCTTGATCAACCTGTCGGTGGCGGCGCCGGCGACCGGCCTGTCGATGGGCTTCTTCTATGGCGCCGGCGTGCTGTTCGGCGTGCTGGCGCTGGTGATCCTGGCCGTCAACCTCGTCCGCGCCCTGGCCGGCCGCCTCGGCGACGACGAGCTGATCATGGTGACGGAGTCCGAGGAGACGATCGACGCCCCGCACACCGCCTCCGGCCGGCCCGCCTGATCGGCCGCCTGACCTCCAAAGCCCGATTCCGGACGCCCGAGCGCCAAGGAGCCTTCTTCCATGACCGTCACCGTCTTTCTCGGCTCGCTGCTGGGGGCCATGGCCATCGGCACGCCGATCGCCTTCGCGCTGCTGCTGTGCGGTGTCGCGCTGATGTTCCATCTCGACCTGTTCGACGCCCAGATCGTGGCGCAGAACGTCGTCAACGGCGCCGACAGCTTCCCGCTGGTCGCCGTGCCCTTCTTCATGCTGGCGGGCGAGGTGATGAATGCCGGCGGCCTGTCGCGGCGCATCGTCGCCGTGGCGATGGCGCTGGTCGGCCATATCCGCGGCGGGCTCGGCTATGTCGCCATCCTCGCCTCCTGCATCCTCGCCAGCCTGTCGGGGTCGGCGGTGGCCGATGCCGCCGCCCTGTCGGCGCTGCTGGTGCCGATGATGGTGCGGGCCGGTCATGACAAGGCGCGCTCCTGCGGGCTGATCGCCGCCGGTGGCATCATCGCGCCGATCATCCCGCCCTCGATCGGCTTCATCCTGTTCGGCGTGGCCGCCAACGTGTCGATCACCAAGCTGTTCCTGGCCGGCATCATGCCGGGCCTGATGCTGGGCCTGGGGCTGGTCGCCGCCTGGTGGCTGGTGGTCCGCAGCGAGGATCTGACCCCGTCGCCGCGCGCGACGAGGAGTGAGATCGCGGCGGCGGTGAAGGACGGCTTCTGGGCGCTGATGCTGCCGGGCATCATCATCTTCGGCTTGAAGTTCGGCATCTTCACCCCGACCGAGGCGGCGGCGGTGGCCGCGACCTACGCGCTGTTCGTCGCCGTGGTGGTCTATCGCGAGTTGAAGCCTTCCCAGCTGTTCGATCTGTTCGCCGCGGCGGCCACCACCACGGCGGTGGTGATGTTCCTGGTCGCCGCCGCCATGGTGTCGGCCTGGATGATCACCATCGCCAATCTGCCGGCCCAGGTCGGCGACCTGCTGGAACCCTTCATGGGCAGCCCGACCCTGCTGATGGCCGCCATCATGGTGCTGGTGGTGATCGTGGGAACGGCGATGGACATGGCGCCGACCATCCTGATCCTGACGCCGGTGCTGATGCCGGTGATCAAGCAGGCCGGCATCGATCCGGTCTATTTCGGCGTCCTGTTCATCATCAACAACGCCATCGGCCTGATCACGCCGCCGGTCGGCACCGTGCTGAACGTGGTGGCCGGCGTGTCGAAGATCAGCATGGGCAACCTGATGCGCGGCGTCTGGCCCTTCATGGCCGCCCAGTTGATCGTGCTGGCGCTGCTGGTGCTGTTCCCGTCGCTGGTGCTGGTCCCCGCCCGCTGGTTCGCCGGCTGAGTTCGCCGGGGACGTCCGCCGGGGACATCCGCCGTATCGAAGACCCGCTTCCCGATGGGAAGCGGGTTTTTCGCGTCACATCAAGAGAGCGAGCGCTCGTTTTTTATGGCGGCGGTCTTCGCCGGCGGCGGTCTTTTGTGGTAAGGGCGGAGATCACGGGCGCATGCCCGGAGGGACGGGCGTGACGGCGAGGATGAGATGAACAGCTTTCAGGAATTCCAGGCGCGGTTCGATCTGTCGATGGAGGCCCTGTGCGCCCGCATCCTGGAGCGCCACGCCGCCGCCATCCGCGTCAAGAAGCCGGCGGTCGCCATCGCCAATCTGGTCCGCATCGTCGAGACCACCCTGACGCTGTCCAACCGCAAGGGCTTCCATTCCATGGGCCTGCGCGACCTCGCCGAGCAGTCGGGGTTGAGCATGGGCGCGCTCTATGCCCATTTCAACGGCAAGGACACGCTGTTGATGATGATCCTGGGGCAGGTGGTCGGCGCGGTCGACGAGGTGCTGTGCCGCCCGCCGGAGGCGTTGGCCGGGGATCCCGCCGGCCGGCTGCGCTGGCTTCTGTCCACCCACATATACCTGACCGAGGCGATGCACCCCTGGTTCGTCTTCGCCTATATGGAGGCCAAGGCGTTTTCCAAGGAGGGGCGCGATCTCGCGGTGGCGAACGAGCTGGCGACGGAAAAGCTGATCGCCGACACGCTGGACGACGGGATGCGGGCCGGGCGGTTCCGGGTGGCGAACGTCGAGATGACGGCGGCGCTGATCAAGCCGCTGTTGCAGGACTGGTACGTCAAGCGCGCCAAATATCGCCGCCGCGGCGTGACCCCGGACTATTACGCCGGTGAGGTGATCGACTTCGTCGAGGCGGCGATCGGCGCCTGAGCCGCCAGGGAGCCGTCGGGCCCGCGTCCGCCGACAGGTCTTTGACAGGTGGCGGGGATTACTGTGGAGGCCGGCACGATGTCGGTGGGCCCGCTGTCGCGTGGCGCGATCCGGCGGTCGGCTTCCGCCGGCGCCATCGGGTGGCCGGCCTTCTCCACAGTCGAGGTGGTATCATGATTGGGGTCAATGCCGTGCTGGACGGCGAGATGGTTTTCGACCGCGCGGTCGAGGTTCTCGGTACGGCGGAACGCGCCGTGGAGTGGATGGGCTGCAAGGACAGCCTGCTGGGCGGCAAGCCCGGCGAACTGGTCAAGACCGGTGACGGCATGGCCCAGGTCCTGCACTGCCTGCGCCGGATCGAGTTGGACCAGCCCGTCTGACGGGGGGCGGGGATCGGCGATCCGGGGCGGTGATCCTTCGCCGGGATTCACTGCGGCGGGATGCCGCGCTCGCGGGTTCCGGCGTATAGGCTTGACACAGGACAGGGTGGCGGCGGCCATCCCCTTTCCATAGTGTCGTGACGGGCGGGACCCTCTGCCGACGGAGGCGGGAAGCATGCGCATACTGGTCGTGGAAGACACCGAGGATCTCGCCGACGCGATCATCCAGCGGCTGCGCAAGCATGGCTACGCCATCGACTGGGCCGCCGACGGCTATCAGGCGGAGGAGCTGCTGGCGGGCGAGGAATACCAGCTCGTCATCCTCGACCTGATGCTGCCCGGCCCGGACGGGCAGACGCTGCTGCGCCAGCTGCGCCGCAAGGGCGACCAGACGCCGGTCCTGGTGGTCACCGCCCGCTCGCGCGTCGACACCAAGGTGGACGCGCTCGACCTCGGCGCCGACGATTACGTCGTCAAGCCCTTCGACTTCCGTGAGCTGGAGGCGCGTTGCCGCGCCCTGCTGCGCCGCCATCACGGCATCGCCACCTCCGAACAGGTCTTCGGCAATCTGGTCTTCGACACCGCCACCAAGAAGGTGACGGTCGAGGCCCAGGCGGTGGATCTCAGCGCGCGGGAATTCCGCCTGCTGGAGCTGTTCCTGTCGAACCTGAAACGGGTGATGACCAAGGACACGCTGATCGACCGGCTGTGCAGCCTGGACCAGCCGGTGGCGCCCAACGCCATCGAACTCTATGTCTCCCGTCTCCGCCGCAAGCTGGACCGCGCGTCGGTGGTGATCCGCACCGTGCATGGCCAGGGCTATGTCGCGGAACGTCAAGATGCCGCCTGACGGCCGCACCGCGGGGTCGTTGCAGAAAAGGCTGATGGTCCGGCTGGCGCTGGTGCTGGCGCTGGTGGCCGGCTGCCTGTTCCTGCTGATCCGCACCGATGCCCGCCGCGCCGCCGACGGCGCCTATGACCAGTTGCTCCTCGCCTCCGCGCTGGCCATCGCCGATGCGGTGCGGGTGGAGGATGGCGCCGTGGTGGTCGATCTTCCCTATTCGTCGCTCGGCATCCTCGCCATGGCGCAGCGCGACCGCGCCTTCTACAAGGTGCTCGATACCGACGGCGGCCTCGTCATCGGCTATCAGGATTTGCCGGGAGAGGTGCGGCGCGACGATGCCGCCAGCTTCACCGACACGGTCTATCGCGGCGAGCCGGTGCGCGTCGTGGCGCTGGGGCATCTGATCGTCCAGGCCCGACGGGCCAACTGGGTGACCATCGTCGTCGCCCAGACGCGCGAGGAGCGCGACACGCTGGCCCGCGGCTTCTTCCTGAATTCCTTCCTGCCGGTGATGCTGATGATGCTGGTCAGCATCGGGCTGGTGTGGTTCGGCGTGCGGCAGGCGCTGGCGCCGCTGGGCTTTCTGGAGCGGCTGATCCATGCCCGCCGTCCCAACGACTTCAGTCCCATCGACGTGTCGGCCCCGGTGGAGGTGGGCCAGCTTCTGGGCGCCATCAACACGCTGATGGCGCGGTTGCACGGCAATCTGGAATCGACCAAGACCTTCCTGGCCGACATGGCGCACCAGATCCGCACGCCCTTGGCGGCCCTGCGCTCGCAGTCGGAACTGGCCTCGGAGGAGACCGACCCCGCCCGGCTCCAGCGCATCGTCGGCCGCATCCACCGCAACGCCGTCGAGGCCAGCGAGCTGACCACCCAACTGCTCAGCCATGCCATGGTCGTCCACCGCAGCGAGGCGCTGCACCCGGATTTCGTCGATCTGACGGTTCTGGCCCGGCAGGTGGTGCAACGCGCCGCCGCCATCGCCGAGGACACGACGCTGCGTGTCGAGCAGGAGGGTGACGACAACATCGCCGTCTGCGGCGACGGGGTGATCCTGCGCGAGGCGCTGGTCAATCTGGTGGACAACGCCGTCAAATATGGCGGCGACGCCGGCGCGGTCGAGGTACGGCTGCGGCCCGCCACCGGCGACCGCGGCCCGGTGATCGAGGTCGCCGACCGCGGCTCCGGCGTTCCCGACGAGGAGAAGCCCAAGGTGCTGAGCCGTTTTGGCCGCGGCAGTTCGGCGGCGGGCACGGTGGGCAGCGGGCTGGGGCTCGCCATCGTCGCGGCGGTCGCCGATGGGCACGGCGCCGCCTTCTCGCTGAACGACCGTCCCGGCGGCGGCCTGATCGCCCGCATGGTGTTCCCGCTCGACCACCGGTGCCATGCCTGCCGGACCGGTGACGGGACGGAAGGCCGGGGAGGGCATGGCGGGGGAGGGCATGGCGACAGGGATGAAACGGTGGGGAAGGCGGAGCGCTGCTGGCTGCCGTCGCTTCTGCTGCTGCTCGTCCCGCTGCTTGTGCTGTGGCCGGCGGAGGGGCAGGCCAAGCGCACCATCTATGCCGCGCAGGGGGCCGCCAATGCGACGCTCGTCATCGCCTCCACCACCGACCGGCCGGTGATGGAGGGGCTGATCCGGGATTTCCAGCAGCGCAATCCCGGCATCGCCATCCAGTATGACGAGCTGACGGCGGTCGAGCTGTATGACGGCATCGTCCATCCCGGCGAACGGCTGCCCGATCTGGTCATCAGCTCTTCCGCCGACCTCCAGGTGAAGCTGGTCAATGACGGTTACATGCAGCGCCACCTGTCGCCGGCGACGGCGGCCCTGCCGCGCTGGGCCAACTGGCGCGACGAGGCGTTCAGCTTCGCCCAGGAACCGGCGGTCATCGTCTACAACCGTGACCGCATGCCGGAGGCCGACGTGCCGCGCACCCGCGACGACCTGATCCGCCTGATCCGCGCGAAGGAAATCTATGACGGGCGCATCGTCACCTACGACATCACCCAGAGCGGCATCGGCTATCTGCTCGCCACCCAGGATTCGGTGCTGAACAGCCAGTTCTGGCAACTGGTGGACGCGATGGCCGACCGCCACATGGATCAGCACTGCTGCACCGGCGAGATGCTGGACCAGATCGAGCGCGGCGAGCGGCTGATCGGCTACAATCTGCTCGGGTCCTACGCGCGGGCGCGGCAACTGGCCGGCGCCCCCATCGGCATCGTGCTGCCCAGCGACTACACGCTGGTCACCTCGCGCGTCGCCTCCATTCCCAAGGGGGCGGCGCTCGCCGGTCTCGCCGGCCTGTTCATCGATTATCTGCTGTCGGAGGAGGGGCAGACCCAGATCGCCAACAGGACGCCTTTCTACGCCATCTCGCCGACGGTGGACGGCCCCTTCTCGGCGGCGCATCTGCTGGCCGAACTGAACGGGCCGCTCCAGCACACCACGCTCAACCCCGGCCTTCTCGTCTTTCTCGACGACAGCAAGCGCGCCCGCTTCCTGCGACAATGGCGCATGATAACCAACCGCTACTGACAGGCTTCTGACAGATCCGGCCCCTATAACCCCAAGACTTGGTCAAGAAGCGGACAAGCAAGCCGCGGAAATGCCGCTCTCGGCATCGACATGCGTCCGCGAGACACGAAATATTGGGGAATGCCATGTCGGGCGATTTGAAAGAGCGCGCACTTGAGTACCACCGTCTGGGCAAGCCGGGGAAGCTGGCGATCGTGCCCACCAAGCCGATGATGACCCAGCGCGATCTGGCGCTGGCCTATTCGCCGGGGGTCGCCTTCGCCTGCACCGACATCGTCGCCGATCCGGCCAACGCGGCGGAGGTGACGGCGCGCGGCAATCTGGTGGCGGTGATCTCCAACGGCACGGCGGTGCTCGGGCTGGGCGACATCGGGCCGCTGGCCTCCAAGCCGGTGATGGAGGGCAAGGCCGTCCTGTTCAAGAAGTTCGCCGACATCGACGTCTTCGACATCGAGGTCGACGAGAAGGACGTCGATGCCCTGGTCGACACCATCGCCCGGCTGGAGCCGACCTTCGGCGCCATCAATCTGGAGGACATCGGCGCCCCCGCCTGCTTCGAAGTCGAACGCCGGCTGAAGGAGCGGATGAAAATCCCGGTCTTCCATGACGACCAGCATGGCACCGCCATCGTCGTCGCCGCCGCCGTCTACAACGCCTTGCAGGTCGTCGGCAAACGCTTCGAGGATGTGCGCGTCGTCTCCACCGGCGGCGGGGCGGCGGGCATCGCCTGCCTCGACCTGCTGGTCGGCATGGGGGTGAAGCGGAGCAACATCATCCTGGCCGACCGCGAGGGCGTGGTCTATCAGGGGCGCAACGCCGGCATGAACCCCTACAAGGACCGTTACGCCACCGCAGGATCCGTGCGCGGCCTGGACGAGGCGATGGCCGGCGCCGACATCTTCCTCGGCCTGTCGGGGCCGGGCGTGCTGACCGGCGCGATGGTCAGGACGATGGCGGCCAGACCGCTGATCCTGGCGCTGGCCAACCCCGATCCGGAAATCACGCCCGAGGAGGCGCGCGCCGCCCGTCCCGACGCCATCATCGCCACCGGCCGCTCCGACTATCCCAATCAGGTCAACAATGTCCTGTGCTTCCCCTTCATCTTCCGCGGCGCGCTGGATGTCGGGGCGACCACCATCAACGAGGCGATGAAGATCGCCTGCGTCAAGGCGATCGCCGACATGGCGCGGATCGAGGCGTCCGACGTGGTCGCCGCCGCCTACACCGGCGAACAGTTGCGCTTCGGCCCCGACTATATCCTGCCCAAGCCCTTCGACCCGCGCCTGATCGTCGATGTGGCCTCGGCCGTCGCCCAGGCGGCGATGGAGAGCGGCGTCGCCACCCGGCCGATCGCCGACCTGCG
This sequence comes from Azospirillum sp. B510, assembly GCF_000010725.1. NCBI lineage: Bacteria > Pseudomonadati > Pseudomonadota > Alphaproteobacteria > Rhodospirillales > Azospirillaceae > Azospirillum > Azospirillum sp. B510. The sequence goes on along the minus strand of NC_013855.1, from coordinate 1,117,119 downwards.
CGCCTACCGCGAGCGGCTGGGGCAATATGTCTTCCGCTCCGGTCTGGTGATGAAGCCGGTCTTCCACAAGGCGGCCCAGGCGCCCAAGCGCGTCGTCTATGCCGAGGGCGAGGATGAGCGCGTGCTGCGCGCCGCCCAGGTGGCGGTGGACGAGGGCATCGCCCGGCCGATCCTGCTCGGCCGTGACGAGGTGGTGGCGCGGCGGATCGAACAGCTCGGGCTGCGGCTGGCCTCCGGCCGTGACGTCACGGTGGTCGATCCGGTGCGCGACCCGCGCTGCCACGAATATGCCGACGTCTACCGGCAGGTGATGGGCCGGCGCGGCGTGTCGCCGAATTTCGCCGCCACCATGGTGCGGGCCGACGCCACCGTCTTCGCCAGCCTGATGGTGCGGCGCGGGGCGGCCGACGCCATGGTCTGCGGCACCGCCGGGCGCTATGCCGAGCATCACCGCCACATCCGCGACCTGCTGGGCCGCCGCGGCGACGCGCCGGTCTCCGCCGCGATGACGCTGCTGATCCTGGGCAAGGGCACCTATTTCCTGACCGACACCCATGTCAATCCCGACCCGAGCGCGGAGGAGATCGCCGAGATCGCCGTGCTGGCGGCGGAGAAGGTCCGTCATTTCGGCATCGAGCCGAAGGTGGCGCTGCTGTCGCACTCCAATTTCGGCAGTTCGGATTCCCCGTCGGCGCTGAAGATGCGGGCGGCCTGCGAGCTGCTGCGCCGGCGGGCGCCGGAGCTGGGGGCGGATGGCGAGATGCAGGCGGGTGCGGCGCTGTGCGAGGCGGTGCGCGACGCCGCCCTGCCCAACGGCCGGCTGCGCGGGCAGGCCAACCTGCTGGTGATGCCGACGCTGGACGCCGCCAACATCGCGTTGGAGATGCTGAAGGTGTTGAGCGACGGCCTGTCGGTCGGCCCGATCCTGCTCGGCGTCAGCGCCCCGGCCCACATCGTGACGCCGGAGATCACCACCCGCGGCATCGTCAACGTCACCGCGCTTGCCGTCGTCGACGCCCAGATCGACACCACCCCGGTTCCGCTGCGCCAGGCGGCGGAGTAAGGGGAATCACATTCGGCGGTAATTGCCCTCTCCCGTCCCGGGAGAGGGAGGGGACCCGCGCCGCAGGCGTGGGGAGGGTGAGGGGCAAGGCAAGGGTCCAGAAGCGCATGGTTTCTTGTGCTACCCCTCACCCTTCCCATGGCGATGCCATGGGCCCCTTCCCTCTCCCGGGGCGGGAGAGGGAGTCGAATGCGATCGTGCTGGAAGCAATGAGCCGCGACAAAATGGACCATGAGGGGAAGCGGGCCTGACAGCGATTTGACAGAAGTCCGGTCCACACTGGGTCATATCGGACGCCCGCGAGGCGTCGCTACCGGCGCGGGGGAAGGGAGTGCCCGACCCATGAAACACCGCGACCACCCTGTCGGAAGCTCCAGAAGGAGCATGAATCCGTGACTGACGAATTCGACTTCTACGCCGTCGATCCGGCGACCAGCGCCCGGGAGCGCCGGGACATCAGAGCGCTGCTGGGCAGCTGCGGGCTGGATTACGAGGAGCATATCCAGGTCTTCGTGGTCTGCCGCGCCGCCGGGCGGCTGGTGGCCTGCGCCGGGCTGGAAAGCAACATCGTCAAATGCTGCGCCATCGATCCGGACCTGCGCGGCGGCTCCCTGAGCCTGACGCTGCTGAGCGAGATCGTCCATCTCGCCTATGAGCGCGGCCATTCGCACCTGTTCCTCTACACCCGGCCGGAAAACGTCTCCTTCTTCCAGGGCTGCGGCTTCTACGCGCTGGCCGAGGTGCCGGGCTACGTCACGCTGATGGAGAACACCCCGGTCGGCATCCGCTCCTACTGCGACCGGCTGCGCGCCCTGCGTCCGCAGGGACTGCCGCCGGGCGCGAAGATCGGCGGCGTCGTCATCAACGCCAACCCCTTCACGCTCGGCCACCAGTATCTGGTCAGGCTGGCGGCGGCCCAATGCGACTGGCTGCACCTTTTCGTGGTCAGCGAGGATGTCTCCTTCGTCTCCTACCGCGACCGCTACGCGCTGGTCGAGGAGGGGGTGCGCGGGATCGAGCGGCTGACCCTGCATCACGGCTCGCAATACATGGTCTCGCGCGCCACCTTCCCCGACTATTTCTTCAAGGAGAAGGGGGTGGTCGGCGATTGCTGCACGGCGATCGACCTGCTGCTGTTCCGCAACCACATCGCACCGGCGCTCGGCATCACCCATCGCTTCGTCGGCACCGAGCCCTTCTGCGAGACCACGCGCAAATACAACGCCGACATGAAATTCTGGCTCCAGGGGGCCGGCAGCACGGCCCCGGCGGTGACGGTGATCGAGGAGGCGCGCACCCGCTCGGGCGGCACGCCGATCTCGGCGTCGGAGGTGCGGCGCCTTCTGCGCAGCCGCGACCTCGACCGCATCCGCGCCCTGGTGCCGGCGCCGACCTTCGAGCTGCTGCGCGAGAAATACCTGTCGAAAATCCTGCCGTTCGCCCCCGACCCGACGGGTCATGGCGGCGAGCCCGACGCGCTGGCGCGCCGGGCCCTGGCGGCCGGCATGTGAACCGGCCCGGCGGTGTGACGCTTGGTGCGTCCGCCGCCGGGTCCTCTGGAGTGGGACCGATGAAGATCGTCAAGGAGGCCCTGGCGGGCACGCTCGAATCGAGCGACCTGCTGGTCAAGGTATCACCCGGGCCGGGCACCGGGCTGGAAGTCGTCATCAGCAGCGAGGTCATGCAGCAGTTCGGTCACCAGATCGACCATGTCGTGCGCGACACGCTGGACCGGCTCGGCGTCACCGCCGGGCTGGTGGTGGTTGAGGACAAGGGCGCGCTCGACTGCGCCATCCGGGCCCGCGTCCAGACGGCGGTGATGCGCGGGGCCGAGGCCCAAACCATCGACTGGAGTGCGCTGTCATGAAGCTCCGCCGCAGCATGCTTTTCCTGCCCGGCGCCAACGCCGCCATGCTCAGCACGGCGTTCGTCTACAAGCCGGACTCGATCATGTTCGACCTGGAGGACGCGGTCTCGCTGCGCGAGAAGGATTCCGCCCGCATCCTGGTCTTCAACGCCCTGCGGCTGCCGGTCTATCGCGAGATCGAGACGGTGGTCCGCATCAACCCGCTCAACACTCCCTTCGGTCTTCTCGACCTGGAGGCGGCGGTGCGGGCCGGTGTCGATGTCGTCCGCCTGCCCAAGACAGACTGCGCCGAGGATGTCGAGCTGCTGGAGCGCGAGGTCGAGCGCATCGAGCGCGCCTGCGGCCGGGAGGTCGGCTCGACCAGGCTGATGGCGGCGATCGAAAGCGCCAGCGGCGTCATCAACGCGCTGTCCATCGCCAAGGCGTCGCCGCGGCTGATCGGCATCGCGCTGGCCGGCTTCGACTATGTCATGGACATGCAGACCGAGCGCGGCGACGGCACCGAGCTGTTCTATGCCCGCTGCGCCGTGCTGCACGCCGCCCGCGCCGCGAAGATCGACGCCTTCGACGTGGTGTGGTCCGACCTGAACGACGAGGCCGGCTTCCTCAAGGAGGTCGACCTGATCAAGCGGCTGGGCTTCAACGGCAAGTCGCTGATCAACCCGCGCCAGATCGAGCTTCTGCACAACGCCTACGCCCCGACCGAGGAGGAGGTCGAGTATGCCGGCCGCGTCGTCGCGGCGGCGGCGGAGGGCGAGCGCAAGGGGCTCGGCGTCGTTTCGCTGAACGGAAAGATGATCGACGGTCCCGTCATCGACCACGCGCGCCGGGTGCTGCAGCGGGCCGAGGCGTCGGGAACCCGCAAGTGAACTGGAGTGCTGTGCCGTGACCGACCTCGCCATCCCCCTGCTGGACCGGCTGCCCCGTTTCGAGGGCTTCGCCAGCAAGACCCCCTATCTGAAGGATCCGGAGCTGAAGCGCTCCCGCAAGGTCTGCCCGTCGCTGGAGGACGCCATCCGGCGCTCCGGCCTGAAGGACGGGATGACCATCTCCTTCCATCACGCCTTCCGTGAAGGCGACAAGACGATCAACACCGTGGTCGAGCTGCTGGCCCGCATGGGCTTCAAGGATCTGACCCTGGCGCCCTCGTCGCTGCTCAGCTGCAACGCGCCGCTGATCGAGCATATCCGCAACGGCGTCATCAGCCGCATCTACACGTCGGGCATGCGCGGCAAGCTGGCCGAGGCGATCAGCCATGGGCTGATGGCGCATCCGGTCAACATCCACTCGCATGGCGGGCGGGTGAAGCTGATCCAGGACGGCGAGCTGAAGATCGACGTCGCCTTCCTCGGCGTGTCGACCGCCGATTGCTTCGGCAACGCCAACGGCATCAGCGGCCGCTCGCGCTGCGGCTCGCTCGGCTATGCCAAGGTGGACGCCCGCCATGCCGGCACGGTGATCCTGCTGGCCGAGGAGATCGTGCCCTTCCCCAACGCGCCGGCCAGCCTGTCGCAGGACGAGGTCGATTATGTGGTGAAGGTCGAGCAGATCGGCGACCCGTCGAAGATCAGCGTCGGCGCCGCCCGCATAACCACCAACCCGCGCGAGCTGCTGATCGCCCGGCTGTCGGCCGAGGTGATGGTGCATTCCGGCTATTTCGAGCAGGGCTTCTCGATGCAGACCGGCTCGGGCGCGTCGGCGACGGCGACGACACGCTTCCTGGAAGGCTACATGCGCAAGAAGGGGATCACCGCCAGCTTCGCGCTGGGCGGCATCACCGGCGGCATCGTCGACCTTCATAAGAAGGGCCTGATCGAACGGGTGATCGACACCCAGAGCTTCGACGGCGACGCTGCGGAATCGCTGCGGACCTCGCCCAACCACATCGAGATCTCGACCAACGAATACGCCAATGCCGGGTCCAAGGGCGCCTATGTCGACCAGATGGATCTGGTGATCCTGAGCGCGTTGGAGATCGACGTCGATTTCAACGTCAACGTCATCACCGGGTCGGACGGGGTGATGCGCGGGGCGTCGGGCGGCCATTCCGACGTGGCGGCGGCGGCCAACCTGTCGATCGTGGTGGCGCCGCTGATCCGCAGCCGCATCCCGACGGTGGTGCGGCGGGTCACCACGGTGGTGACGCCGGGCGAATGCGTCGGCGTGCTGGTGACCGACCATGGCATCGCCGTCAACCCGCGCCGGCCGGAGATCGCCCAGCGGCTGAAGGCCGCCGGCCTGCCGGTGATGACCATCGAGGAGTTGCAGCAGCGCGCCGACTCCCTGACCGGCGAGCCGCGGCCCATCGAGTTCCTCGACAAGGTGGTCGGCATCGTCCGCTACCGCGACGGCAGCGTGATCGACATCGTCCGCCAGGTGAAGGGCTGACGGTCATGGAATCGGCGGTCATGGCGGGGATGGCGATCTCCCTTGCCGAGATGCTGGAGGCGCGCGACCGCCGCGCCGGGCGCCAGCAGGCTTTGTTCGCCCGCCATGGCCTGCCGCTGCTGTCGGTGACGCTGGTGGCGCCGGGGCCGGTCAAGGTGACGGAGAGCGGCCGTTTCGTGATGGAGACGGCGGAGAATGAGCTGGATCGGCTGTTCCGCCGAACCGGCTGGCCGGTCGCGGCCCATCTGGCGGTGCGGGAGCGGACCGGCTTCGAGGCGCTCTATGCCGTCGATACCGAGGCGCGGGTGCTGAAAAGGGCGGTCGCCACCCTGGAGGACGACCATCCGCTGGGCCGGCTGTGGGATCTGGACGTGCTGTGTCCGACGCGGGGCGGCCTGTCCCGCACAGCGTTGGGGCTGGCGCCCCGGCGTTGCCTGGTGTGTGGGGAGCCGGCCCATGCCTGCGCCCGTTCCCGCCGTCATCCGCTGGACGAGCTTCTGGCGGCGATCGAGGAGAGGGTCAATGCGTATCGCGCCGCGTGAGGACAGGGGCGGGGCTGCCGGGCTGCTGCTTGCGGGGTCCGTTCCCGGCGGGACCGCGAGCGAGCGCTCGCTCGATTTCTCTCCCGGCCACCATCTGGCCCGTCTGGCCCACCGCTCGCTGTTGCGCGAGGTTCTGCTGACGCCGAAGCCGGGGCTGGTGGATCGCCGCAATCGCGGGTCGCACCGCGACATGGACCTGACGAGCTTCCTGGCGTCGGCCGCCGCCATCGCCCCCTGGTTCCGCCTGTTCTTCGCGCGCGGGCTGGAGGGCTGCGCGGTGCCGGCCGACCTGTTCCTGACGGGGATCCGGGCCGACGGCATGGCGTGTGAACGCGCCATGCTGCGCGTCACCGGCGGGGTCAACACCCACAAGGGCAGCATCTTCGCCTTCGGCCTGCTGTGCGCCGCCGCCGGCCGGCTGGCCGGGCGGGGTGAGCCCGTCACCCGCTGGCCGCTGTGCGACGAGGTGGCGGCGGTGTGCGCCGGCGTGGTGGAGGAGCTGCGGCGTCCGGGCGAGGCCGGCACGGCGGGGGAGCATCTGTTCCGCCGTCATGGCCTGACCGGGGCGCGCGGCGAGGCGGCGTCCGGCTTCGCCACCGTGCGGACCCACGCCCTGCCGGCCTTCGAGCGGTTGCGGTCCCAAGGAACGCGCATGGCTCTGCATGCGGCGCTGCTGGAGTTGCTGGCCTTCAACCGGGACACCAATGTGGTATCGCGCGGCGGGCTGGCGGGGTTGACCTTCCTCCAGGGCGAGGCGATGCGGCTGCGCCGGGACGGCGGGGTGGCGGCGCCGGACTATCTGCGCCGGCTGGCCGCGCTCGACGACGAGGCGATCCGCCGAAACCTCAGCCCCGGCGGCAGCGCCGACCTGCTGGCGGTGACGTGGTTCCTGGCCCATGTGCCGGTGGCGGCGCCCTGCCGGGCTTCGTGCCTCTGAGCGTTGTGGACAAGAAGGGGGCGGGGCTGACGACCGCCGGGGGGCCGATGGAATTGGATCACCATATGCGCGAGGTTGATGCGGCCCTGCTGGAGGCGTCGGCGCGCTACAGCTTCGTGCTGGTGCCGGGGCTCTACGACAGCGGTCCGGAACATTGGCAGAGCTTCTGGCAGGCCCGCCATCCCTTCTGGCTGCGCATCGCCCAGAGCAATTGGAACATCCCCGACATCGAACGCTGGGTCGGGGCCATCCGCCGTCTGCTCGCCCAGCGGGGCCGTCCCGCCATCCTGGTCGGGCACAGCTTCGGCGCGCTGGCGTCCTGCTGCGTCGCCAGCGACCGCAGCCATGACATCGCCGGTCTGATGCTGGTCGCCCCGGCCGAGCCCTCCCGTTTCGAGGCCGAGGAGCGGGTGCCGGAACAGGCGCTCGGCGTGCCCGCCGTGGTGGTGACGAGCCATAATGATCCGGTGATGCGCTTTTCCCGCGCCATCCATTGGTCCGGCGTCTGGCAGGCCGATCTCGTCGACCTCGGCGAGGCCGGACACATCAACGCCGAAGCCGGTTTCGGCCCCTGGCCCTATGGTCTCCAGGTGCTGCGTAGCCTGGTCGCCCGCATCGAGCGGCGGTGAGGTCGTCCGCATTCCTCCTTTTCAGATTTTCATCAGGGCGCTCCACGCTGACAGGCTTCTGACAGTTCCGAATGATAGAAAATATATCGGTGGGGAATTGAAGATGAACGGAGTAAAAATCGTTAAGTAAAAAGTAAAGATCAACTCATTGAAATATCAATAAAGATAAAATCATGGAAAACGCGCCGGCCACGGTGGCTTCCGGCTTGGTGCTTGTTTCCTCTTTTTCGGCCATCGGATCGCAGCGCTGCGAAAGCGGCATGGATCGGATGTCCGGAGCCACCCGATCCAGGACCGGACCCCGGCAGCGTCCCGTCCTTTTCCCCCTGCTGCCGGAGCGCAAACAAAACCGAATGTCCGGAGGACACCATGCCCAGTGAAGTCTCTCTCGCCTCCATCGCCCTTGACGAGCCCAGCTCGTCCGCGCGGGCCATGCGCCGGTCCTGGCGCGAGGTCTGGTGGGGGCTGCTCGACCAGCGCATCGGCATCGTTCCGATCCCGGTGTTCGTGATCCTGATCGCGGTGTTCGCCGGGGCGGTCGCCACCGGCTCGCTGACCCACGAGATCAACATGATGATCGCCGTGCTGGCGGTCTGCGGCTTCAGCTGCGGCGAGCTGGGCAAGCGTCTTCCGGTGTTCCGCCATATCGGCGCCGCGGCGATCTTCGCCACCTTCATCCCCTCGGCCATGGCCTATTATCATGTGCTGCCGACGCCGATGCTGAAGGCGGTGGTCGACTTCACCAAATTCACCAACTTCCTCTATCTGTTCATCGCCTGCATCATCGTCGGCAGCGTGCTCAGCATGAACCGCGACGCGCTGGTGAAGGGCTTCTTCAAGATCTTCGTTCCGCTCGCCAGTGGCGCCGTCTCGGCCGCCTGCGTCGGCACGCTGGTCGGCACCCTGCTCAGCCTCGATCCGAAGCACACCTTCTTCTACATCGTCGTTCCGATCATGTCGGGCGGCGTCGGCGAAGGGGCCATCCCGCTGTCGATGGGCTATGCCGAAATCCTGAACGGCAACCAGGGCGAGATCTTCGCGCAGGTCCTGCCGATGGTCATGCTGGGCAGCCTGATGGCGATCCTGATGTCCGGCCTGCTGAACTTCATCGGCAAGCGCATGCCGCACCTGACCGGCAATGGCCAGCTCCAGCCCGGCGCCGCCGATTTGACCAAGGTCACGGCCAAGAGCGGCGGTCCGGTCGACGCCAACACCGTCGCCGCCGCCGGCCTGTTCGCCGTCACCCTCTATCTGATGGGGGTCATGGCCCAGAAGATCGTCGGGCTGCCGGCCCCGGTGGCGATGCTGTTCATCGCGGTGGTGGTCAAGGTGTTCCAGCTCGCCTCCCCCTCGCTGGAGGCCGGCGCCGGCGTCGTCTACAAATTCTTCCAGGTCGCCGTCACCTATCCGCTGCTGTTCGCCATGGGTGTCGCGGTGACGCCGTGGGACAAGCTGATGTCCGCCTTCACGGTTCCGAACCTGATCATCATCTTCTGCACGGTGGCGACGCACATGACGATGGGCTTCCTCGTCGGCCGGATGGTGAAGATGTACCCGATCGAAACCGCCATCATCAATTCGTGCAACTGCGGCCAGGGCGGCACCGGCGACGTCGCCATCCTGACGGCGGCCAACCGGATGCAGCTGATGCCCTTCGCCCAGGTCGCGACCCGGATCGGCGGCGCCATCACCGTCACCCTGTCGCTGATCGCGATGGCCAACCTGATGTGATTGTCGGCCGCATGGCGCGACCTTCCGCGAACGCCCCGTTCCGCAAGGAACGGGGCGTTCGTGTATCCGTTGGTAAATTACGTCATCGCCGCGCGCGATAAGTGCCGATCCTGAGTATGCGGCGGGGCGGGAAAGCTCCATTGTCCCAACCATTCCAGCAAGCCGCCGCAATGACCAGGGACGTCCAGGATGAAGACCCTCCTTCTCGCTTCGACACTGTCGTTCGCCATTCTGTCCGTCACGGGAGCTGCCGCGCAGACCAAGCCGACGGCCATCACCATCGCCACCGAAGGCGCCGACGAGCCTTGGAACTTCACCACCGCCGATGGGAAGCTCGACGGGTTGGAGATCGATCTCGCCAATGACCTGTGCGCCCGGATGTCCGTGCGCTGTACCATCGTGGTCCAGGATTGGGATGGGCTGATCCCGGCGCTGAACGCTCGCAAGTTCGACGCCATCATGGCATCGATGATCATCACCGAGAAGCGTCTGGCGCTGATCAACTTCAGCCAGCCCTACGCCCCGACCGCCGCAGCCATGATCGTCGAGAAGACCAGCCCGCTCGCCAGCCTGCCGGGCGCCGGCACCACGGTCGATCTCGGTGGCGATCCCGCACAGGTGAAGGCTGCCCTGGCTCCTCTCGAGGCTCAACTGAAGGACAAGGCGATCGGTGTTCAGGTCGCGACAAGCAATATGGCATTCATGGACACTTATTTTAAGGGTGTTGCAAAAATTCGTGAATACAAGACAACCGAACAGCATGACCTTGATCTTCAGGCGGGTCGTATCGACGGTGTCGTTACGCAGAAAAGTACGCTGGGCGCGCTGCTCCTCAAGCCGGAATACAAGGACTATACGATGACAGGACCGACCTTTGTCGGTGGCGTCTTCGGCAAGGGGGTTGGCGTCGGCCTGCGCAAGGACGACACCGTGCTGAAGGAGATGTTCGACAAGGCGATCCAGGACGCCAAGGCTGACGGCACCATCGAAAAGCTGGCTCAGAAATGGTTGAAGACCAGTTTGAATTGAGATCTCCGTTCGGTGCTGAAGGGGTACGGCAAGGCTGTGCCGTACCCCTTGCGGACTCCGCGCCGGAAGGAGGTGACGATCTTCGTCGTTCCGCTTGTCCCGTCTTTGCTGTGACTGCGGCAGCTCAATTTCTGGGCACCAGCACTGTTGATCATGGAGTCCGGGTCGGAGAAATACTGTCCTCAAGCCGTAAGTCATAATAGCATCACGCTTCCAAAATCGTATACAATATTGCATACCAAGTGACATGGTGTGCTGGTCGGGCGGGCTCTCCCGTCGCGATGCCGGGTATCTCAAGGATCGCCGTTTCCGCGGTGATCGATGGAAAGACGCTTTTCGGACTGGTGGACGCTCCGAACACTGAAGCAACTGGAGGTGATATGATCGGCTGGTTCGTCAATCAAAGGCTTTTCGTCAAGATCCTTGTGCCGATCTTCCTGTTGCTGGGGATTGCCGCCACCGTCGGAATCACCGCCATGGTGCATCTGGCGACGCTGAAGACCGTGGCGCAGGAGGCGCTGACCGTCGAGGCCGAGCGGCGGGTGCGGCTGCTGGAGGTCAGCCGCCACCTGAACGCGGCGATCATCGCCGAGAAGAATCTGTTGCTCGACACCCGTGCCGACGAACAGAAGGCGTATGCCAGCCAGTTCGAGGGGCAGATGGCCAGGGTGGATGACGGCATCGCCTGGCTGACGGCGAAGGCCGACACCGACGCGGCGCGGGAGCGGGCCGTGGCGCTGAAGGGGCTGATCGACGCCTACCGTCAGTTGGCGGCGAAAACACTGGATTTCGCTCTCCAGGCCCGTGTTCGCTACGCCTTCGCCATCAGCACCGGGGACGGGGCGAAGGCCGCCGCCGCCGCCGCCGACCATATCAACGAAAGCGCCGATCTGAGCCGGCGCAGCCTTGATCGCACCGTGCTCGACATGGATGAGCTTGCCGCCGAAACCCGTGTCATCCTGCTGTCGGTGATGCTGGTCGGGCTGGTCGTCGGGCTGGCGCTTGCCATCGGCATCGTCCTGCTGACCATCACCCGGCCGATGCGCAAGATCACCGACGCCATGGGCCGCCTGTCCCAGGGCCAGATCGACATCGAGCTGTCCGGCGAGACCCGCCGCGACGAGGTGGGGATGCTGGTCCGGGCGCTCGGCGTGTTCAAGACCAACGCGCTGGAGGTCCGCCGGCTGGCGGAGGAGCGGACGCGCCAGCGGGCCGAGGCCGAGGCGGAGCGCAAGGCCGAGCTGGACCGGCTGGCGGTCAGCTTCGAACAGAGCGTGCGCGGCATCGTCGAGCATGTCGCCGCTTCGGCCGGTCATATCGAGGGGGCGGTCTCGTCGCTGTCGTCAACGACGGAGCGCGCCTCCTCCGCCGCGACGGCGGTCGCCAACGCGTCGGAACTGTCCTCGTCCAATGTGCAGACCGTCGCCGTCGCGACCGAGGAGCTGTCGGCCTCGGTCCTGGAGATCGGCCGCCAGGTCGAAGCGCAGCAGCGGATCTCCGACGCGGCGGTGCGGCAGGCCGACGTCACCAACGCCTTGACCATGACCCTGGTCAAGGCCGCCGACGAGATCGGCACCGTGGTCAGCCTGATCAACTCCATCGCCGGCCAGACCAACCTGCTGGCCTTGAACGCCACCATCGAGGCCGCCCGCGCCGGGGAGAGCGGCCGGGGCTTCGCCGTGGTGGCGAACGAGGTCAAGCGGCTGGCGAGCCAGACGGCCAAGGCGACCGAGGAGATCCAGGCCAAGGTCCGGGAAATCCAGGACGCCACCTCGGGAACCCGGACGGGCATGGCCGAGATCGCCGAGATCATCGGCCGGATGAGCAGCATCTCCGCCGCCGTGGCCGCCGCGGTCGAAGAGCAGAACGCGGCGACGGCGGAGATCGCCGGCAGCGTGTCCCAGGCGGCGCGCGGCACCGAACAGGTGACCTCCAACATCGCCGACGTCAGCCGCATGACCGGCGAAACCGGCGAGGCGGTCACCGACGTGCTCCGCTCCGCCGGGGATCTGGTTCAGGAGGCGGGCCGGCTCAAGACCGAGGTGGCCGGCTTCATCGCGACGATCCGGGTGGCCTGACCGCAAGCGCGATCCCGCCGCCGCCGGCGTCCGGTCACATGCCGGCGGCGGGAAACATCCGCAGGCCGAGATACAGCCTGACGCAATCCTCGGTGCTGCCGAGGTCGACGCCACAGACCTCCTCGATGCGCCGCATCCGGTAGTCCAGCGTGTTGCGGTGGATGTTCAGCGCCTTGGCGGTCGGCGGTCGCTGCATGCCGTTTTCGAACCAGGACGACAGGGTGCGCATCAGCTGGCCCTGCCGGTCATGCCGGACCAGCGGCTGGAGCGGCGCCGTCAGCTCCTCCGCCTGCCAGCTCTGCTTCAGGCTGTCCAGCAGCACCGGCAGCATGACATCGCCATAGAGATGGACCCGCGAGTCCGGATGGAGCCTCTTGCCGATCGCCATCGTCGTTCGCGCGGTCTGATAGGAGCGGGGCAGGCCGCCGGCATCCGGGAAATACCGCCCGAGCGCGATGCGGACATCGAGCGAACCGCCATCGCGGATGCGGGCGAGCAGAGCCGCGGTCCTGCGGCGTTGCGCCTCGGGGTCCCAGCCCCCCGCCCCGGTCAGCGCGGGCATCAGCACGACCAGTTCGCCCAGCGAGACGGTGGCGATCAGGGCGGCGGGACCGGCCTTGTCCCGTGTCGGAATGGCGAGCAACGCATGCAGCCGCCGCAACTCGGCCAGCACCGCGTCGACCGCCATCGACCCGCTGTCCAGTTCGATGACCGCGACGACGCGCGGCGTCGCGAGGTCGATGCCGAGGCGCTCGGCCCAGCCGGTCAACGCCGGGGTGGGGCGGTCGTCGCGGATGAGGCCCAGCACCAGCTCCTCGCGCAGGCGGGCGTCCTGGGCTAGCAGGCGCAACAGTTGCGCCTGTTCCAGCATGGTTTCGGCCGCCATCCGCACCAGTTCGGCATGTTGCCGGATGTCCCGTGGCTCGCCGCTCAGCCCGACGCAACCGATGACGCGGCCCTCCGCCCGCAGGGGAAGATTCACGCCGGGCCGGGCGGCGCCGAGCGTCCGCGCCAGGGCGCCGTCGATCTCCACCGCCTCCTCGCGGGCGAGGACCAGCAGCGCCCCCTCATGCAACTGCCCGACCCGGCTCCGGTCGCCGCTGGCGACGATGATGCCGTTCCGGTCCATGACGTTGATGTTGCAATCGATGATCGCCATCGACCTGTCGACGATCGCCTGGGCCAGGGCGCGGTCGATATGGAGCATGGCGGAAGGATCGGTCATGGCGGGTTGGGGGCGGGGCAGGGGCGCGGTTGGGGGCGGGGCGGGGGCTGTCAGCCGGCCCGCAAGCCTATCCCCAATTGCAGCGTCTTCGCCACGTTTCGCGCGCTGCGACGGACATTGTCGGCTCCGGCGGCCAGCGCCTCCTCCACCGTGCAGGGGATGTTGAGGATGCTGAACACCGCCTCGATCCCATGGCCATGGACGGCGGCGGCATCGGGGCTGAGGCAGCCGGCGATGGCGATGACCGGCTTGCCGTGGTGTTTGGCGACGCGGGCGACGCCGACCGGAGTCTTGCCATGGACGCTCTGGCTGTCGATGCGGCCCTCGCCGGTGATGACGAGGTCGGCATCGGCGACGATCCGGTCCAGTTCCAGGGCGGTCGTCACGATGTCGACGCCGGGGCGCAGATCGGCGTCGAGGAAGGCGCGCATCGCCGCCCCCAGGCCGCCCGCCGCCCCGCCACCCGGCAGGGTCGACACGTCGATGCCGAGCTGCCGCCGGATCACCCCGGCGTAATGGGCGAGATTGGTGTCGAGCAGGCGGACCATCTCCGCCGTCGCTCCCTTCTGCGGCCCGAAGACGGCGGAGGCGCCATGGGGGCCGATCAGCGGATTGTCGACGTCGCAGGCCACCTCGATCCGGCTCTGCCGCAGGCGCGGGTCGATGCGGTCGAGGTCGATGCGTTCCACCCGGTCCAGCGCCCCGCCGCCGATATGGCCGCCCTCGCCGCCCTCGCCGATGTCGCGGCCGCCGCCGTCGAGGAAGCGCACGCCCAGCGCTTGCAGCATGCCGGCCCCGCCATCATTGGTGGCGCTGCCGCCGATGCCGATGATGAGGTGCCGCGCCCCGTCGTCGAGGGCGGCGGCGATCAGGTCGCCGACGCCGCGGGTGGTGGTCAGCAGCGGGTTGCGGCGCGCCGGCTCGACCAGCATCAGGCCGCTGGCCGCCGCCATCTCGATCACCGCCGTCCCGCCGTCGCCGGTCATGCCGTAAAAGGCCTCCACCGGTTCGCCCAGCGGCCCGGTCACCATCTTGCGGATGATCCGACCCTTGGTCGCGGCCACCATCGCCTCGACGGTGCCCTCGCCGCCATCGGCGACGGGCACCTTGACATAGTCCGCCTCGGGGAAGATCTCGCGGAAGCCGAGCTCGATCTGGGTGGCGACCTCGAGGGCGGACAGGCTTTCCTTGTAGGAATCCGGGGCGATGACGATCTTCATGGCTGCCTTCTCTCGTGACGCTGTCCGTCAAACGGAACGGTGCCAGTATAGACTGGGCGGAGGGCCGAACGCCTCGTGCCGATCCGACAAAAATCAGCCTGCCCGCAATGGCGACTTTGTGCAAATCTCCAAAAAGGAGGCGGCGTGTTTTCCTTCCGCCCTCTCCCGTGTCCGGCCCGATCCCATCCCGGCGCGGCCGGCGCCCCTTGAAGACCGCCTGACGGAGCCTTGTCGCCATGCCCGCCTTCGCCGCCAACCTGACGATGATGTTCACGGAATGGCCGTTCCTCGACCGCTTCGATGCCGCCGCCGATGCCGGCTTCCGCGCGGTGGAGTATCTGTTCCCCTACGACCATGCGCCGGACGCCATCGCCGCGCGGCTGGAGCGCAACGGCCTCACCCAGGCGCTGTTCAACCTGCCGCCGGGCGACTGGGCGGCGGGCGAGCGCGGGCTGGCCGTTCTGGCCGAACGCTTCGACGAGCTGTGTTCGGGGGTGGAGCGGGCGCTGGACTATGCCGGGGCGACCGGCTGCCGCCGGCTGCATCTGATGGCCGGGCTGGGCTCCGCCGCCGACCCGGCGGCGCTGGCCTCCTACCGCCGGGCGGTGCGCCATGCCGGCGAACGCCTGGCCGAACGGGGGATCGAGCTGCTGCTGGAGCCGATCAAAGGCCGCGACATGCCGGGCTATTTCCTGACCGATTTCGCGCTGGCCGAACGGATCATCGCGGAGAGCGGCCTGCCGACGGTGCGGCTCCAGTTCGACATCTACCACCGCCAGATCCTGCATGGCGACGTGACGATGGCGCTGCGTCGGCTGCTGCCGCTGATCGCCCATGTCCAGATCGCCTCGGTCCCGTCGCGCAACGAGCCCGACGGTGAGGAGCTGAACTGTCCCATCCTGTTCGCCGAGCTGGACCGGCTGGGCTATGGCGGCTTCGTCGGCTGCGAATACCGGCCGCGCGGCGCCACGCTGGACGGGCTGGGGTGGCTTACCGGCCGGTGAATTCAGGCCGGTGAACCCTGGCCGATGAACTGCGGCTCGGAGGCGGGTGCCGTCTTCCCCCGCACGGGAGACGGCGCCCGCCGTCCGTCAGGCCACCCGCTTCCCGCGGAAGGCTTCGATGGTGCGCATCACGCCGCGCAGTTCGGCCAGCCCCTTCAGGCGCCCGACGAAGGAATAGCCGGGATTCATCGTCTGGCCGATGTCGTCGCCCAGCAGATGGCCATGGTCGGGACGCATCGGAATCCGCGCGTCGGCGCGTCCGGCCCGCCGGCGGCGGGCCTCCTCGTCGATCATCACCGCCGCCACGCCGATCAGGTCGGTGTCGCCGCCGAGATGGTCGGCCTCGTAGAAGGAGCCGTCCGGCTCGTGGGTGGTGTTGCGCAGATGGACGAAATGGATGCGCGGGGCGAACTCCTTCGCCATCGCCACCAGATCATTCTTCGGGTTGGAGCCGAAGGAGCCGGTGCACAACGTCAGCCCGCAGGCCTCCTGCGGCACCGCGCCGAACAGCGCCCGCACATCCTCGGCGGTGGACATCACCCGCGGCAGGCCGAAGATGGGGAATGAGGGATCGTCGGGGTGGATGCACAGCCGCACCCCCTCCTCCTCCGCCACCGGCGTGATCTCGCGCAGGAACTCGATCAGGTTGGCGCGCAGATCCTCGACGCCGATCTCCTGGTACAGCTCCAGCATGCCGCGGAAGCTGCCACGGTCATAGGCGAAGTCGCGGGCCGGCAGCCAGTCGATCAGGTTGCGCTCCAGCTCCGCCACCCGCTCCACCGTCATCGCCTCGAAGCGCGCCTTGGCGGCGGCGATGTGGGCGGGGTCATAGCTGGCCTCGGCGTTGCGGCGCTTCAGCACGAACAGATCATAGGCGGCGAAATCGACGCTGTCATAGCGCAGGGCGTAGCCGCCGTTCGGCAGCCGGTGCATCAGATTGGTGCGGCTCCAATCGGTGATGACCATGAAATTGTAGCAGATCACCGGGATGCCGGCGCGGGCGACGTTGCGGATCGACTGCTTGTAATTGTCGATCTTGGCGCGATAGTCGCCGGTGCGGGTCTTGATCTCCTCGCCGACGCCGATGCTCTCCACCACCGCCCAAGTCAGGCCGGCGGCCTCGATCATGGCGCGGCGCTTCTGGATTTCCTCGGGCGTCCAGACGCTGCCCTGGTTCATGTGGTGCAGCGCCGTGACGATGCCGGTGGCACCGGCCTGACGCGCCTTTTCCAGGGTGACGGGATCGTCCGGGCCGAACCAGCGCCAGGTTTCCTGCATGATGGGGGTCCTTTCAAAATCGGGTGCGCGGGCCGAGGCGGCCGGGTCTCACGGAGTGGCGAGGAAGCCGGTCAGGGTCTCACGGACACCGCCGCGCATCAGGCTGTCGAGATGGTGGACGACGGCGCCGCGGAAGGCGTCCTCGGCGACCAGTTCAGGGGCGAAGATGTCCTCGACGGCGAACAGCGCCGCCGCCAGCGCGCCGGCATCGTCGCCATGGACGCGGGCGATGCGGGCGATGCGGGTCAGCGTCGCCGCCATCGGATCGGCGACCGCATAGGCGCCGCCGGCCTCGTCCCTCTCCATCAGGAAGCGCATCCAGGCGGCGACGGCCAGCGGGACCACCCTCGGGGCCTTGCCGGCCGCGAGCAGCTCGCGCGCCGGTTCCAGCAGGCGCGGCGGCAGCTTCTGCGAGCCGTCCGACGAGATCTGGAGGGTGCGGTGGCGGATGCCGGGGTTGCGGAAGCGCGCCTCCAGCGCCGCGGTGTAGGCGGGGATGTCGGTTCCCGGCACCGGCGGCAGGGTGGGGATCAGGTCCTCCGCCCACAGGCGCCGCATGACGGCGGGCAGAAGCGGGTCGGCCATGGCGTCGGCGATGGTCTCGATCCCGGCGATCACCGACAAATAGGCCAGCAGCGAATGGGCGCCGTTCAGGCAGCGCAGCTTCATCAGCTCGAACGGGTGGACATCCTCGACCAGGATGGCGCCGGCCCTTTCCCAGGCCGGACGGCCGAGCGGGAAGCGGTCCTCGATCACCCATTGCTTGAAGGGTTCGCACACCACCGGCCAGGCGTCCCGGCAGCCGGTGGCCTCCTCCACCGTGGCGCGGTCGGCCTCCTGGGTGGCGGGGGTGATGCGGTCGACCATGGTGCAGGGAAAGCCGACCTGCCCGGCGATGTAGGCGGCCAGATTCGGATCGCACAGCTCGGCGTAGCGCACGGTGATGCCCCGCACCTTGATGCCGTTCTGGGCGAGATTGTCGCAGACCAGCACGGTGAAGGGGGCCACCCCGGCGGCGCGGCGGCGGCGGATCGCCTCGCAGAGCAGGCCGGGCACGCTGCGTGGCCGGGCGGGATCGGCGAGGTCGGCGCGGATCAGCGGGTGGGCCTCGTCCAGCGCGCCGGTGGCGGCGTCCTGGCAATAGCCCTTCTCGGTCACCGTCAGGGTAACGATGCGGATCTCCGGCCTCGCCATCAGCGCCAGCACCTCGTCCAGCTGGTCGGCGGTCGCCATGGCGTCGAGGAAGGAACCGACGACGCGCAGCCGGTCGCGATCCTCCCCGCGCACCAGCAGGGTGTAGAGGCCGTCCTGCGGCTTCAGCGCGTCGCGGATGGCGGGGGACAGCGGATCGACGCCGACGATGCCCCAGCTCTTGTCGCCGG
Source organism: Azospirillum sp. B510 (assembly GCF_000010725.1). Classification (NCBI taxonomy): domain Bacteria; kingdom Pseudomonadati; phylum Pseudomonadota; class Alphaproteobacteria; order Rhodospirillales; family Azospirillaceae; genus Azospirillum; species Azospirillum sp. B510. Next base: position 1,098,746 of record NC_013855.1, on the reverse strand, counting down.
AGGCCAGCACGTCGTCGGTGTAGGTGGCGAGATGGGCGCGGCAGAAGGCGCCGAGGCCGATATGGACGATGCCCGGCGTCACCGCGGCGCGGTCATAGGCGGGCCGCTCGACGGCGGGCGGCAGACCGTCGAGGGATGCGGTCGACAGGCGGGTTCGGGAAGGGCGGGCCGCCGGCAGGGCGGTGTTCGCGTCGGGCATGATGGGCTCCGGGTCGCGGCGGTCGCTGCGGTCCCCCCGTCCGCCGCCGGGGGCGGGGTGGGGCCGGTGCACCGTCATTCGGTGGAGATGTCGTTTGTCGGGACGGGCTCCGGGGCGGGGTGCCCCGGAGCATGGGGACGCGATGGGCGCGAGGTCAGACCTCGATGCCGGCCGGGGTCTTGCCCGACCCGGTCTTCGGCAGGATCAGATGCATGATCGCCAGACCGACGAGGTAGAGGACCGAGGCGATGCCGAACAGCACCTGATAATTGCCGTTGGTCGCATCCAGCAGGCGGCCGACGCCCATCGACACGAACATGCCGACGAAATAGGCGCAGAAGCCGCCGATGCCGACCACCGAGCCCACCGCGTTGCGCGGCATGGTGTCGGAGACGATGGTGTAGACGTTGGCCGAATAGCCCTGGTGGGCGGAGGCGGCGATGCCGATCAGCAGCACGGCGACCCACATGTTGGAGACGGTGGAGGCGAAGAACACCGGCAGCACGCACAGGCCGCAGACCAGGAAGGTCAGCTTGCGGGCGCGCAGCGGTTTCACGCCGCGCTTGATCAGGTGGGAGGAGAACCAGCCGCCGCCGACGCTGCCGAAATCGGCCATGGTGTAGATGATGATCAGCGGCAGCATCGCCCCGAACAGGTTGACGCCATACTGTTTGCTGAGGAAGCCGGGAACCCAGTTCAGGTAGAACCACCACACCGGGGCCGAGAAGCAGGTGCCGACGATGTTCGCCCAGGTGCCGCGATAGCTCAGCAGCTTGATCCAGGGAATATTCTCCTGCGGCAGCACCGGGTCGCTGCGGATATAGGCAAGCTCCTCCGCCGTCAGCTTCGGATGGTCTTCCGGCTTGCGATAGATCAGCAGCCAGGCGATGACCCAGAAGAAGCCGATGCCGCCGGTGACCAGGAAGGCGGCCTGCCAGCCATAGGCGACCAGCAGGATCGGCACCAGGATCGGCGCCACCACTGCGCCGACGTTGGAACCGGCGTTGAAGATGCCGGTGGCGAGCGCGCGTTCCTTGGCCGGGAACCACTCCGACACCGCCTTGATCGAGGCCGGGAAGTTGCCGCCCTCGGTCAGGCCGAGCCCGGCGCGGGCGATCTTGAAGCCGAAGACGCTGCCCATGAAGGCGTGGACGCAGGCGAAGAAACTCCAGCCGGCGACGGCGGCGGGCAGGCCGATGCGGATGCCGATCTTGTCCATCAGCCGGCCGCAGCCGATGTAGCCGAAGGCGTAGGCCAGCGAGAAGGCGGCGACGATGTCGCCGAAATCCGACTCGGTCCAGCCCATGTCGCCCATCAGCGTGGATTTCAGCAGGCCCAGAACCTGCCGGTCCATGTAGTTGATGGTGGTCGAGAAGAAGAGCAGGCCGCAGATGGTCCAGCGGTAGCGGCCGATGGCCTTGCTCACCGTGACCGCGGCGCTGCCCGCCGCCTTGCCCATGGTGGTGCCGATACCGCCGGCCCGGCGGGCCGGTTCCGCCGACTGTCCGGGGGCGGCGTCGGCGATGATCTGTTCGCTCATGATTGGCGTCTCCAGCCAGGACGCACGTCACCGGCGGCGGGCCGGGGGGTCCGGGCCGCGGTTCGGCGGTGCCGCACGTTTCAGCACTGTTTCCCGGAGCGGTCGGCCATCGTCGGAAGCGGTGCCGCTGGGGACCGTTCGTGGCGTCGCATACTACCATTCCAGTTGCTGGTATGGTAGTTGCGCGCCTCATCGCCGGTCAACCGCGGCGCCTGCGGCATATCGTCAGCCGCCCGTCCTCCGTGGGCCGGTCGCGCCGCCTTGTTCCCGGTCCGAAATCGGGTATTCGGGACAAACCCAATGTACAATGGCGGGATATCCGCTTGAGGATGGCGTTCGGAAGGTCCGGCAACCGCACACTCAACGGAGGGCGGCAGGGTGGAGGCACCGAACGCCACGGCGGCGATCATGACGGCACTGGCGGGCGGCGTCGGTCTGCTGGCGCTGATGACCCTTCTCTATGGAACCGTGCTGTATCGGCTGGGGGATCGGCCGATGTTGCGCCAGCTTTGCCTGGGGCTGCTGTTCGGCGCCGGCGGCGTGGTGGCGATGGCGCAGGCGGTGCCGATCCTTCCTGGTATCAATCTCGATGTCAAAACGGTGCCGGTTGCCCTGGCGGGGCCGTTCGGCGGGCCGCTGGCCGCCGTCCTGGCCGCCGGGATCGCATCGGTCGCCCGGACCGCGGTGGGGGGTGCCGGCTTGCTGCCGGGGGTGGGCGGGATCCTGTTGGCCGGTGCGGTCGGTCTGTTGTTCCGCCGTCTCGTTCCCGCCGCCGAATGGAAGAATGCGAGGCCGCTGTTCTTTCTTGGCCCGGTCGCGGCGCTCCATTCCCTCAGCATCTTCGTCCTGCCATGGGAGGTCGCGCTGCCGACCTTCCTCAATGGCGGGCTGCCCGTCGCCCTGTTCACGGCGGGGGGGATCCTGATGCTGGGCACGATGCTGGCGCGCGAACGCCGGCGGGTCGACACCGAACGGATGCTGCGCGACGCGGCGTTGAGCGACCCGCTGACCGGGCTGGCGAACCGCCGGGCCTTCTTCGCCGCCATCGACCGGGCGGTCGCCGGCGGGCTGCGCCATGACATGCCGGTGTCGCTCCTGATGCTGGACATCGACCATTTCAAGGACATCAACGACAGCCATGGGCATGATGCCGGCGATGCGGTGCTGGTGGCGCTCGGCCGTCTTCTCCAGGGCGGTGTGCGGCAGAGCGACCTCGTCGCCCGCTTCGGCGGGGAGGAATTCGCCATCCTGCTGCCCGGTGCGCCGGCCGACGGCGCCTTCATCCTTGCCGAGCGTCTGCGCGGTGCCGTGCGCGACCTTTCCATTCATGCGGATGGCGCGATCCTGGGGGTCACCGTCAGCATCGGCTTGTCGAGCCTGGGCCCCGACCTCTGCCGCGCCGACCTGTTGATCAAGACGGCGGACATGGCGCTCTACCGCGCCAAGCAAGGCGGCCGGGACCGGGTCTGTCGCCACCGGGCAAACATCAGCCCGATGGAGCCGGTTCCGGTGTCCTGAAAGGCTGGAGACCGGACATGGTCGGCCCGCCGGGTCAGTAGATCAGTTCGTTCTCGCCGCTGCCTTCGGACAGGACCAACTCGCCGCGGGCGGCCAGATCCTTGGCCAGCTGCACCATGTACATCTGCGCCTCGTCGACGTCGCGGACGCGGACCGGACCCATGGCGGCCATGTCCTCGCGCAGGATCTTGGCGGCGCGTTCCGACATGTTGGAGAAGAACAGGTCCTTCAGCGACTCCGACGCCCCCTTCAGCGCGGTGCCCAGCTTCTGCTTGTCCACCGTGCGCAGCATGGTCTGGACGCCGCTGGGGTCGAGCTTGGACAGATCCTCGAAGGTGAACATCAGCGACTTGATGCGCTCGGCGCTGTCGCGGTTGCGCTCCTCCAGCGCCGCCATGAAGCGGTGCTCGGTGGTGCGGTCCAGGCCGTTGAAGATCTCCGCCAGCATCTCGTGGCTGTCGCGCCGGCTGGTGCGGGCGAGGTTGGTCATGAACTCGGTGCGCAGCGTGCGCTCGACGTCGTCCAGAACCTCCTTCTGCACCGCCTCCATGCGCAGCATGCGCATGATGACCTCCATCGCGAAGCTTTCCGGCAACTGGGCCAGCACGCGGCCGGCATGGTCGGAGCGGATCTTCGACAGGACGACGGCGACGGTCTGGGGATATTCGTTCTTCAGATAGTTGGACAGCACCGACTCGTTCACGTTGGTCAGCTTGTCCCACATGGTTCGACCGGCCGGACCACGGATATCCTCCATGATCTGGTCGACCTTGTCCTTGGGCAGGGTCTTCAGCAGCAGGCGTTCGGTCGAATCGAAGGAGCCGACCACCGTTCCGCTCGACGACATCTGTTCGGCGAACTCGACGAACAGCCGTTCGATCAGGTTCGCCGACACGGTGCCCAGGTTGGCCATCACCTGGGACAGCTCCTTGATCTCCTCATCGTCCATCAGCGAGAACAGCTTGGACGAATGCTCCTCGCCGAGCGCAAGCATCATGATGGCGGCCTTTTCCGGGCCGGTGAGGGTCCGGTAGTCCTCACGAACCTTTTGAGCCATTGCTACCCTTCATGATGCGCGTGTCCGATGAAGCCCCGATGATTGCGGCAAACATCGTTAACAAACGATAACGGAAGCCTTAGGGAGTTTCGCCGCGAGACGGAACCGCCGCCATGCAAAGCCCGCCGGCTTCGGCGGGTTGTCGTCATACCACTTCATATGAAAATAGATTTACAGAAATATGCCTTTCCTGTAAATCTAGACGCATAATCGCCGTACCGAGCTTGCCAGGAGGAACGGGGGGATGGAGCCGCCCATTCAGACGGGATCGCTGCTGATCCGCATGCGGAACTGCCAGCAGCAGCTTCCGGGGGCGCTCGCCAAGGTCGGGGCCTGGGCGCTGGCCTATCCGTTCCGCACCGCGACGCTGAAGATCGGCGAGCTGGCGGCGGCGGCCGAGGTGTCGGTGGCGTCGGTCAACCGCTATGCCCGCTTCCTTGGTTATGACGGCTATCCGGAATTCCGCGACGATCTGCTGCGCGCCTTCGAATCTACCTTCGCGCCGGTGGAGAAGCTGCGCGTCGCCGTCCAGCGCGACAGCTCGAATGCCGAGATCATGCGGGAATCGCTGGCGAGCGACGCCGGCAACATCACCCGCACCATGGAGCTGTTGCAGCCGGAGCAGTGCGAGGCGGCGATCCGCCTGATCCGCGAGGCGGGGCGCGTCGTGGCGCTCGGGCTGGGTGACAGCGCCTATCTCGCCCTGTTCCTGGCCGACGTGCTGGAACCCTATGTCGAGAATGTCCGCGAAGCCATCGAGTTCGCCGGGACCGAGCGCAACATCCGCCGGCTGATGACGATGAGGCCGGGCGATCTGGTGATCGCCATCACCTCGCCGCGCTATTCGCGCCGGACCATCGAGCATCTGCAACTTTGCCGGGAGCGCGGGGCGAAGGCCATCGCGCTGACCGACGCGCCGGACAGCCCCATCGTGCCGCTCGCCGACGTCACGCTGCTGGCCGGCTGCGACCATGGCGTCCGCCACAGCTCGCCCACCGGGCTGATGGCGCTGATCGTCGCCCTGGGCACGGCGCTGTCCCGGTCCGGTCCCGACAGCGTCGGCCAGGCCGCCGACGTCGCCGAGCGCATCCTGCCTTACCTGCATGTCGTGCCGAAGTCGAACCGGCAAGCCGAGTGACCCGGCGGACTGGTCCGGGTTCCTTCCATCCACGCGCCGAAGAAGTTGGAAAGCGATGACGATCTCCTATTGGAACGGGCGTTACCTGCCGCTGGACGAGGTCCATGTGTCGCCGCTGGACCGCGGTTTCCTGTTCGCCGACGGCCTCTATGAGGTGACCGCCGCCTACAATGGCCGCCTGTTCGAGCCGGAGGCCCACATCGCCCGCCTTCGGCGCGGGCTGTCCGAACTGCGCATCGGCTGCACCCTGTCGGCCGGCGACTGGATGGGCATCATGGAGCGGCTGGCCGCCGACTCCGGCATCGACGGCGACCTGACCGTCTATCTCCAGGTCACCCGTGGTGCCGCATCCAGCCGCGGCCACGCCTTCCCCGCCGGCGTCACCCCGTCGGTGTTCGGCATGGCCAGCCCGCTGAAGCGCCCGCCCGCGGCGTGGCGCGACCAGGGCGTCGCCGCCATCACCATTCCCGACATCCGCTGGGGCCGCTGCGACCTGAAGACGGTGGCCCTGCTCGGCAGCGTGCTGGCGCAGCAGGCGGCGACCGATGCCGGCGTCGTCGATGCGCTGCAACTGCGTGACGGTCTGGTGACCGAGGGCGCCGCCACCAACATCTTCGTGGTGAAGGACGGCGTCATCGCCACCCCCCTCAACGACAATCGCATCCTGGAGGGCATCACCCGCACCGTCGTCCTGCGGCTGGCCGCCGAGGCCGGGCTGCGGTTGGAGGAGCGCGACATCCCGGCGGCGGAACTCGATGCGGCCGACGAAATCTGGATCGCCAGCACCACCAAGGAGATCACCCCGGTCACCAGCCTGAACGGCAAGCCGGTCGGCAGCGGTGCGCCCGGCATGCTGTGGCGCCGCCTGTTCGCCCTGTTCGCCGAGAGGCTTGGGCGATGAGCGGTGCCGCCGCCACGAGGACGGCCGACATCCCGCCGGCCCTGCTCGCCGTCGAGGGGCTGAGCGTCGCCTTCGATGGCGAGCATGGCCCGATCCGCGTCGTCGATGATGTCAGCTTCACCGTGGCGCCGGGCGAGACGGTCGCCATCGTCGGCGAGTCCGGCTCCGGCAAGTCGGTGACCTCGCTGTCGCTGATGCGGCTGGTCGATTATGCCGGCGGCCGCATCGTCGGCGGGCGCATTCGCTTCAAGGGGCGCGACGGGCGCGAGCGCGACCTGGCATCCCCGCCGGCCGAGGCGCTGACCGGCATGCGCGGCAACGACGTCGCCATGGTCTTTCAGGAGCCGATGACGTCGCTGAACCCGGTCTTCACCATCGGCGACCAGATCGCCGAGGCGGTGATGCTGCACCAGGGGCTCGACCGCAAGGCGGCGCGGGAGGAGGCGCTGCGCATGCTGGAGAAGGTTCGCATTCCCGAACCGGCCCGGCTGCTCGACCGCCACCCGCACCAGCTGTCGGGCGGCATGCGCCAGCGCGTGATGATCGCGATGGCGCTGTCCTGCCGCCCCTCGCTGCTGATCGCCGACGAGCCGACCACGGCGCTCGACGTCACCATCCAGGCCCAGATCCTGCGGCTGATCCGCCTGTTGCAGGACGAGATGGGGATGGGCGTCATCTTCATCACCCATGACATGGGCGTTGTGGCCGAGGTGGCCGACCGCGTCGTCGTGATGTGGCGCGGCCGCAAGGTGGAGGAGGGGCCGGTCGAGCGCATCTTCCAGGCGCCGCGGCATCCCTACACCAAGGCGTTGCTGTCCGCCGTGCCGAAGCTGGGCGCGCTGCGCGGCCAGGATCTGCCGGTGCGCTTCCCGCTGCTGGTGGTGGACGACGCCAAGGCCGATCCTGCACCGGCGGTCCCGCCGGTGCAGGACACCGTCCGCGCCACTGACGCCCCGCTGCTGGAGGTGCGCGACCTCACCACCCGTTTCGACGTGCGCAAGGGCATCTTCGGCTCGCTCAAGGCCCGCGTGCATGCGGTGGAGAAGGTCAGCTTCGCCGTCCGGCCGGGCGAGACCCTGGCGCTGGTCGGCGAATCCGGCTGCGGCAAGTCGACCACCGGCCGCACCATCATGGGGCTGCAATCGGCCACCTCCGGAACCATCCGCTTCGACGGCACCGACACCGCGACCCTGGATTCCAACGGCCAGGCCAAGCTGAAGGAGAAGATCCAGTATATCTTCCAGGATCCCTTCGCCTCGCTGAACCCGCGCATGACCGTCGGCTTCAGCGTCGCCGAGCCGATGCTGGTCCATGATTATGCGCCGACGGCCAAGCCGGGCGTGTCGCGCCGCCGCGCCATCGAGGAGCGGGTGGCGGAGCTGCTGACCCAGGTCGGCCTCAAGCCGGAGCATGCGCGCCGCTACCCGCATGAATTCTCCGGCGGCCAGCGCCAGCGCATCTGCATCGCCCGCGCGCTCGCCTGCGATCCCAAGCTGATCATCGCCGACGAGGCGGTGGCGGCACTCGACGTGTCGATCCAGGCGCAGATCGTCAATCTGCTGATGGAGCTTCAGGCCCGGCGCGGGCTGTCCTACCTGTTCATCAGCCATGACATGGCGGTTGTGGAGCGGGTCAGCCACCGCGTCGCCGTCATGTATCTGGGGCAGATCGTCGAACTCGGCCCGCGCCGCGCCGTGTTCGAGAATCCGCAGCATCCCTACACCCGCCGCCTGATGGCGGCGGTGCCCGTCGCCGATCCCAGCCGCCGCACCCGCGACCTGCGGCTGTTGACCGGCGAGATCCCGAGCCCCATCCGCGCCATCGGCGACGAGCCGGCGGTGCAGCCGCTGATCGCCGTCGGCGACGATCATTTCGTCGCCCGCCACGCCATCGGCGGCGATTTCTGAATCAAAAAAAGGGAGACATCACGTGACGCGCTTCGCCCTTCCCCTGCTCGCCGGCCTGCTCGCCGGCACCGCGCTCGCCGGTCCGGCCTTCGCCGCGAAGGATCTGGTCGTCGGCATCCCCGACAACATCACCACGCTGGACCCGGCCGACATCAACGACACCCTGTCGCAATCGGCCAGCCGCACCATGCTCCAGGGCCTGTTCGGCTTCGACAAGGACATGAAGCTGGTCCCGCTGCTGGCCGAGAGCTTCACCGTCAACGACACCGCCACCGAATACACCTACCGCCTGCGCAAGAACGTCACCTTCCATGACGGCACGCCCTTCAACGCCCAGGCGGTGAAGATCAATTTCGACCGCCTCGCCAACCCGGCCAACCGGCTGAAGCGCCAGAGCCTGCTGGCGATGCTGGCCGAGACGGTGGTGGTCGACGACACCACCATCACCCTGAAGCTGTCGCAGCCCTTCGGCGCGCTGAACAACAACCTCGCCCACCCCGGCGCCATGATCCACAGCCCGAAGGCGCTGGAGACCTTCGGCAAGGAGATCGGCCGCCACCCCGTCGGCACCGGCCCCTACAAGTTCGTGAGCTGGGAAGCGGACACGCTGAAGGTCGAGAAGAACGACAAATACTGGAAGCAGGGCCTGCCGAAGATCGACCACGTCACGCTGAAGAGCGTGCCGGAGAACGGCAGCCGCATCGCCATGCTCCAGACCAACGAGGCGCAGTTCATCTATCCGCTGCCGCCGGAGATGGTGAAGATGGTCGAGGCCAATCCGGCGTTGGAACTGATCGACGCGCCGTCGATCATCGCCCGCTATGTGGCGATGAACACCATGAAGAAGCCGTTCAGCGACCCGCGCGTCCGTCAGGCGCTGAACTACGCCATCGACAAGAACGCCTACGCCAAGGTGGTCTATCGCGGCTATGCCGGCCCGCTCGATTCGGCGATCCCGTCCAAGCTGGGCTTCCATGTCGCCCAGCCGAACCAATACGGCTATGACCTCGCCAAGGCGAAGGCGCTGCTGGCCGAGGCGGGCTATCCGAACGGCTTCGAGGCCGAGATGTTCGGCCGCAACAGCACCAACTTCATCCGCGGCATGCAGTTCGTCCAGCAGCAGCTGGCCCAGGTCGGCGTCAAGCTGACCGTCACCCCGCTGGAATCCGGCGTCGAGACCGCCCGCGTCTGGGGCGTCGAGAAGCCGGAGGATGCGACGGTGCAGATGCAGTATGGCGGCTGGTCGGCCTCGACCGGCGACGCCGACTGGGGCCTGCGCCCGCTGTTGTGGGGCAAGGGCTTTCCGCCGAAGTTCTTCAACGTCGCCTACTACAAGAACGACACGGTCGACGCCGCCATCGAGACCGGCATCGCCACCGCCGACACCGCCAAGCGCGCCGAGGCCTACCGCGTCGCCCAGGAGCAGATCTGGAAGGACGCGCCCTGGCTCTTCCTCGGCGTCGAGAATCTGCTGGCCGGCAAGTCGAAGAAGCTGACCGGCTTCTATTACGTCGCCGACGGCGGGTTGCAGATGGAAGAGGCCGATTTGCAGTAACTGCTAGACGCCCTCTCCCGTCCCGGGAGAGGGAGGGGACCCGCCGAAGGCGGGGAGGGTGAGGGGTAGGGCAAAAATCCAGAACCGCATGGTTCCTTGGATCACCCCTCACCCTTCCCATGCTGCGCATGGGCCCCTTCTCTCTCCCGGGGCTCTCAGCGGATCTTCGATCCGCCTGACGCCGTCAGCACAAACGGAGTTTGTGCGAGAGGCGGGAGAGGGGACTTCTTATTTGCCCCCCAGGACCTCCACCAGGACCTCCGCACCATGCTGAAATATCTCGTCGGCCGTCTCGCCGGCATCCTGCCGGTTCTGCTGGTGATCTCCGTCTTCGTCTTCGGCTTCGTCCATCTGCTGCCGGGCGATCCGGCGCGGCTGGTCGCCGGGCCGGACGCCACCCAGCGCGACGTCGAGCTGGTGCGCCAGGATCTCGGCCTCGACCAGCCGCTGTGGGTGCAGTATGGCCGCTTCCTCGGCAACGCGGTGCAGGGCGAGTTCGGGCGGTCGATGAAGTCCAAGCGGCCGGTGTCGCAGGAGATCGGCGAACGCTTCCTCCCCACCCTCTACCTCACCATCGTCGCCATGGTCTGGGCGACGCTGGCCGGCTTGCTGATCGGTGTCGCGTCGGCCACCAAGCGCGGGCGCTGGCAGGACCATGTCGGCATGGTGGTGGCGGTGTCGGGCATCGCCTTTCCCTCCTTCTGGCTCGGCCTGCTGATGATCGACCTGTTCTCGGTCAAGCTCGGCTGGCTGCCGACCAGCGGCTATGGCACCTGGCAGCATTACGTCATGCCGTCGCTGACGCTCGGCCTCGGCGTCGCCGCGGTGATGGCGCGCTTCACCCGCTCCGCCTTCATCGAGATCGCGCGCGAGGATTACGTCCGCACCGCGCGGGCCAAGGGCGTCCCCGCCCGGCTGGTGGTGTGGAAGCACACGCTGCGCAACGCGCTGATCCCGATCATCACCATGGTCGGCCTGCAATTCGGTTTCCTGCTCGGCGGGTCGATCGTGGTGGAGACGGTGTTCTCCTGGCCGGGGCTGGGCCGGCTGCTGGTGGATAGCGTCAATTACCGCGACTACACCGTCATCCAGGCCGAGATCCTGCTGTTCTCGCTGGAGTTCATCGTCATCAACCTGCTGGTCGATGTGCTGTACGCCCTCGCCAACCCCGAGATCCGCTACTCATGACCACGACCGATGCAACCGTGGCTGTGAGCCACGAAGCCGTCCGTTCGCCGCTGCGCGAGTTCTGGCGGAAGTTCCGGCGCAACCGCACCGCCATGGCCGCGGGATTCTGTCTGCTGGCCCTGGCGCTGGCGGCGGCGGCGGCGCCCTGGATCGCCCCCTTCGATCCGGCGGCCTTCGATTACGACCGCATCCTGGAAGGCCCGTCGGCCGACCATTGGGCCGGCACCGACGCCTATGGCCGCGACATCCTGAGCCGCATCCTGTGGGGGGCCCGCATCTCCCTGTCGGTCGGTCTGCTGTCGGTGCTGCTCGGCGGGGTGGCCGGCGTGGCGCTGGGGCTGGTCGCCGGCTTCCGCGGCGGCTGGATCGACAGCCTGATCATGCGCGTGTGCGACGTGCTGCTGGCCTTTCCCGGCATCCTGCTGGCGATCGGCATCGTCGCCATCCTCGGGCCGGGCATCGAGAACGTCATCTATGCGGTGGCGATCTTCAGCGTGCCGGTCTTCGCCCGTCTGGTGCGTGGCAGCACCCTGTCGCTGAAGCGCGCGGTCTATGTCGACGCCGCCCGCGCCATCGGCGTGCGCGACCGGCTGCTGATGGTCCGCCACATCCTGCCGGGCACGCTGCCCAGCGTGATCGTCTATGTCTCCATGCGCATCGGCACCTCGATCCTGACGGCGGCCAGCCTCAGCTTCATCGGCCTCGGCGCCCAGCCGCCCAGCCCGGAATGGGGGGCGATGCTGGCCGACGGACGCAGCTACATCGGTGTCGCCAGCCATGTCACCTTCTATCCCGGCCTCGCCATCTTCCTGACGGTGCTGGCCTTCAACCTGCTCGGCGACGGATTGCGCGATGCCCTCGACCCGAAACTCCGTTGAGCGGGGCTCCGTTGACGCCATACGGCGCGCGCGGGCCCTCGGGCTCGCCTGCGGCCGGCTGAAGCCGGGACCGCGCAACGCCATCACCGATGTGCCGGGCGTGCGCGTCGGCCACCACACCTTGGCGGAGGGCGTCCTCCAGACCGGCGTCACCGCCATCCTGCCCCATGCCGGCAACCTCTACCGCGACAAGCCGATCGCCGCCGCCGAGGTGCTGAACGGCTTCGGCAAGAGCGTCGGGCTGATGCAGGTGGAGGAGCTGGGGACGCTGGAGACCCCGATCCTGCTGACCAACACCCTGTCGGTCGGCACCGCGGCGACGGCGCTGGTCCGCCACGCCATCGCCGCCAACCCCGACATCGGCCGCAAGACCGCCACGGTCAACCCTGTGGTGATGGAGTGCAACGACGGCCCGCTGAACGACATCCAGGCGCTGGCGGTGACCGAGGCGCATGCCGCCGCCGCGCTGGCCGCCGCCCTCGACCAAGCGGACGGGGCGGAGGTCGCGGTCGGGTCGGTCGGCGCCGGGCGCGGCATGTCCTGCTTCGGCTTCAAGGGCGGCATCGGCACCTCCTCGCGTCGCCTCAAGCTCGACGGCAAGCGCCATCACCTGGGGGTGCTGGTGCTGGCGAATTTCGGCCGTCCGGGGGAGCTGCGCCTGCCAGATGGCCGCCGCGTCGCCGTCCCGGACAAGGATGAGTCGCCCGAGAAGGGCTCCGTCATCGTCATCGCCGCCACCGATGCGCCGCTCGACCATCGCCAGCTGCGCCGGGTGATCCGCCGCGCCGGGGTCGGGCTGGCGCGGGTGGGCTCCTTCTGGGGCCATGGCAGCGGCGACATCGCGCTGGGCTTCACCACCGCCAACCGCATCGACCATGACGAGCGGGCCGACATCCTGGCCCTGCGCATGCTGAACGAGCGCCGCATCGACGCCCTGTTCGAGGCGATGGCCGACGCCACCCAGGAGGCCGTCCTCGACGCGCTGGCCGCCGCCACGCCGGTGGCCGGGCGCGATGGGTCCAGCCGGCCCTGCCTGTCCGACTTGCTGATCTCCGGGAGCACAGAGTGAAGATCTACATCTCCGCCGACATCGAAGGGGTGGCCGGCGTGGTTTCCCAACAGCAGGTGACGCCGGGCAATGCCGAGTATGAGCGTGCCCGCCGCCTGATGACCGCCGAGGTCAATGCCGCCATCGAGGGCGCGCTGGCCGGCGGGGCCAGCGAGATCCTGGTCAACGACAGCCACGGCCCGATGGTCAATCTGCTGCCGGACGAGCTGCACCCGGCGGCCGAGCTGATCCTGGGCCGCCCCAAGCCGATCGGCATGTTCGCCGGGCTGGAGCCGGACACGGCGGGGGTGATGTGCGTCGGCTTCCATAGCTCGGCGCGCCAGTACGGCATCCTCGCCCACACGACCAACAGCTTCGCCTTCGGCCGGGTCCGGGTGAACGGGCTGGAGCTGGGGGAGGCCGGCAATTACGGCGCCTATGCCGGCGAGATCGGCGTGCCGGTGATCCTGCTGAGCGGCGACGATCATTTCGCTACCGAAATGGGACCGCTGTTCCCGCAGGCCGAGCGGGTGGTGGTCAAGCGGGCGCTCGGCCAGCGCGCCGCCCGCGCGGTGGCGCCGTCCGTCGCCCGCGACCGCATCCGCGAGGCCGCCACCCGCGCCGTCCGCCGGGCGGCGGACATCCCGCCCTTCCGCGTCCCACCGCGTGGGCAGGGGGCGCCATACCGGCTGGAGATCGAGATGAACAGCCCGGCGCTGGCCGATCTCGGCGCGTTGATTCCGGTTGCGGAACGATCCGGTCCCGTGACAATCAGTCTGCCCGCCGACAGCATGGCCGCCGTTCTGGGCTGGATCAACACCCTGTCGGCCATGTCGGCCACCCTGCGCTGAGACCCGTGACCATGAGCTTCTCCCACCCGCAGCCCTTCGCGCTGGCCGTCCATGGCGGCGCCGGCACCATCAAGCGCGGCGCCCTGACCCCGGCGCTGACCGAGGGCTATCATGCCGGCCTGCGCCGGGCGCTCGCCGCCGGGCATGCGGTGCTGGCCGATGGCGGCGGCGCGCTCGACGCCGTGACCGCCGCGGTGATGGCGCTGGAGGACGAGCCGCTGTTCAACGCCGGCCGCGGCGCCGTCTTCACCGCCGAGGGCACGCAGGAGATGGACGCCGCCATCATGGACGGCCGCGACCGGTCCGCCGGCGCGGTGGCCGGGCTGTTCGGCCCGCGCAACCCGATCCTGGCCGCCCGCGCGGTGATGGAGCGGACCGAGCATGTGCTGCTGGTCGGCGAGGGCGCGCTCGACCTCTGCCGCCGCCAGGGGCTGGCGATGGAGGAGCCCGCCTATTTCTTCACCCAGCCGCGCTGGGATGCCCTTCAGGCCGAGCTGGAGCGCCGCCGCTCCGGCGCCGCCGACGACGGGGACGAGCAGCGCCGTCACGGCACCGTCGGCGCCGTCGCCCGCGACCGTGACGGCAACCTCGCCGCCGCCACCTCGACCGGCGGCATGACGGCCAAGGCCAGGGGGCGGGTCGGCGACAGCCCGGTGATCGGCGCCGGCACCTTCGCCGACAATCTGACCTGCGCGGTCTCCGCCACCGGCCATGGCGAGCATTACATCCGCCGTTGCGCCGCCCACGAGATCGACGCCCGCATGCGCTGGGCCGGGCAGAGCCTGGAACGCGCCGCCGCCGATCTGGTGGACGAGCTGAGCGTGATCGGCGGATCGGGCGGGCTGATCGCCATCGACCGCGACGGCCGGGTGGCGCTGCCCTTCAACTGTTCCGGCATGTATCGCGGCGCCATCGGAGCGGAGGGGCTGGCGATGACCGCGATCCACCGCGAGGAGTTCCGCATCGGCTGAGCCGCCGCCCCCGCCGGTCTTGCCGATGGGGTGGGGGCGACTGGAACATTTGAAACACCGTGAAACGCTTTTCCGGGGTGTGTTCACCGTTCCATCCGTCCATGCCCGGCGGATGGGGGATCGGCGGAAGAGGGTGGGCATGCGGGGAGGGGCATCGGACGGCTCCGGGGGTGGCGGTTCGCATCCCCCTATGTGAGCGCGAAACCGGGATCGCGGTAGGATAATTTTCATAATCCATGCCATGGGCTCCTCCGCCCGCCTTGGCCCCGGCGCGATCCTGGTATAGTCGCCGCCGGTGGGGGCTGGGCGGAGGCCCGGCCCCGCGTTACCCGGCCCGGCGTTGGCGAAGGAGCGATGGTGGATTACATCTGGATCATCGGGCTGCATGTCACGGCGGTGACGGTTTGGCTGGCCGGCATGTTCGTCGCCGCCATCCTGATCAGCGCGCTGGCCCCGGCGACCGCCGTCGAAACGACCGTCGCCGAATCGGGGTCGGCCCGCCTGCTGCGCGCCGCCGCCCGCTGGGACCGCCGCGTCACCACGCCGGCGATGGGGCTGGCGTGGCTGCTGGGCCTGACCCTGGTGGTGGTCGGCGGCTGGGGGCTGGAGCCGTGGCTGGTGGCGAAGCTGGCCATCGTCGTCCTGCTGTCGGCGCTGCATGGCAAGCTCGCCGCCGGGCTGCGCCGGCTGGCCGAGGCGGAGGGCCGTCCCGGCGCCCGGCCGGTCTCCCGCCTGCTGCGCTTCTCCCCTTTGGCCATCATCGCCGGGGGTATCGCCATCGTGACACTCGTGGTGGTAAAACCCTATTGAACCGCATGGAGCGGTTGGGGGGCGGACCCGGTTCCGCCGCCGGGTCCAGGGTGAAGGGCCCAGCGTGAAGGGTCCAGCGCGAAAGGACGGGACATGGCCGCCACCAAAGCCACGATCTGCCTCTGGTACGACAAGGATGCCGAGGCCGCCGCGCGATTCTATGCCGCGACCTTTCCCGACAGCGCGGTGACCGCCGTCCACCGCGCCCCCGCCGATTATCCGTCGGGCAAGGCGGGCGACGTGCTGACGGTGGAGTTCACCGTCGCCGGCCTGCCCTGCCTCGGCCTGAACGGCGGCCCGGCCTTCCGCCACAGCGAGGCCGTCTCGATCCAGATCGCCACCGACGACCAGGAGGAGACCGACCGCTATTGGACCGCCATCACCGGCAACGGCGGCCAGGAGAGCGCCTGCGGCTGGTGCAAGGACCGCTGGGGGATTTCCTGGCAGATCACGCCGCGCGTGCTGACGGATGCGCTGGCGGCGGGCGGCGAGGAAGCGAAGCGGGCGTTCCAGGCGATGATGGGGATGACGAAGATCGACGTGGCGGCGATTGAGGCGGCACGGCGGGGGTGAGGGGGGCTGTTTGGATGCGGTGGAATAGTGTCGGCTCGGGGGCTGAAGTCAACGTCTTGCCTGCATTACGGAACCCTTGTTCCCTATATCCATCTCGTTTCCTTACAAAAATCGGATTGATTGCGCTCTTGGTGGTTGATAGAGTTTATTTATTCTCTCCACGGTAATATAATGATAGGCTGTCATGAGATCCCCTCGTTTTGATATTCGCGCTGCAAAGCTCCGTGCCATTTTTTCTCCTTCTAATATAGAGAGAATTTGGAAGGATAAAGTTCGACAGCATATGAAGGATCAGTTTATAAATGACGGGATAGAGAACTTTGATTTTCATGTTGGGCGAAAATTGGAGAGCAAAAAATTATCCCAAATCATACTTTCTGGAGATTATCTTCCTCAGAAGGCGCAGAGAATTCTGCTGGAAAAAAGTAAAGGACTGTGTCGCCAGCTTGTTATCCCAGCTGTTCAAGATGCAATTGTTCTTCAATGTCTTTCTGACGCGCTCTATAGCGAAATTAAAGGAAGAGCGCCAACAAAAAAATCGTTCTTTGAGCCAAAAGACCACAAATTCTCTTCTGATCAAACAGGTTATGGATCCTTCTCTGCATGGCTTAATTTTCAAAAGGCACTGTTCAATTTCTCAAAAACAAGGAACTTCGTTGTTGTAACAGATATCGCAAATTACTACGATAGCATTTCATATGTTCATCTTCGTAATGCCATTTCTTCTATAAGCGGAGTTGAAGAATGCATAATAGATATGCTGATATATGTTTTGAGTGATCTTCTGTGGCAGCCTGACTATACGCCTAGGATTGAGATTGGGCTCCCGCAAATTAATTTAGATGCTCCGCGTCTACTGGCTCATTGCTTTCTTTACGAACTCGACTCATTTCTTGCGAGTGACCCAGCCATAGATTTTGTCCGCTTCATGGATGATATTGATATAGGCGTGGATAGTATCGTGGAAGCAAAGAAGGTGCTGAGATCAGTTGACCTTGTTTTGCAGACGAAGCAGATACGCTTGAATAGTGGGAAGACAACTATATTGACCAGAGATGAGGCGATTAAACATTTTCGTGTGCTTGAAAATGCCCGTATAGATAGCTTTAAATCGAGTGTAAAGCATCGTATAAAAAGCGGGTTATCGCTTGCCCGACATAGGCGTGTGGTTGAGCTTCGAATAAGTAGAGGCATTAGAAACAAATTATTCGATAATGGAAATGGAGAGAAAATCCTTAAGCGCTGGTTAGGATTGGCTTCTCAAACTGATGCAAAAATAAAGCCAGAGATGCTTGAGAGTTTAATTAAGTTAAGGCCTTCAGTTCGTGACAGCGTCTATGGCTTAATCAGGAGTCGACCACTTACGCCTTCTATTGCTAAAATTCTAGCGCGTTCTGCCTCGTCAGGTCTACTAGTTGATGATGCGGCAATGGTTTCTATGGCAAATAATTTGGTAGAGACGCTTGTTGAAAGCAAGCGTTGTCACCTGTATATTAAGGATATTATAGAAAGCAACGACCAAAAGCAATATTTTGGGCTATACTCGAAGCTTTGGTTGCAATCAAAGTATGGGACCACAGATGAGCTCTTAATGACCTTGAGAGATACTGAATTTTTTTGGGTTCCACATCAAAGGCTTGGAAGATTGGTGGCCTCATTCTATCCTTTGTTCCAAAATTCAGCAGAGGAAACGGCTTTCAAGGAATTGCTCGGTAGGACATTCAACCCTGGAGTTCGCGAGGTGTATAAATTTCATGCCAGCCTCTTAAAAGAAAAAGATGTATTTAACCATATGTTTGATGCGTTGAAATCTCCAAATACGACGCGTGGTACCGGTATAACTCACGCTAAATTTCTTTGTTTACTTTCTGCGCTCCGCAATATGTCAGCAACTAGCCACCAGATAACTGTTCTAAAAACTAAAAATTACCTTGTTTTCAAAGATTGTTACTATAAATCTATCGCAAAGAGACTAAAGATTATATGAAATTATGTTTTTATACATTGTTTCTATAGGCGCGGGTAAGCTCGCCTCCGGCACAATAGGCCCCCTCACCCCACCCCCACATCATCCCGAACACACGCCACCGAATGCCCCGGCGCCACCTCACGCAGCGTCCGGGCTTCCGGTTCGGCGCAGGCGGGCAGCGCGAACGGGCACCGCGTCCGGAAGACGCAGCCGGATGGCGGGTTCATCGGGCTCGGCAGGTCGCCCTCCAGCAGCAGGCGCCTCTTCGGCGCGTCGGGGTCCGGGGCGGGGGCGGCCGACAGCAGGGCCATGCTGTAGGGGTGGCGCGGGCGCTCATAGAGCGTGTCGCTCGGCGCGATCTCCATCAGGCGGCCGAGATACATCACCGCCACCCGGTCGCTGATGTAACGCACCACCGCCAGGTCATGGGCGATGAACAGCACCGCCAGCCCCAGCTCGCGCTGCAAATCGCCCAGCAGATTGACCACCTGGGCCTGGACCGAGACGTCGAGCGCCGACACCGGCTCGTCGGCGACGATGAAGTCGGGTTCCACCGCGAGCGCGCGGGCGATGCCGATGCGCTGGCGCTGGCCGCCGGAGAATTCATGCGGGAAACGGTCCATGGCGTCGGCGCCCAGGCCCACCTTCTCCAGCAGGGCGGCCACGCGGTCGCGGCGGTCGGCGCGGGTGCCGATGCCGTGGATCGTCAAGGCCTCGCCGATCACCTCGCGCACGCGCTGGCGCGGGTCGAGGCTGGCATAGGGGTCCTGGAAGACGATCTGCATGCGGCGGCGCAGAGCCCGCATCCCCGCCTTGTCCAGGCCGGTGATCTCCCGGCCGTCGAAACGGATGGAGCCGGCGGTCGGCTCGATCAGCCGCAGGATGCCGCGCCCGGCGGTGGTCTTGCCCGACCCGGATTCGCCGACCAGCCCCAGCACCTCGCCGCGGTTCAGGTCGAAGGACAGATCGTCCACCGCCTTCACCCAGCCGACCGGCCGTTGCAGCAGCCCGCCGCGCACCGGAAAGCGCTTCTCCAGATTGCGGACGCTCAACAGGGGCTGTCCGGTCACGGCATCGGTGACGACATCGCTGCTCATTGCACGTCTCTCCAGCGGCGGCAGCGCACGGCATGGCCGGGGCCGACCGGTTCCAGAACGGGTTCGGCGGCGGTGCAGGCCGGTTCGGCCAGCCCGCAGCGCGGGGCGAAGCTGCAACCGGGCGGGCGGTTCATCGGGCTCGGCACGCTGCCGGGGATGGCGTGCAGCCGGCCGCCGTCGCCGCGGCGCTGGCCCGGATGCGGCATGCAGGCCAGCAGCCCGCGGGTGTAGGGGTGCCGGGGCGATTTCAGCAGGGAGCGGACGTCGCCCTCCTCGACGATGCGGCCGGCATACATCACCACCACCCGGTGCGCCACCTCCGCCACCACCCCCAGATTATGGGTGATGAACAGGATCGAGGTGCCGGTCTCCTCCTGCAAACGCCGCATCAAATCGAGGATCTGCGCCTGGATGGTGACGTCGAGCGCGGTGGTCGGCTCGTCGGCGATCAGCAGGGTCGGGCGGCAGGCCAGCGCCATGGCGATCATCACGCGCTGACGCATGCCGCCCGACATCTGGTGCGGATATTCGTCCAGCCGCCGCTCCGCCGCCGGGATGCCGACCTTCCGCAGCATGGCCAGCGCCTCCGCCCGCGCCGCCCGGCGGTCGAGGCCCCGGTGGTGGCGCAGCGCCTCGCCGATCTGGTCGCCGACGGTGTAGACCGGGTTCAGCGAGGTCATCGGCTCCTGGAAGATCATGCCGATCTCGTTGCCGCGCACGCCGCGCATGGCGCGCTCGCCGAGGCGGGCGAGGTCGCGCACCCGCCCGTCACGGCCGCGGAACAGGATCTCGCCGCCGGCGATGATGCCCGGCGGCGAGGGGATCAGCCGCATCGCCGACAGGCTGGTCACCGACTTGCCGCTGCCGGATTCGCCGACGACCGCCAGCGTCTCGTTGCGGCGCACGGCGAAGGAGACGCCGTCCACCGCCTTCGACACGCCGGGATCGGCGGTGAAGTGGGTTCGCAGGTTGCGGATGTCGAGCGTGAGGTCAGCGTCCATGACGGGATCCTGGATTTGATGTCAGCGGGTGCAGCCGCGCGCCGGAACCGGCCAGTTGCCGACGACCTCGCCGTCGCGGCTGACCACCATGCGGTCATGCAGGTTGGTCACCACGCAGACATGGTTGGGCAGGATGCGGACGCGGTCGCCGATCTCCGGCTTCGTCGCGCAGTGGCTCAGATCCACCACTGCATGCTCCTCGTTGACGCGGACGATCACCGCGTCGGGGTAATCGAGGATCAGGCCGTAGCCTTCCCCCACCGACGGGGCGACGCGGTCGCTCGACAGCGTCTTGCTGCCGCAATCAAGAACGGCGCGGTCGGGGGTCGGGCGGCTGACCACGGTGGCCCGGACATGCACGGCGCATTCGTCCAGCGTCGCCACCCCGGCGCCGACGGTGGCGCGGTCGTGATAGATGTAGGTGCCGACGCGCAGCTCGGTCACGCCCGGCAGCTCGTGGGTGTCCCAGCAACCGGGGGTGCCGCCGACCGACACTGTCTCCACCGCGATGCCGGCGCCGTCGAGCAGGCTGCGCGCCTCGGCGATGAAGGGCACGGTGCGGGGGCCGCGCGGGTAGGTCATCAGGCCGCGGAAGCGGGTCAGCCCGTTGCCGGCGGCGCGGCGGGCCAGCGTCAGCACCTCGTCGGCGGTCTGCACGCCGCAGCGGCCGTCGCCGCTGTCGAACTCCACCAGGATGCCGATCTCGACGCCGGCCCGCGTGGCGGCGGCGGCCACGGTGTCGAGGGCGACGGCGTTGTCGAGCGCCACCGTCAGTTTGGTCTTGCCGGCCAGCTCGGCCAGCGGCGCCACCTTGCCGGCGCCGACGATGGGGTAGGTCAGCAGGATGTCGGTGCAGCCGGCGTCGGCCATCACCATCGCCTCGCTGATCTTCTGGCAGGTGATGCCGACGGCGCCCAGCTCGATCTGGCGGCGGGCGAATTGCGGCAGCTTGTGGGTCTTGATGTGCGGGCGCAGCGCCAACCCGTGCCGGTCGCAGTAGGCCTGCATCTTGGTCAGGTTATGCTCGACCCTATCGAGGTCGATGACGGGGACGGGGGTGTCGAGTTCGTCGACGCGCATGGAACCGCTCCGGAACGCAGATGTGGGAAAGGGGCCGACCCCGGCCGTGAGGGGCGGGACCGGCCATGGGACCGCGATCTTACGCCGCCGGCAGCACCGCGACGCAGTCGATTTCGACCTGGATGTTGTTCAGCTGACAGCCGATGGTGGTGCGGGCCGGCGGCTCGGTCGGGAAGAACTCCGCATAGATGGCGTTGTATTCCTGGAAGCGGCCGAGGTCGCTGAGATAGCTGTTGACCTTCACCACATGGGCGAGGTCGGTGCCGGCGGCCTTCAGGATGATCTCGAGGTTGCGCAGGGTCTGGCGCACCTCGCCGGCGAAATCCTCGGGCAGGGCGCCGGTTTCCGGATGGTGCGGCCCCTGGCCCGACACATGGACGAAGCCGTTCGCGACGATGGCATGGCTGTACTGGCCGGCGGGCTTCACCGCCTTTTCGGCGAAAATCGGCTTGCGGTTGGTCATTCGGTCCTCGCTGATTGGAAAGGGTTGTTCCGGACGGGTCGGTTGCGGGTCAGGGTCCTGCCCGGCCGCGCCCCGGTATGTTCGCCGCCGCGCAGGACGGGCTGTCCGGCGACCAGCACGTCGGTGATGCCGTGCGGCGGCAGGGTCGGGCTCTGGAAGGTCGCGCGGTCGGCGACGTCGGCGGTGAACAGGGTCAGGTCGGCCACCATCCCCGGCCGGACCAGCCCGCGCTCGGACAGGCCGAAGCGCTGGGCCGGGACGGCGGTCATGTGTCGCACGGCATCCTCCAGCCCGAGCCTGCCCTCGCCGTTCAGGGCACGGGCGAGATAGCGCGGGAAGCTGCCGAAGGCGCGGGGATGCGGCTTGCCGGTCTCGCGCGGCAGCCCGTCGGATCCCAGCATGTGCAGCGGGTGCGACAGCGCGGTTTCCAGATCGGCCCCGTCCAGCTGGAACATGACGATGTTGGTGCGGCCACGGTCGGCGCGGACCAGCCGGACCAGCGTGTCGAAGGGCTGCTCCGTCGCGACCTCGGCGATCTCGGCCAGCGACAGCCCTTCCAGGGTGCGCAGGTCCGGCTCGCCGACGCCGCCGATGCGGACATTCTCCCAGCCGATCAGGCGGATCTTGGATTCCCAGCCGGCGTCACCCGGCGCCTCGCCGTCCTCCACCGCGCGGCGCAGAGCCGCCAGCCCGTCGGCATCGGCCATGCGCGCCAGCAGGGCCTCTACCCCGCCCGCCAGCGCCGAGGGCGGCAGCAGTTGCAGGATGGTGCTGGAGCCGGCCGGGTAGGGGTACATGTCGAAGCTGACGTCGGTGCCGTCCCGCCGCGCGATCTCCAGCCGCTCCACCGCCCGCGGCAGGCTTCCCCAATAGGGCCGTCCGGCGGCTTGCAGGTGGGAGAGCAGGCCGCTCGCCCCGCCGGCCTTCAGCAGGTCGAGGAACTCGTCGACCGAGGCGATCAGCCCGCCCTCGTAGGAGCGGACATGGGCGGTCAGCAGCGCGCCATGCGCCGCCACCACCTCGGCCAGCCGCACCAGCTCGGCGCGGTCGGCCCAGGCGCTGGGCGGATAGACCAGGCCGAGCGACAGGCCGTGCGCGCCCTGGCGCAACTGCTCGGCCAGCAATGCCGCCATCGCCTCGCGCTCCTGCGCCGTGGCGGCGCGGTTTTCCCAGCCCATGACGGCGAGGCGGAGTGCCGCGTGGCCGACCAGCGAGACGAGGTTGATGGCGGTGCCACGCCCGTCGAGGGCGGCGCGGTAGGCGGTGAAGTCGGCGAAGCTCTCCTGGTCCGACACCGTGCCCAGCAGGTTGCCGAAATGCTCGCGCAAGGGGCCGGCGCTGTCGGGGCTCCGCGGGTAGAGTCCGAAGGAGCAGTTGCCGACCACCACGGTGGTGACGCCCTGCGCCACCTTCTCCGGCCGGCCGGGCTGGCGCAGCTGGATCAGGTCGTCATGGCAATGGGCGTCGATGAAGCCGGGGGCGAGGAAGCGGCCTTGGGCTTCCAGCGGTTCGGCGTCGGGCGCGTCGAGCATCGGGCCGATGGCGGCGATGCGCCCGCGCTCCACCAGCACATCGGCCGGGAACCAGGGGGCGCCGGTGCCGTCGATGACGCGGGCGCCCTTGATGAGGAGGGAGGCGCTCATCTCATTTCGCCTTCTGGAGCCGGGGGTCGAGCGCGTCGCGCAGCCCGTCGCCGACGATCTGCAACGACAGCACGGTCAGGACGATGGCGCAGCCGGGGAACAGGATCAGCCAGTCGGCCTGCTGGAAATATTGCTGGGCGCCGGCGATCATGTTGCCCCAGGTCGGCGTGGTCGGCGGCACGCCGACGCCGAGGAACGACAAGGCCGCCTCGGTCAGGATGGCGTAGGCGAAGATGAAGGTGGCCTGCACCAGGATCGGCGAGATCAGGTTGGGCAGGATGTGCAGGAAGACGATGCGCGGGGTGGAGGCGCCGAGCGCGGTCGCCGCCTCGATGAAGGGCATCTCGCGCACCACGAGGCAGGCGGCGCGCACCACGCGGGCGACGCGCGGGGTGTAGACGATGCCGAGCGCCAGCACGACATTGTAGAGCGACGGCCCCAGCGCCGCCATGAAGGCGATGGCGAGCAGGATGTCCGGGAAGGCCATCAGCGCGTCGGTCAGCCGCATCAGCAGCCCGTCCAACGGCCGGACATAGCCGGCGGCAAGCCCCAGCAGCGTGCCGAGCAGCGTCGCCACCACCACGACCAGCAGGCCGACCAGCAGCGACAGCCGGGCGCCCAGCATCACGCGGGACAGCACGTCGCGGCCATACTCGTCGGTGCCGAACCAGTGGGCGGCGGAGGGCGGCTTCAGCCGGCCGAGGATATCCATCTTCATCGGGTTGAAGGGGGTGATCCACGGCGCCAGCAGCGCCACCGCCAGGATCGCCAGCATGATCAGGACCGACAGCACCACCAGCCGGCGGCGGAACAGCTGGCGCAGCAGCAGGGCGGCCGGCGAGCGGCTGTTCCGGCCCTTTGCGGAGGAGGGACGGGGAACGCCGCCGTGACCGGCCAGGGCAATCGCTTGACCGACGTTAGCCGCGCTGCCGGATGACGGTTTCGAGGTAGTCGGCGTTCCAGGACATTTTCTTACGCTTGACGGTCAGGCTCTGTTTGCCTGGGGCCTTTCGGATGAGGTTTATGGCCATGTGCCGGATGGCGGCCATGTTTTGAGGGCCGAAGCCGGACCGCAAGCGGGAGAGGTCGTCGTGGAAGACGACATCAAGCACCCAGTGCAGGCGGTTCTCGACATGCCAATGGCAGCGGACAGCGTGGGCCAGGAGACGGGCGTCGAGGCGTGCCGAGGAGAGAAAGTAACGCCGTTCTCGGCTGGGCTTACCCTCCCGCTCGACGTCGGCCTCGACCATGGCGATGCTGGTCAAGGCGGGGAAGCGGGGCTCGCCCGGGAAGCGGCGGTCGGTGGACAGCCAGTCGACGTCGTGGCTGACGACATGGTGGCGGACTTCGATCCGGCCATGGTCGCCGTCGGTGGTGGTGAACGTGTCGGATACGCCGTCGCGTGCCTCGCTGAAGTAGCGCTCGATTTCCCCGCACAGGATCGGCCAGTTGCCCTTCACCGCCAGCAGATAGTCGGCACCCTTGTCGAGAATGGCTTGGGCGATCTTGGTCTGGCACCCCATGGCATCGATGGTTACCAATGCTCCGGTCAGGGCCAAGCGCTCCAGCAGCAGTGGAATGGCGGTGATCTCGTTCGACTTCGCCTCGCAGGCTTGCTGGCCCAGCACCAGCCGCTGTCGGCTGGCCCAGGCGGAGACGAGATGCAGCGGGTTGCGCCCCTGAGCCCGAGCGTGAGCGCGCCGGGAGGTCTTGCCGTCAATGGCGACGATGTCCGGCTCGCCCTCGCGCAACCCGTCCACCCACGCCGTGAAGCAGGACGAAAACAGCTCGCCATCAAGCGCGTTCATCACGTCGTTGAGCGTGTCATGGCTGGCGATGCCTCGCCGGTAGGGCAGGAAACGACGCAGAAAGTCCAGGCGATCCTCGCCCCACTCCTCGATCTCGACAAAGTTCTCCGCCCCACCCAGGGTGGCACACAGCACCAGGAGCAGGATTTCCGGCAGCGGATATACGACCTTCCATGCCTGACGCGGATCCTCCAGCGCCGAGAAGTGATCCAACAGCGACTTGCCAGCCCCTTCCGCCATACCTGCCTCCCATCAATGGAGGCTCCTATGAATCATGCCCGCCCTTCAGAGGGAATCCACAACCGCGTTTAAACTCGATGCGTCAAGCGCCGCTTCAAGCGATTGCCCTGCGTGACCGGCGGGGACGCTTGCCATGGAAACCCTCCCTCTCAATAACGGACCCTGGGATCGACAACGGCATAGAGCAGGTCGACCGTCAGGTTGATCAGCACATAGATGGCGGACACCACCAGCAGGGCGCCCTGGATGACCGGATAGTCGCGGCGCAGCACGGCCGACACGATCAGGTTGCCGACGCCGGGCAGGCCGAACACCGTTTCCGTCACGATGGCGCCGGCGATCATCACCGCGGTGGTCAGGCCGATCACCGTCAGGATCGGGATCATCGCGTTGCGCAGCGCATGCTTCAGCACCACGACCAGCGGCGGCAGCCCCTTGGCCCGCGCGGTGCGGACATAGTCATGGCTCATCACGTCCAGCATGCTGGTGCGGGTGAAGCGGAGGATCAGCGCCGAATTGGGGATGCCCAGCGCGATGGCCGGCAGCACCAGATGGCGCATGCGTTCCAACAGGTCGGCGTCGGGCGGGCCATAGCCGGCGACCGGGAACCAGGCATGGTCGACCGCCAGATACTTGATCAGCGTCAGCCCGATCCAGAAGCTGGGAATGCTCGCCGCCAGCATGGCGAGCCCGACCGCGGTCTGGTCGATCAGCCCGCCGCGCCTGGCCGCCGACAGGATGCCGACCGGCACGCCGATCAGCATGGCGATCCCCACCGACATCAGCGTCAGCAGGCCGGTCAGCTCCGACCGCTCGGCCAGAGCCTGCGCCACCGGGCGGTTGAGGAAGATGGAGGAGCCGAGGTCGAAGCGGACGATCTGGCCGAGATAGAGCAGGAACTGCGTCAGCAGCGGCTCGTCGAGCCCGAGCCGGCCGCGCAGAGCCGCGATGTCCTCCGGCGTGGCGGAGGAGCCCAGCATGACGGCGGCGGGATCGCCCGGCACCACGCGGGCGATCACGAAGACCACCATGGCGACGAGCAGCATGACGACCATCATGCCGGCGATCCGGCGGACGATGTAAACGAGCATGGTTGCGGTCCCAAAGAAAATCCCCTCTCCCCCCCGGGGAGAGGGTTAGGGTGAGGGGGACGCGCGGTGAGGATTCTTGGGAAGGCACGCGGTGCATCCCCCTCACCCCGGCCCTCTCCCCGGGGGGGAGAGGGGGGCTATCCGGAGAGGGAGCTATCCAACCGCCCTCAGCCCTTCAGGTCGGTGTTCCAGAAGAACGGCCAGGGCGTCGGGGTGTAGCCGGTCAGCTTGTCGCTGCTGGCGGCGAGGTTGTAGAACTCGCCGACCTTGACGCTCGGCACCTCGCTGTAGAACAGAGTCTGCAATGCCACCCATTTCGTCTTGCGGGCCGTCGGATCCATCTCGCGGTTGAAGGCGGCCAGCGCCTCGCGCTTGGCCGGGCTGTCCCACCAGCCGGGATAGCTGGGGTTCAGCACGGTGATCAGCGACGGCTCCGGCACGAAGGTGTGGTAGGTGAAGAAGGCGTCCCAGGCCTTCTCGTCGCCGCGTCGTTGCAGCAGCGTCGCCCAGTCCAGCACCTGGAGATCGACCTTGAAGCCGGCGAGTTCGAGCTGGGCCTGCGCCACCATGCTCATCTTATAGAGGAACTCGTACTGGACCGAGGTCATGATGCGGATCGGCTCGCCGTTGTAGCCGGCGGCCTTCAGCAGTTCCGCCGCCTTTCCGGGGGTGTGGTCGGCGTAAGCCTTGGCGCTGGCCGCGTCGAAATAGGGCGTGCCCTGGGCGTAGATCGACCCCTCGGCCTGGACGAAGGCGGGATCGCCGAGGCCCGCCAGCAGCATGTCGCCCGGCTCCAGCGCCGCCAGCACGGCCTGACGCACCTTCTGGTTCGCCATCACGCCGGTCCTGGTGTTCATGATCATCAGCGGGAAGCCGAAGGGCTTGACGATCACCGGCTTGACCCCGGCGGCGCCGGTCAGGCGCGGCAGGGTTTCCGCCGGCAGGCTGTCGGCGAACTGGTACTGGCCGGCGAGAACGCCCGACACGCGGGTCGCCGCGTTCGGCACCGGGACGAAGCGCACCTCGCCGATGACGGCCTTGCGGCTGCCGGCATAGCCGCTGGGCGTGCCGGCGGGGGAGGCGTAGCCGTCATGACGGACCAGCCGGATATACTGGTCGGGCTTGTGTTCCAGCAGCTTGTAGGGGCCGGTGCCGATCAGCGACTTCAGGGCGCCCGGCCCGTCGATGACCGATTTCGGCACGATGGCGGCGGCGCCGTTGTTCATCGCCAGGAGCGCGGTCAGCGGCGCGAAGGGCTCCTTCAGCGCGATGACGACGGTGTCGGCACCCTTGGCGGCGATGCTCTCCACCAGCGGGGCGACGGTCTTGCCGCGCGGCGAGGCCTTGGTCCAATGGTCCAGCGAGGCGACCACGTCGTCGGCGGTGACGGTGCCGCCGTCATGGAAGGTGACGCCGCCGCGCAGCGGGATGGTGTAGGTCCGGCCGTCCGCCGATACCTGCGGCAGGGCCGACGCCACCAGCGGCGCCAGCTTCCAGTCGCCGTCGAAGGTGAACAGCGTCTCGAACATGTGCTGGGTGATGATGCTGACGAGGTCGGAGGTGGTGCCGACCGGGTCCAGCGTCGGCGGCTCGCCGATGGTGGCGACGGTGACCACCGAGGCGCCGCCCTGCTGGGCCCGCGCGGCGGTGCTCCAGCTCCCCAAAATGCCGGTCGAAAGCCCGCCGGCGGTCAGCGTCGTGCCGAGGGCGGTGTTGAACAGACGTCGCGTGATCCCTGTCATTTCCGTCTCCCGAACCGTTTGTCCGAAATATCGGACGTCGGTCTTGTATTCCAGACAAACGAACGGTATATCGGACAAAGACCGCTGGCAAGCCGAAAATCCGCGTGCTAATCGGTTGTGCGGAGACGAGGGAGCGCGGATCAGATGAAGAACGGCGAAGCGGCGGTGAAGCAGGCGGAGGAGAAATCGACGGGCCGCGCCCGTGGCATCGACCGCGTCATCGCGCTGATGGAGCATCTGCACAGCCGGCGCAGCCCGACGCGCATCGCCGACATCGCCCGCGATACCGGCACCCCGCGTTCCACCATGTATGAGCTGGTCAACACGCTGGTCGAGGCGCGCTGGCTGGAACTGCGCGACGGCGACGGCACGGTCTATTTCGGCCCGGCCATGCATTATTACGGCAGCGACTATCTCGACAGCGTCGATCTGATCCGCAAGGCGCGGGTGGAGGTCGCCCACATCGCCGAGACGGTGGGGGAGACCGCGCAGTTCTGCACCCTGGACGGCGACAAATATCTGGTGGTGCTGAACGAACCGGGCCGCCGCATGTTCCGCATCAGCTCGGAGATCGGCATCAAGGTGCCGATCCCCTGGACGGCGTCGGGCCGGCTGCTGGTCGATCACATGGATGCCGACGAGATCCGCCGCTTCATCCCCCCCGATGATTTCATCCTGCCCGACGGCCGCCGCATCGCCGAGGACGAGTTCCTGGAGGACATCCGCCGCGCCCGCACCCAGGGCTATGTCCGCACCACCGCCCTGGTCGACCGTTTCACCACCTGCCTTGCCGCCCCGGTCCGCGATCCGGCCGGACGCTGCATCGCCACCATCTGTTTCGTCGTCCCCGCCGACACGACGGAGGAGGCGCAGCGGGAGATGATCGAGACGCTGAAGGCCAGCGGCGAACGGCTGTCGCCGGGGCGCTGATGCTGCGGTCCCCGGTCTTGCCATTTGACGAAGCCGTACCAGATGTTTTAAATCAGGTCAGGCGGCACACAGTAATAGCGCTGCGAAAGGTCCATATTTCCTCATAGAGCGCTGCGAAAGGGGCGGTCCGGTCCAGATGAATGCCGGATGATGTCTTTCGTAGCGCTATGCTGCGATGCAAAATGGCAAGAACAGCAATGTGATGTCTCCGCTTTCGCGCATGCGGGAACGTGGCAATATCTTCCTCAACAGGCCGCGACACCGGCCGTCGGAACTTGAAACCGAATTTGAAGGAAGACCGCCATGACCACGCTCGACGCTGACTCCGCCGTGTTCGCCGCCAAGTTCGCCGTCATCCGCATCGTCGTCTGCTTTGCCCTGTTCGGCGCCTTTTCGCTGCTGTCGATGACCAACCCGAACGCTATCCTGGCCGCCGACGAAGCCACCGCCGCCGTCGCCATGGAAATGGTGAAGTCGATGCCGGTAACGGTCGCCGACGCCGCCCGCTGATCGAGGATACGGAACGGCGCGGGCCATGGCCCGAACCGTTCCAGTGCCCAGTCCAGTTGCTGTTCCCTTTGCTGAATCCATCTTTCCGTCGCCACGGGCGATCGCCCGGACGCCGTATGGCCGGCTGGAACGGGGATGGTGCGGAGTAACGCCATTCCGTCCGCAAATACCGGTATCTCCTTGACCGGCCCCAAAATTGCGGACCGGGATCCGGTATTTTCCATCATGCGGAAAGCCCGGTCCCGAATTGCTGTAGATCAATCGCCCTCGACTGTTCATCTCCTAGGCTCCGTTGGTCAAACGACATCACGGCCAACGACCTCAAGGGGAGAGAAACGATGAAGGCTATCGATCTGATGACGCCGCGGGTCATCACCATCGGCCCGGAAGAAACCATCGCCGAAGCCGCCCGCAAGATGCTGGCGAACAACATCAGCGGCATGCCGGTCGTCGATGCCGCCGGCAAGGTGGTGGGGATCATCAGCGAAGGCGACCTGCTGCGCCGGGTCGAGCTGGGGACGGAACGTCACCGGTCCTGGTGGCTCGGCCTCGTCTCCGGCGGCACCGTGCCGGCGGAGGATTTCATCAAGTCCCACGCCCGCCGGGTCGCCGACGTCATGACCAGCCATGTCGTGACGGTGGATGAGAACGCCACGCCGGACGAGGTGGTGCGGGTGATGGAGACGCGCCGGATCAAGCGCGTGCCGGTGGTCAGCCGGGGGGCGCTGGTCGGCATCGTCAGCCGCGCCAACCTGCTGCGCGCGCTGGCCAGCGTCTCGCCGGAAACCCCCGCCGCCGCCCTGGACGACCGCGTCCTGAAGGAGCGGGTGGCCGCCGCCGTCAAGGAGCTGTCCTGGGACTCCCGCTCGCATGACGCCATCGTCGTCCGCAACGGTGCCGTCCAGCTCTGGGGCTTCGTCAGCAGCGAATCCCAGCGCGACGCCCTGCGGGTCGCGGCGGAGGGCGTTCCCGGCGTCAAGGCGGTGGAGAACAACATCCAGGTCGTCGATCCGGCCGAAAGCGGCGCCTGGGGGCTCTGACCCACTGCGGCGGCGGGATCAGAACCGCCCCGGCAGCCGCGCCCCGACCAGATGGGTGGCCTGCGCCCCATACGCATAGACGGCCTCGCGCAGCGCCCGGCCCGGCACCGTATCGGGTGCCGTGTCGGGCAGCGGCATGTCGGCGTCCGGCAGCCGGCCGGTGATGTGCTCGGCCAGGCAGCGGCCGAGCACGGTGCCGGGGGCGATGCCGCGGCCGTTGTAGCCGCTGAAGGCGATGACGTTACGGTCCAGCCGGTGGAAGCGGGGCAGATTGTCCCGCGTCATGCCGATCTGGCCGTACCATTCGGCTTCGAAACGCACCGGTCCCAATCGCGGGAACAGGGCGGCCAGTGACCGCCGCGCCCAGGCCCGATGGATCGCGCCGCCGGTCCCGCGCAGCGCGCCGACGCTGCCGAACACCAGCCGGCCCTGGCGGTCGAAGCGGTAGGAACTCAGCACCTGCCTGGTGTCCCACACCCCCTGCCGCTCCGGCAGGATGGCCTTGCTCATGGCCTCGGACAGCGGCTCCGTCGCCAGATTGAAATAGGGCAGATGGACCTGTTCGGTGCGCAGCCGGGCCCAGGGGCCGACGCTGTAGGCATCGGTGGCGACGACCACCCAGTCGGCGGTCACCGATCCGCCCGGCGTCCGCACCATCCATTTGCCGCCGCTCCGGTCGGCCGACCGCACCGGACTGGCGGTGAAGAGGCGCGCACCGGCGGCGATCGCCGCCGCCGCCAGCCCGCGGGCATAGGCCAGCGGCTGGATGGTGCCGGCGCGCAGATCGAGCAGCGAGCCGCTATAGGCCTCGGTCCCGACCTTCTCCGCCGTTTCCCTGGCGTCCAGCAGGCGGACCGGGGCGCCGCGCTTGCGCCAGATCGCCGCCCGCTGCTCCAGTTCGCGCAGGCCCGCCGTGCCGACACCGCAATGGAGCGTGCCGTTGCGCTCATCCTCGCAGGCGATGCCATGCTTGGTGATCAGGTCGAAGACGGAGCGAGGGGCGTCGCCCAGCAGCTCGATCAGCCGCTCGCCATGGACCGGTCCCAGCGTGCTGACCAGCTGGTCCGGCATCACCCACATCCCGGCATTGACCAGCCCGACATTGCGTCCGGCCCCGCCGAAGCCGATCTCCACCGCCTCCACCAGCACGGTGTCCACACCGCTTTCGGCCAGATGCAGGGCGGCGGACAGGCCGGTGTAGCCGGCGCCGACGATCACCACGTCGGCCGTGAGCGGGCCGGTCAAGGCGGTGGTCGGCGGTGCGGCCGGCGCGCTGCGTTCCCAAAGCCCGTGCGACCGCGGATCGTTCTGCATCCCTTGTCGTCCTCTTGTCCCTGTCGTTCCTGCTCTTCGGCCGCCGATCATTCCCGGCGGGAAACACCCCGCCGCCGCGAACATCGGCCGAACAGGCCGCCTCCGCCCCGATGATGACGGGAATGATTGACTTGCGACCGCCCTCCGGCCAAGTGATGTTTCCTCAACCAGTCATTCCGTGTGAGAATGAGATGCGGAGTCCCCGCCGCTTCCTTCCTTCCCTGGCGCTGCTTTCGGCGTTCGAGGCCGCGGCCCGCACCGGCAGCATCACCGCGGCGGCCAGGGAACTCTCCCTGACCCAGAGCGCCGTCAGCCGCCAGATCAAGGCGCTGGAGGAATTGCTGGAGGTCGAGCTGTTCCATCGCGAACGCCAGACCATCCGCCTGACGGCCGGCGGCGAGTATTATGTGCGCGAGGTGCGCGACGCCCTGCGCCGGATCAGCACCGCGTCGCTGAACCTGCGCGCCAACCCCTTCGGCGGCACGCTGAGCATCGCCGTCCTGCCGGCCTTCGGGGCGCGCTGGCTGGCACCGCGCCTGCCCGGTTTCCTCGCCGGCAATCCCGGCATCACCATCAATCTGGTCACCCGCATGGCGCCCTTCGATTTCCGGCTGGACCCGGTGGACGCGGCGATCCATTGCGGCAAGCCGGACTGGCCGGGCGGCGAGATGGCCTTGTTGCGCCGCGAGACCGTAAGTCCGGTTTGCAGCCCGGCCTTGCGCGACCGTTTCGCCTTCCGCCAGCCGGCCGAGCTGCGCCTCGCCCCGCTGTTGCATCTGACCGGCCGACCCGACGCGTGGGAGCGCTGGCTGGACCGTCATGACAGCCCGGCCGACGGCGTCCATGGCATGCTGTTCGACCAGTTCGCCACCGCCATCCGGGCCGCCGTCGCCGGGCTGGGCATCGCCCTGCCGCCGCTGTTCCTGATCGGCGAGGAGTTGCGGTCGGGCCAGCTGGTGCCGGCGCTCGACCTGCCGATGGAGAGCGGGAACGCCTATTACCTCGT
The DNA here is from genome assembly GCF_000010725.1 of Azospirillum sp. B510. NCBI lineage: Bacteria > Pseudomonadati > Pseudomonadota > Alphaproteobacteria > Rhodospirillales > Azospirillaceae > Azospirillum > Azospirillum sp. B510. Next base: position 1,065,678 of record NC_013855.1, on the reverse strand, counting down.
CTGGCCGGCGGAACGGGCTGGCTATCCGCCGCTCGCCGCCTTCCGCGACTGGATCCTGGCGGAGACGGCGGAGTGCCGCCTATCCCAGGGTCATGAGCTTTCCTCATGAAGTCGGGAAAAACAATCGCAATCCATCGCCGCACGCCGTTGCTATAGCTGGAGCCTGGAAGGGACCGGACCGGTCCGGCAAGCCAACGCGAGCGAGATTTGGAATGAGCGTCCAGACGATCCTGAGCCCCGATGCGATCCGCAGCCTGTTCTCCGGCGCCATGTCGGAGATGTATCGGACGGAGGTGCCGGCCTATCAGACGCTCGTCGAGCTGGTGTCGGAGGTGAACGCGGCGGTGCTGGCCGCCGATCCGGCGGAGCGCCATCGCCTGGAGGCCGGCGGCGGCCTCGACCGCATCACCGAGGAGCGCCACGGAGCCATCCGCCTCGGCACCGCGGCGGAACTGTCGACCATGCGCCGGCTGTTCGCGGTGATGGGCATGCGGGCGGTCGGCTATTACGACCTGTCGGAGGCCGGGGTACCCGTCCATTCCACCGCCTTCCGTCCGGTGGACGAGGCGGCGCTGAACCGCAACCCCTTCCGCGTCTTCACCTCGCTGCTGCGGCTCGACCTGATCGCCGACGCGGCGTTGCGCGGGGAGGCGGAGCGGGTGCTGGCGGCCCGCAGCATATTCACCCCCGGCTGTCTCGCCCTGATCGAACAGGCCGAGGCCGAGGGCGGGCTGGACGAGGAGGACGCCGCCCGTTTCGTCGCCGAGGCGCTGGAGACCTTCCGCTGGCACAGCCGGGCCAATGTGCCGCTGGAGCTCTACAAGCGCCTGCATGACGCCCATCGGCTGATCGCCGACGTGGTGTCCTTCAAGGGGCCGCACATCAACCATCTGACGCCGCGCACGCTCGACATCGACGCGGTGCAGCGCCTGATGCCGGAAAAGGGCATCGCGCCGAAGGCGGTGGTGGAAGGCCCGCCGACCCGGCGCTGCCCGATCCTGCTGCGCCAGACCTCCTTCAAGGCGCTGAGCGAGCCGGTCGATTTCCAGGCCGGCGCTGGCGGCGGCGACGGCTGGCGTCCGGGTGTCCATACCGCCCGCTTCGGCGAGATCGAACAGCGCGGCATCGCGCTGACGCCGAAGGGGCGGGCGCTCTATGACCGGCTGTTGCAGGAGTCCCGCCGCATCGTCGCCCCGGCCGCCGACGGCTCCAACGCCGCGCGGTACATGGCCTCCCTCGGGGAGGTCTTCGCCCCCTTCCCCGACAGCTGGGACGAGATCCGCCGCCAGGGGCTGGGCTATTTCAGCTATACGCTGACCGAGGCCGGACGCAAGGCCCCCCCGGCGCCGGGGAGCGATCTGGAAACGCTGATCGAGGCCGGTCTCGTCCGCTTCGACCCGGTGGTGTACGAGGATTTCCTGCCGGTCAGCGCCGCCGGCATCTTCCAGTCCAACCTGGGCGATGACGCCCGGCAGGATTTCGCCGCCAGCCCGAACCAGCAGCGCTTCGAAGCCGATCTCGGCATCCCGGTGCTGGACCCGTTCGACCTCTACGCGGCGGTCGAACGCGCCTCCATCGCCGCCTGCCGCGCGGCGGCGTGACGCCAGGCATGTGATCTTCCGTCGGATCGCACGTCAGGCCGGCAGGGCGGCGGGACGGAAGGCCCCCGCCGCCAGCCAGTCCTCCAAGGCCGACGGCGCCAGTGGCCGGGACATCAGATAGCCCTGGCCGAAATCGCAGCCGTGCCGGCGCAGCCACTCATAGGCCTCCCGCGTTTCCACCCCTTCGGCGACGACGAGATAGCCCAGCTCATGGGCGAGATCGATGGTCGAGCGGACCATGATCTGGTCGTTCCGCTCGGTGGCGATCGAGCGGATGAAGCGCTGGTCGATCTTCACCGCCGTCGCCGGAATGTCCTTCAGGTAGGACAGGGCGCTCTGCCCGGTGCCGAAATCGTCGATTTCGACCGCGATCCCCATCCGGCGCAGGGCGAGGAGTTGGCGATCGACCTCCGCCCGGTCGGTCATCAGGGCGCTTTCCGTCACCTCGAAATCGATCCAGTCCGTCCGCACGCCGTGGCTGTCCAGCATGGCCGCCACCCGGTCGGCGAAATCGCCGGCGCCGAGGTCCAGCATCGAAATGTTGATCGACACCGGCAGGGCGATTCCGCGCCGGCGCCAACCGGCTACCTGCGCCAGCACCGCGGCGATCACCCATTCGGTCAGGGGGCGCATCAGCGCCGTCCGTTCCACCAGCGGCACGAATTCCGCCGGAGAGACCGGCCCCAGCTCCGGATGGGTCCAGCGCAGCAGCGCCTCCGCGCCGATGCACCGGTCGGTGCGCAGGTCGATCTTCGGCTGATAGGCCATATGGAGCTGGCCGTCCCCGCCCATCGCCTCGGTCAGGCTGCGCAGCAGCAGGAAGTTGCGGTGGGCGGCGCGGTCCCGCTCCGCGTCATAGGCGCACCAGGGCTTCCGCGTTTCCAGGGACTGGTGGGCGGCGCTGGTCGCCGCCCGCAGCAACTCGACGCTTTCCGCCGGCCGCTCCGGGCGGGAGACGAAGCCGATGCCGGCCGATGTGGTGATCGGCACGCCGTCATAGAGGAACGGGTTGTGCAGCGCCGCGCCGATGCGGCCGAGCATGGCGGGGAGAGCGTCCGCCGCCGCCCCGCCGCCCGGCCGCTCCGGCAGGATGCAGGCGAAACGGGCCGGCGACAGGTGATAGAGCCGGGTCCGTACCGGCAGGCCGGCGGCGATGCGGCGGGCGCAATCGATCTCGAAGGCGTCGGCGCAGGTCTGCCCCAGCACGCGGGTCAGTTCGGCGAATTGCTGGGAGGCCGCGGTGTCGATCACCACCACCGTTCCCAGCGCATCGCCCCCCGCCGGAGCCGCCAGCAGCGCATCGAGGTCGGCCAGGAAGCGGAAGCGGTTGGACAGCGAGGTGACCGGATGCAGGTAGCCGACGGCGCGCCGCGCCTCGATATGCGCCATCGTCATCGCCGACAGGTCGCGCAGCGCCTCCTCCTCCTCCGGGGTCAGGGCCGGGCGGGGCTGGTCGTCCATCACGCAGATGGTGCCGAGCGCCAACCCGTCGGCTGTGCGCAACGGTGCTCCGGCATAGAAGCGGATGTTGGGGTCGCCGGTCACCAGCGGGTTGCCGGCGAAGCGATCGTCCCGCCGGGCATCGCCGACCACGAACAGCGCATCGGAGGCGAGCGCATGGGCGCAGAAGGCATGCTCGCGCGGCGTCTCCCGCACCGGCAGCCCGATCCGCGATTTGAACCATTGCCGGTCGTGGTCCACCAGCGAGATCAGCGCCACCGGCACCTTCAGCAGCTTGGCGGCCAGACGGGTGATCTGGTCGAAGGCCGGCTCCGCCGGGGTGTCGAGCAACTCGTATCGCTGGAGTGCCGCGAGCCGTTCCGCCTCGCGGGCGGGGATCGGCGGCGCGGTCGGGGCGGGCGTCATGGGTGTCGTCATCGCGATCCGCGCATCATCGTCTTCGAGCAATCCTGGTACCTGTCCCGCAACCGATTCTTTCAATCAGCCTAGCCGACCGCCGCGGCGCGGCATAGGGGGAGCCGGCGCGGTTCAGCCCTGCCTCTGCCGGAGTCCCACGGCTTTCCATCGCGCCGGCGCGGGGGCGTTGCCGCGGTCGCGGATCGGGAGGTGACAAAGACCCCAGCCGCGGCGGGCGTGGACGGCCGATGCCGTCAGTCGTCGTCCGCCGGCATCGGGATCATGGAGCGGAGCTGGTTCCTGGCCTCCTCGTCGCTCAAGGCCGGCGCGGCGTTGGGATCGTCCGCCGGCTCCATCACATGGACGAAGGAGGGGACCGCCAGCGTCACCCCCAGCACCACGGCCTGTGCGGCCAGATAGGGGGCCAGGGCGCGGATCAGCCCGCGCATCATGTCGCCGGCCCCGGCCCCGGCCCCGGCCCCGGCCCCGGCCCCGGCGGCGCCGCGCACCATCATCACCGCATAGCCGAGCGGCGGGATGAGGAAGCTGACCTGGAGCGTCAGCAGCACCAGCACCGACACCCATACCGCGTCGGGCACCCGGACCAGCAGCGGCGGCATCAGGACCGGAATGACGACGAAGATGATCTCGAAGGCGTCCAGCACGAAGGCGCAGGCGGCGATCATCGCCATGACGCCCAGCGTCGCCCCGGCCCCGCCGCCGGGAAGGGCGGCGACCAGCCCGTCGAGCAGCCGGTCGGTGCCGAAGCCGCGGAACACCAGGGTGAAGGTGGTGGCGCCGACGAACAGGGCGAACAACGCCCCCGTCACCGCCATGGTGTCGTGCAGCACCGCCTCCATCGCGGCGCGGTCCAGCGACCGGCTGGCGAGGCCGAAGACGAGCAGGGTCACCGCCCCCATCGCCGCCGCCTCGACCGCATAGAGATACCCCGCCGCCACCGCCGCCAGCAGCCCGCCGACGAACAGCAGCGTCGCCAGTGCCGTCACCCAGCCGACGAGGCCCAGCGGCGGCTCGGCCGGGGCCTGCCCGTCCGGCGCCGCCGCCGGCCGGCGCCGCCGCCGGCCGGCGCCGCCCGCTCCACCAGGACAGGACGAGGCACAGCGCCAGGAACAGTCCCGCCGGGGCGAGCGCGCCGCGGAACACGTCCTGGGTGTTGATGACCCGGACGACATGTCCGGCGGCCGGGCCGATCGCGTTCGCGGCCTCGGTGTGGGCGCGCATCATCGCGTCGCCCAGCAGGATCAGCACCAGCGACGGCGGTACCACGACGCCCAGCGTGCTCGCCACGCAGACCACGGCCAGCCCCTGGCCATTGGGGACGCCATGGGCGCGCAGACGCGGCAGCACCACCCGCGACAGGGTGGCGACGCTGGCGGCGACCGACCCGTTCATCGGCGCCAGCAGCGCCCCCAGCCCCATGGCGGAGACCAGCGGCCCCGACCGGTGGCCGCCCATCGCCGCCGTCCCGGCCCGGAACAGGATCCCGGCCAGCGGCAGGCGGTTCAGCAGCGCGCCCATCAGCACATAGAGCGGCAGCGCCTGGAGCAGGTCGTTCTCCAGCAACCCGACGAGACGCGGCGCCAGCGCCATCAGCAGCCCGCCATCCAGCCCGCCGGCCGCCACCCCCAGCGCCGCTGCGGACAGGGACACCGCGATCAGCACCACCCAGGCCGGCAGGCCGGTCGTCAGCAAGGCCGCGACCAGCACCAGCATCACCAGGCCCGCCGCCTCCATGCTCAACTCCTCCCGCGCGCGGTGTCGAGCAGGGCCTGGAGCAGGGTCAGCAGGGCCATGAGCCAAGCGCTGGCCTTTACGATGAAGTATCCCGGATTGAAGGTGTCGGGAAAGGTTTCCAGTTGCAGGACGGAGCGGGAGACCATCCCCCAGCCGGTGACCAGGATGAACAGCGACCAGGGGAGCAGCACCAGAAGGGCGCCCAGCCTGTCCAGCCTCGCCCGCAACGCCCGTGGCAGCCGGTGCCCGAGGCTGTCGGCGGCGAGATGCGTGCCGGCCCGCGTCGCATAGGGAACGGCCATCGAGACATAGAGCGCGAACAGCCACTGGGCGAGGTCGTTGGCCTCGCGCGAATAGGCTTGCAGCAGGTCGCGCAACGGCCATTGCAGGAACAGCAGCAGGGTCACGGCGAAGACCAGCCAGCGTCCGGCCCCGACGATCCGGCCGAGCAGCCGGTCGGCGCGGCGAAGCGGGGGTGGAAGCCGGGGGGCGGAGGCCAGGGGAAAAGCGGGCAAAGGGGAAGAGGACGGAGGGACGCGGTCTGAGGACATCGGCGGGCGCCAGGGCTGCGGAACCGGGGTGGGAAGCGGGAACGGGGTGGAGGGCCGGGGCGACGGCGTCCGGCCACCCAGACCTATCAGATAGTCCGCATCTTCAGCAATGTGTCGATCCCGTGTTTTCCCCTTATGCCGGCATGCGCGCATGGAAACGGGGCGGGATGCCGTCGCACCCCGCCCCGCTCCGTTCTCCAGGGGACCGGCGTCGCCGCCGTTCCCCTCCCGTGTCAGAGGTCGCCCAGCGAGCGCTCCATCTCCCACACCAGCCGGTCGGCCAGCTTGATCGACTGGTGCAGGTCGGCGGGGCTCATGCCCAGGCCGGGGTCCTCGACCACCGGAAAGCTCTCCGCCCGGCCAATTCCCAGACCCTTGGCCCCCAACCCCTTGGCGGAGACCAGCACCTCGTAGCTGCGGTTGTCCTCGTTGAACAGGCATTCGGTTTCAAAACCGCGGGCATCGGCTTCGGCCCACATGATCGCTTTGCTCATGATCCCGGTCCTCGATATGAAGGATTGTTATTTGGCCGTCGCCGCTTCCTTGCGGGCGGCTTTCGCGGAAGGCTTGGCCTCGACCGGTGCCGCGTCCTGGGCCGACGGTTCGGCATAGGCGCGGCCGTAATAGCTGTCGAGCAGCAGCTGCCGGATCTCCGCCACCAGCGGATAGCGCGGGTTGGCGCCGGTGCACTGGTCGTCGAAGGCCGCCTCGGCCAGCGCGTCGACCTTGGCGAGGAAGGCCGCCTCCGCCACGCCCGCCGCCTGGATCGAGGCCGGGATGTCCAACGCCCGCTTCATCTCCTCGACCCACTGGATCAGCTTCTCGACCCGCTCATGGTCGCGGCTGCCGCCGAGATCGAGGTGGCGGGCGATCTGGGCATAGCGCGCCACCCCCTTGGGCCGGTCATACTGGCTGAACGCCGTCTGCTTGGTCGGGATGTCCGCCGCGTTGTAGCGGATGACGTTGGCGATCAGCAGGGCGTTGGCGATGCCGTGCGGGATGTGGAACTCCGCCCCCAGCTTGTGCGCCATCGAATGGCAGACGCCGAGGAAGGCGTTGGCGAAGGCGATGCCGGCCAGCGTGGCCGCATTGTGCACCAGCTCGCGCGCCTTCGGGTCCTGCGCCCCGTTGCGGTAGGCCGAGGGCAGATGCTCCTTCAGCAGCTTCAGCGCCTGGAGCGCCTGGCCGTCCGAATATTCGTTGGCCACCACCGAGACATAGGCCTCCAGCGCATGGGTCACCGCGTCGATGCCGCCGGCCGCCGTCAGCCCCTTGGGCATCTCCATCACCAGATTGGCGTCGACGATCGCCATCGTCGGCGTCAGCTCGTAATCGGCGATCGGATATTTGGTTCCGGTGCGCTCGTCGGTCACCACGGCGAAGGGGGTGACCTCCGACCCGGTGCCCGAGGTGGTCGGCACCGCCACCAGCTGCGCCTTCACCCCCAGCTTGGGGAAGGTGTAGATGCGCTTGCGGATGTCCATGAAGCGCAGGGCCAGATCCTCGAACGCCACGTCGGGCGCCTCGTACATCACCCAGATGATCTTGGCCGCGTCCATCGGCGAGCCGCCGCCCAGCGCCAGGATGACGTCGGGCTGGAAGGCGTTGGCGAGCGCCACGCCCTTGCGCACCACCGCCAGCGTCGGGTCGGCGCTGACCTCGAAGAAGGTCTCGACCTCAAGGCCCAGCGATTTCAGGACGCGCACGCTGTCGTTGACATGGCCGTTCTCGAACAGGAAACGGTCGGTGACGATCAGGCAGCGCTTCTTGCCGCGCAGTTCCTCCAGCGCGAAGGGCAGGCAGCCGCGGCGGAAATAGATCGATTTGGGCAGCTTGTGCCACAGCATGTTCTCCGCCCTCTTCGCCACCGTCTTCTTGTTGATCAGGTGCTGCGGCCCGACATTCTCGGAGATCGAGTTGCCGCCCCACGACCCGCAGCCCAGCGTCAGCGACGGGGCCAGACGGAAATTGTAGAGATCGCCGATGCCGCCATGGGAGGAGGGCGTGTTGATCAGGATGCGGGCGGTCTTCATCCTGTCGCCGAAATGGCGGACGCGGTCCTGTTTCTGGTCCTGGTCGGTGTAGAGGACCGAGGTGTGGCCGATGCCGCCCAGCGCCACCAGGGCGGCGGCCTTGTCGCAGGCCTCGGCGAAGTCCTTGGCGCGGTAGAGCGCCAGGGTCGGCGACAGCTTTTCATGGGCGAAGGCCTCGGCATCGTCGATGTCGGTGACCTCGGCGATCAGCACCTTGGTGGCGAGCGGCACGTTCAACCCGGCCATGCCGGCGATGGCGTGGGCCGGCTGGCCGACGATGTCGGCGTTCAGATGGCCGTCGGTCAGCAGGACCTTGCGCACGGCGTCGGCCTCGCGCGGCGACAGGATGTAGCCGCCATGATGGGCGAAACGGTCGCGCACCGCGTCATAGACGGCGTCGACCACCACCGCCGACTGTTCCGAGGCGCAGACGACGCCATTGTCGAAGGTCTTGGACATCAGGATGGAGGCGACGGCGCGCTTGATGTCGGCGAACTCGTCGATGACCGCCGGGGTGTTGCCGGCGCCGACGCCGATGGCGGGCTTGCCCGACGAATAGGCGGCCTTGACCATGCCCGGACCGCCGGTCGCCAGGATCAGGTTGATGTCCGGGTGGTGCATCACCGCGTTGGACAGCTCCAGCGACGGCGCGTCGATCCAGCCGATGATGTCGTCGGGCGCGCCGGCCTCGACCGCGGCGGCCAGCACCAGGCGGGCGGCCTCGCAGGTCGATTTGCGGGCGCGGGGATGGGGGGAGATGACCAGGCCGTTGCGGGTCTTCAGCGCGATCAGCGCCTTGAAGATGGCGGTCGAGGTCGGGTTGGTGGTGGGGACGATGCCGCAGATCAGGCCGACCGGCTCGGCGATGGTGAGGATGCCGGCGTCGTTGTCCTCGGAAAGGACGCCGCAGGTCTTGTCGTCCTTGTATTTGTTGTAGATGTATTCGGCGGCGAAATGGTTCTTGATGACCTTGTCTTCCATCACGCCCATGCCGGTCTCCTCCACCGCCATCTTGGCAAGCGGGATGCGGGCGTTGGCGGCGGCCAGGGCGGCGCTGCGGAAGATCAGGTCGACCTTCTCCTGCGGATAGTCGGCGAAGCGCTGCTGCGCCGCCTTCACACGCGCGATCAGGGCATTGAGGTCGGCAAGGGTCTTAACGGTGGTGACCATGATTGGGCGTCTCCCGTCGGGTGTCGCCATGCGGCCGGTTTCCCGGCCCGGAACTCCCGAATCTCTCGGTTCCATGCGATATGTAGGAAACCTACATCCGCCCCGATCGCCGCGCAAGAGTGGTCCTACCACTTGCCGTGAGAATTGATCTAGATCAGTTGGCGAGAGTCGGCGCCGCAGGGATTTCCTTATAAATTCTCTAGTTTTCTGGATATCTCCTCGAACAAGTCGCGCTACACATAAAATGTAGTTTAGCTACATCATGAGGCGTTGTGGGGAATGACCGAAGAAGCCACCAGGGCGCGCCATGAACAGGCGGGGATCACGCGGTCGTTCGTCCTTCATACCAAGGTCTGGTCTTCTTGACGATCCGCACCACCGACAGCATCACCGGCACTTCGACCAGAACGCCGACCACGGTGGCGAGGGCCGCTCCGGAGCCGAGCCCGAACAGGCTGATGGCGGCGGCCACCGCCAGTTCGAAGAAGTTGGAGGCACCGATCAGCGCCGCCGGCGCCGCCACGCACCACGCCACCCCAAAGCGGCGCGACAGCCAATAGGCGAGGGCGGCATTGGCATAGACCTGGATCAGGATCGGCGCCGCCAGCAATAGGATGACCAGCGGCTGGGCCAGGATTTGCTCTCCCTGGAAACCGAACAGCAGCACCAGCGTGCACAGCAGCGCCAGCAGCGAAACCGCCTGAATGCGACCGAGCACGCGCATCAACGACGCTTCACCGCCGCCCGCCAGCAGGCCGCGCCGCCAGAGCTGGGCCGCGACCACCGGGATGACGATATAAAGCAGCACCGACAGCAGCAGCGTGCCCCACGGCACGGTGATCGACGCGACGCCCAGCAGCAGCCCGACGATGGGCGCGAAGGCGAAGACCATGATCAGGTCGTTCAGCGCCACCTGGCTCAGCGTATAGTGCGGCTCGCCCTCGCACAGGTTCGACCACACGAAGACCATGGCGGTGCAGGGCGCCGCCGCCAGCAGGATCAGGCCGGCGATGTAGGAGGGGATCTGCTCCTGCGGCAGCAGCGGGGCGAACAGATGGCCGATGAACAGCGTGCCGAGCAGCGCCATCGAGAAGGGCTTGACCGCCCAGTTGATGAACAGCGTCACCCCGATGCCGCGCCAATGCTCCTTGACCCGCCCCAGCGCGCCGAGGTCGATCTTCAGCAGCATCGGGACGATCATCAGCCAGATCAGCACGGCGACCGGCAGATTGACCTGGGCGATCTCGGCCGCCGCGATCGCCTGGAACAGGCCGGGGACCAGATGGCCGAGTGCTATGCCGGCGACGATGCACAGCGCCACCCAGAGGCTCAGATAGCGCTCGAACGTGCCCATGGCGGGACGGGGTGCCGGAGGAGGCTGGATGTTGGCGCTCATGGACACTCTCCCCGCTTCACGGCTCGGTCCGCGCCATGTCGTCCATCCTCCGCTTCAGCGCCATGCGGTCGAGCGACGCGACCGGCAGGCTGACGAAGGCCTGGATGCGGCGCTGGATCTGGCCGAACACCGTGGCGGCGAAGGCGGCCTTCTCCGCTTCGCCGCCCTGGGCGCCGGACGGATCGGGGAAGCCCCAATGGGCGGTGATCGGCTGTCCCGGCCAGATCGGGCAGACCTCGCCGGCGGCGTTGTCGCAGACGGTGACGATGAAATCCATGTGCGGGGCGCCGGGGGTGGCGAACTCATCCCAGCTTTTGGAGCGCAGTTCGGCCGTCGGGAAGCCCAACCGCTCCAGCAGGTCGCCGACCTGGGGATTGATGCGTCCGGAGGGCTGGCTGCCGGCGCTGAAGCCACGGAAGCGCCCCTTGCCCTCGCGGTTCAGCAGGCATTCCGCCATGACGCTGCGGGCGCTGTTGTGGGTGCATAGGAACAGCACGTTGTAGACGTGACCTTCGGTCATTCCCGGCTCCATTTTTCGTACCGTCAGCAGCCGCGGCGTGGGGCGGCGGTGTTTTCCGTGTTGGCGGCCTCCATACCCCCCGGCGCGCAGACCGGAAGGCAGGCGGTGGGATTGGTCGAGCGGCCGCAGCAGTTTTCCGACAGGAAGCCGACGATGCCCGTCATGCGGTCGAAATCGGCCGAATAGATCAGCGACCGGCTTTCGCGCCGCTGCATGATCAATCCCGCCTGGGTGAGATTGGACAGGTGGAAGGACAGCGTGGCGGGCGCCACCGCCAGCGCCTCCGCGATCGCCCCGGCGGCGCGCCCCTCCGGCCCCGCCTCCACCAGCAGGCGGAAGATGTCCAGCCGGGTTTCCTGCGCCAGGGCCGCCAGCCCGGCCAGGACGTCCTTCTTTTCCATGGCGACACACAGGATTCCATATTTCGACAATAGTCAAAATGACGAATGGTAGGTTGGCCGTCAAGGATATTTCGATGATTATCGAAATAACCGCCGGCGGCGTCCGTCCGGCGGATCGGGTGGCGCGGAAAAGCCAAGGGCCTCCGCGGCGTTGTCGCCGGCGGAGGCCCTGGTGGGAGGGAAGCGGTCAAACCGGAAGAATCAGAAGCCGATGACTCCGGTCATCCAAAGCAGGATCACGATGATTCCGGGAACGCCCAGAAGCCAAAGCAGGATAGGCATGTGTCGTCTCCATGATCGGATGGACAGGGTGCAAGAGCGATGCTCTCGGATGCTGCCGATTCAACGAAACGACTTGCGCATCTGTTCCATCGCTTTCCGGCGATGGTCACGCTTCTCCGGGAAATTCCCCGATCGACGCCGGGGGGGTGTCCGTCACGATCGCGCCGCCGTGGCAGCCGCTCCTCGCGGCGCCAGCCATTTCTCCATGGCGTAATTGTGGATCTGCACGTCGCCGATCCGCAGTTCCCGCCGGGTCAGCAGGGTGAAGCCGTGGCGCAGCAGGAAGGGGCGGGCGGCCTCGCTCGCCTCCACATGCAGGCGGGGGTGGCCGAGCGCGCGGGCCCTCGCCTCCAGTCGCGCGACCAGGGTCGAGGCGACGCCCCGTCCGGCCGCCTCCGGCGCGCAATAGAGGAAGTTGATGTGGCCGTCCGGCTCGACGTCGCTGAAGGCGACCGGCCGATCCTCCCCGTCCACGGCGACCAGGGCGACGCGCCCGTCGCCATAGGCTTCCCGCACCCGTTCCACCGTCGGCGCCGTCGCGGCCCAGGCCTCCACCTGCTCCGGCCCATAGAAGCGGGGGCCGATGCCACGGACGGAGCGGGCATAGAGAGCCGCCAGCGCCGGGGCGTCCGACGGTCGGTAGTCGCGGATCCTCATCGGTCCAATCTTTCGGGATCCCATCTTTCGGGGCCCATCTTTCGGCGGTCATTTCGCCGGCGCCAGCCGCAGGACCGCGCCGTCCGGTCCCTGTGCCACATCGTGGATGCGCGCGTCGAGCGGAATGCGCTCCACCTCCGTCGCGGCGGTCCCGTCGATGGCCGCCGATTAATCTGCATCAATGCGGCGTCGTCCCCGGCGGCGCTACCCTGGCCGGCGTGAAGCACAGCGCCGGCCGAGGGCCGTTTGCGATGGTTGCGCCAAACAGCTCCGGAACCGGCGGCCACCAGAATGGGAGGACGCCATGGTCATGATGAAAGCGGCGGTGTTCGCCGAACCGGGCCGCATCGTGCTGGACGACAAGCCGATCCCCGATGTCGGAGCGCTCGACGCGCTGATCCGCATCACCACGACGACGATCTGCGGCACCGACATCCATATCCTGAAGGGCGAATATCCGGTCGCGCGCGGCCTGACCATCGGGCATGAGCCGGTCGGCATCATCGAGAAGCTCGGTTCCGCCGTCACCGGCTACCAGGAGGGTCAGCGGGTGATCGCCGGGGCCATCACCCCCAGCGGCCACAGCAACGCCTGCCTGTGCGGTTGCCATTCCCAGGACGGCGCCGGCACCCGGCATGGCTGGAAGCCGCTGGGCGGCTGGCGCTTCGGCAACAGCATCGACGGCTCGCAGGCGGACTATCTGCTGGTGCCCGATGCGATGGTCAACCTCGCCCCCGTTCCCGATGGTCTGACCGACGAGGAGGTGCTGATGTGCCCCGACATCATGTCCACCGGCTTCGCCGGGGCGGAGCGCGGCGACATCCGCATCGGCGACACGGTGGCGGTGTTCGCGCAAGGTCCGATCGGCCTGTGCGCCACCGCCGGGGCCAAGCTGAAGGGGGCGACGACCATCATCGGCGTCGACACCGTGCCGGCGCGGCTGGAGATGGCGCGGCGGATGGGCGCCGACCATGTGGTCGATTTCCGCGGCGTCGATCCGGTGGAGGAGATCATGCGGCTGACCGGCGGCCGCGGCGTCGATGTCGCCATCGAGGCGCTGGGCACCCAGGCGACCTTCGAGGCGGCGTTGCGCGTGCTGCGCCCCGGCGGCACGCTGTCCAGCCTGGGCGTCTATTCCGGCGACCTGCGCCTGCCGCTGGGGCCGTTCGCCGCCGGTTTGGGCGACCACACCATCGTCACCTCGCTCTGTCCCGGCGGCAAGGAGCGGATGCGCCGGCTGATGGGGGTGGTCGCCTCCGGCCGGGTCGATCTGAAGCCGCTGGTCACCCACCGCTTCCCGCTGGAGCGGATCGAGGAGGCCTATGACCTGTTCGGCCACCAGCGCGACGGCGTGCTGAAGGTGGCGATCACGCCCTGATGCCGAAACCAAAAGAAGCCCCTCTTCCGGAGGGAAGAGGGGCTTTCCAAGGTCACGCGCAACACCAGGAAAAGAGAGGCACGCCGGGAAGGAGACTCACTTCGCCAGATCGACCGCTTCGGCCAGACGCTTGACCGCGTCCTGCGAAGTCATGGTCGAATTGAAATGGGCGGTGACGACGTCGAGGAAGGCGCCGCGGACGGCGCCGGGCACCGCCATCTCATGCGCCATCGACGGCACGGCGCTGTTGGTGTCGATGGCGGTCTTCAGGTCGTCCATCGACTTCACCGCGCATTCGTCGAAGCTGTCGCGCGCCATGTCCTGGCGGGCGGGGATCGAGCCCTTCAGCACGTTGAAGGTCTCCTGGAACTTCTTGCCCAGGATCAGCTTGGCCAGCAGCTTCTGGCCGGCGGCGCGGTCGGCGTTGGCCGAGCTGAACATGACGAAGCTGTCGGAATTGACGATGTAGCCGAACTGGCCCGGCACGTGGGCGCAGACGAAATCCTTGCCCGGCACCTTGCCGGCGGCGGTCAGCTCGCCCTTTTCCCAGTCGCCCATGATCTGCATGGCGGCCTGGCCGTTCATCAGCAGGCCGGCGGCGAGGTTCCATTCGCGGCCGGGGAAGCCGTCATCGACATAGCCGCGCAGCTTGCGCATCTGGTCGAACACCTTGACCATCGTATCGCTGGTCAGCGACTTGGCGTCCAGCTCCACCAGGGCCTTGCGGTAGAAGTCGGGACCGCCGAGGCCGAGAACGACATCCTCGAACAGGGCGCCTTCCTGCCAGGGCTGGCCGCCATGGGCGAGCGGGATGATGCCGGCGGCCTTCAGCTTGTCGGCGGCGGCGTTGAACTCGTCCCAGCTCTTCGGGATGGCGACGCCGGCCTTCTCCATGACCTTCGGGTTGACCCACAGCCAGTTGACGCGGTGGATATTTACCGGAACGGCGTAATAATGGCCCTTGTAGGTCACCACGTCGCGGATCTGCGGCGGCAGGATGGCGTCCCAGTTCTCCGCCTTGGCGACATCGTCCAGCGTCGCCAGCTTGTCCTGCGCCGCCCAGTCCTTGATGTTCGGACCCTTCAGCTGCACGGCGTTCGGCGGATCGCCGGCCAGCACGCGGGAGCGCAGCACGGTGCTGGCCGCGTCGCCGCCGCCGCCGGCGACCGGCGCGTCGATCCACTTGCCGCCCGCCGCCTCGAAATCCTGGCGCAGCGCGCCCGCGGCCTTCGATTCGCCGCCGGAGGTCCAGTAATGCAGAACCTCGACCACCGGCTCGGCCTTGGCGGGCGTGGTCAGCAGGGCGCCGGCCATCACGGTGGCCAGGGCAACCATGCTGGTCGCGGTCATGCTGAGGACGGATGTGCGCAGAGTGGACATTTTGGGCATTTCCCCCTGTTCCCTATCTTCGTTCAGTCTTCGAGTTGGCTGTCTTCGAGTTGGTCCCGGCTGCGGGCCGCCGGGCCGCTGGAGGAACTCTATCCCGCGTGCAATTCGATGCCCGGACTATTTGGTAACAACGCCTTTTCACGGCCCCGCCGCTGTTACGCAACCGTTACATTCGCGCCTCGGCGCCGGGCTGTACCCGGACCGTCCGGGGAGGCTACACTGCGCGCCAACAAAGAAGAATGCCAGGGATGGAGAGGGAAGGGACGCCATGGAGCGCGCGCGCCATCTGCTGATCGTCGACGACGATCCCGAGATCCGGGACATGCTGCATGATTTCCTGGTCAAGAGCGGCTTCCGCGTCTCCACCGCCGGCGACGGGCGCGAGATGGCGCGGGTTCTGGCGCAATGGCCGGTCGATCTGATCATCCTCGACCTCATGCTGCCGGGGGAGGACGGCACCAGCCTGTGCCGTTCGCTGCGCGCCAAGTCCGGGACTCCGGTCATCATGCTGACCGCCATGGGCAGCGAGGTCGACCGCATCGTCGGGTTGGAGGTCGGGGCCGACGATTATCTGGTGAAACCCTTCAGCGCGCGCGAACTGCTGGCCCGCATCCGCGCCATCCTGCGTCGCTGCGGCGGGCCGGAGCCGGCGCGGGAACGGCCGCGCGTGCTGGGTTTCGCCGGCTGGTCGCTCGACCAGGGACGGCGGGAGCTGCGGACGCCGGACCGGGTGGTGGTGCATCTGAGCCAGGGCGAATATGCCCTGCTCGGCACGCTGCTGGAACGCGCCCCCCAGGTGGTGGAGCGCACCGAGCTGCTGGAGAAGCATCGCGGCGACACCTCGATCCCCTTCGACCGCAGCATCGACATCCAGATCAGCCGCCTGCGCCGCAAGCTGGAGGAGGGGCCGGGCGGTTCCGGGCTGATCAAGACGGTGCGCGGCATCGGCTATCAGTTCACCGCGACGGTGGTCGACCAGGGCGAATCCGTTTCCTCCGGGATAAGCCGTGGCGCTTGAGCGTCTGTTGCCGGCCCGGCTGTATGCCTCCCGCCTGGGCGCCGCACGGCTGCGCCACCGCATCCTGGCGGCGATGGTGGCGTTGCTGGCGCTGACCCATGGCGGGGCGCTGGTCGGCATGCGGCTGGTGGACGACCGGGCGCGGGAGCTGCTGACCGCCCACCGGCTGGGACCGGCGATGGCGGCGGCGGTGGAGGCGGCCGACCGCGCCGTGCTGGACGGGGTGGCCGCCGGGCCGGGGCTGGCGCTTGGTGGGCTGCCCGACCTGTCGGTATCCTGGCAGGGACCCGGCACCCCGGCCGTGCCGTCCGGCTGGGTGCTGGACGGGGTGGCCGACGCACCGCGACCGGTGTTCGTCGCCGCCCCGCGCGCCCTGCTGGCGCTGCGTTCCGCCCGCGCCCAGACGCCGGCGGGGACGCTGGCGGAAGCGCTGTCCCTGGTGGCGGAGGACACGGCGGCCCAACTGCGCGACGCCCGCGTCTATGTCCAGCTTGCCGGCGGCGGCTGGCTGGAATTCGCCAGCCCGCGCTTCTGGCGGCCGCGGACCACGCCGTTCGAAATGGTGCTGGCCGGGCTGGCGGCCCTCGGGCTGGCGCTGGCGCTGCTGCTGTGGCTGCCCGGCCGGCTGGTCCGTCCGCTGGAATCGCTGGCCGAGCAGGCGACCCGCCCGCACGACCGCCTTCACCCCCGGCCGCTGCCGGAGGATGGGCCGGAGGAGGTCGCCTCGCTCGCCCGCGCCTTCAACCAGGCGCGCAACGCGCTCCGCGACCTGATGGAGGGGCGCACCCATCTGCTGGCGGCGATCAGCCATGACCTGCGCACCCCGGCGACGCGGCTGCGGCTGCGCGCCGAATATGTCGATGACGACGCGCTGCGCGCCAAGATAATGGCCGACATCGACGAGATGGCGGCGATGGTCACCGCGACGCTGGAGTTTCT
Organism: Azospirillum sp. B510; assembly: GCF_000010725.1. NCBI lineage: Bacteria > Pseudomonadati > Pseudomonadota > Alphaproteobacteria > Rhodospirillales > Azospirillaceae > Azospirillum > Azospirillum sp. B510. The sequence goes on along the minus strand of NC_013855.1, from coordinate 1,048,731 downwards.
CGGCGACGACGTGCTGCGCGAGGAGGTCGAGGTGGTCGCCTTCGCCAGCCTGTTGCAGAGCCTGTGCGACGATTACGCCGACACCGGTGCCCCGGTGACCTATCATGAGCCCCCGCCGTTGCGCTTCGCCGCCGTCCGCACCATCTTCGGCGGCGGGGGCGGTGAGGAGCGCAGCGACCGCTTCGACCAGCCGCGCCAGCTCCGCCTCGCCGGCCGTCCGTCCAGCCTGCGCCGCGCCTTCGCCAACCTGATCGACAACGCCATCAAGTACGGCGAGCGCGCCACCGTCTCCGTCGATGCCGACGCCGACGAGATCGTCGTCGATGTCTGCGACGAGGGGCCGGGCATCCCGGAGGCGGAGATCGCCAACGTCTTCAAGCCCTTCGTCCGGCTGGAAGGCTCCCGCAACCGCAAGACCGGCGGCAGCGGGCTCGGCCTGTCCATCGTGAAGTCGATCGTCGAGGCGCATCAGGGACGGATCGAGCTGAGCAACCGCGCCGGCGGCGGGCTGCGGGTCAGGGTGACGCTGCCACGGATGCTGTGAGCGTGCCGGTTGCGTTGGAGTGGTTGCGGCTTGATTTGCATCTCGCTCATGCGCATCCTTCATGCGCATTGTCATGGAGGCTTTGGTGGCCGGCGAGCGCTATTCCTTCGATGTGTCCGCGCCGCGGCGGGCGACGAACGTAAGTCTCAACAGCGATTTGCTGGAGCAGGCGAAGACCCTCGGCATCAACGTGTCGCGCGCCTGCGAACGCGGATTGGCGCAGCAGATCGCCGAACTGCGCGACAGGCAATGGCTGGAGGAGAATCGGGAGGCCATCCAGTCATCCAATGCCTATGTCGAGGCACACGGCCTTCCGCTGGCGAAGAGCCGGCCGTACTGATGGCTCGTTTCGACATTCATCGCCGGTTGGATGGGCCGGGCTATCTGCTGGACCTTCAGGCCGACATCCTGCGTGACTTGAACACGCGCTTTGTTGCTCCGCCGCTGCCACCTGAAATGGCTCCGCTACCGGCTGCGCGCCTCAATCCGGTGTTCTCCGTCGAAGGTCGGCCGCATGTGATGGTCACTCAGTTCGCTGGCGCGGTGACGCTTTCGGAGCTAGGCGCTCAAGTCGGTAACTTGCTGGCTGAGGACACGGCCATCGTCGCCGCTTTGGACATGCTGATTGGCGCCTGAGCCGATCCGCCGCAATTCATTACTTTTGGATGCGGACATAAGGCGGAAGAGGCGACCCGGAAACCGCCTCTCCCGCACCATCACTTGTGACCCGAACTCACGGATGGGCCGCTCAGATCCGCTGTTCGGTCTTTGGGTCGAACAGGTTCGCCCGCGCCATGTCGATCATGAAGTCGGCGGTCCCGCCTTCCGCCACCCGGTCGCTCGGCTTGATGCGGGCGACCACCTCATGGCCGTTCAGCTCGACATAGGTGATGGTGTCGGCACCGGTCGGCTCCAGCACATTGACGCCGCAGGCGACCTTGACCAGCGCCGGGTTGCCGGCGGCGATCGCCGGGTCGTGGCAGGTGATGGCCTCCGGACGGATGCCCAGGATCACCTCCTGGCCCAGCCAGTGGCCGGCCTGCTCCGGCGCCTGGAACAGCGGCAGGAAGCCGCCACGCTCGCGCCCGACGCTGACGCCCAGCCGGTCGCCCTCGGCCGACAGGGTGCCGCGCACGAAATTCATGGTGGGGGAGCCGATGAAGCTCGCCACATACATGTTGGCCGGGCGCTCATAGACCTCCTGCGGCGGGGCGAATTGTTGGACCACCCCTTCCTTCATGATGGCGATGCGGCTGGCCAGCGTCATCGCCTCGATCTGGTCGTGGGTGACGTAGACCACGGTGGTGCCGAGCCGCTGGTGCAGCTTCTTGATCTCGGTGCGCATGTCGACGCGCAGCTTGGCGTCGAGGTTGGACAGCGGCTCGTCGAACAGGAAGACCTTGGGGTCCCGGACCAGGGCGCGGCCCATGGCGACGCGCTGGCGCTGGCCGCCGGAGAGCTGCGCCGGCTTGCGGTCGAGCAGATGCTCGATCTGCAACAGCTTGGCGACGCGGCGGATGGCGCCCTCGCGCTCCGCCTTGGCCTGCCCGCGCATTTCCAGCGAGAAGCCGATGTTCCGCGCCACCGTCATGTTGGGATAGAGCGCGTAGGACTGGAACACCATGGCGATGTCGCGGTCCTTGGGATGGACCTCGTTGACGACGCGCTGGTCGATGCGGATCTCGCCGGCGCTGATCGTCTCCAGGCCGGCGATCATGTTGAGCAGGGTGGATTTCCCGCAGCCGGAGGGCCCGAGCAGGACGAGGAATTCGCCGTCCGTCAGGTCCAGGTCGATGCCCTTCAGGACCTCGACGCTGCCATACTGCTTGCGGACATTGTTGATGCTGAGAGTCGCCATCGGAAGATCACCCCTTGACGGAGCCGGCGGTCAGACCGCGGATGAAGTATTTGCCGGCGAGCACATAGACGACGAGGGTGGGCAGGCCGGCGATCATCGCCGCCGCCATGTCGACGTTGTACTGCTTCACGCCGGTGGTGGTGTTGACGAGGTTGTTCAGCGCGACCGTCACCGGCTGGGCGCCGCCCGCCGCGAAGGACGCCCCGAACAGGAAGTCGTTCCAGATCTGGGTGAACTGCCAGATGATCGTCACCACCAGGATCGGCAGCGACAGCGGCAGCATGATCCTGGTGAAGATCTGGAAGAAGCCGGCGCCGTCGATGGTCGCGGCCTTCACCAGATCATCCGGGATGCTGACATAGTAATTGCGGAAGAACAAAGTGGTGAAGGCGAGGCCATACACCACATGCACGAGGATCAGTCCGCCGGCGCTGCCGGCCAGCCCGAGGAAGCCCAGCGTCTGCGCCATCGGCAGCAGGATCACCTGCGAGGGCAGGAAGCTGCCGAACAGGATCATGCCGAAGACGATGTTGGCGCCGCGGAAGCGCCACTTGGTCAGGGCGTAGCCGTTCAGCGCCCCGAACAGGGTCGAGATGACCACCGCCGGCCCGACGATGACGATGGAGTTGAGGAAATAGGGCGCCATGCCGCGGCAGTCGGCGCCGATGCAGGCGCGGTTCCAGGCATAGCTCCAGGCATCCAGGCTGAAGTCGCGCGGCAGCGACAGCAACGACCCGGTGCGGATCTCCTCCGGGCTCTTGAACGATGTGGTGATCATCAGCAGCAGCGGCAGCAGGTAATAGGCCGCGAACAGCAGGAGGATCAGGTACAGCCCCCAGCGGGCGAGGCGGGCGCCGGTGCCCTGCGCCGGCGGCAGGGCGGAGGTCAGGCTAGACACGCTTGCCTCCCTTCAGTTCGGAATAGAGGTAGGGCACGATGATCGCCACCACGGTCGCCAGCATCATCAGCGCGCTGGCCGAGCCGATGGCGATCTGGTTGCGGCGGAAGGTCATCTCGTACATGAAGGTCGCCGGCAGGTCCGACGCGTAGCCGGGACCGCCGCCGGTCAGCGCGACGACGAGGTCGTAGCTCTTGACCGCGAGGTGGGCGAGGATGACGAAGGCGCTCATGAACACCGGCCGGATCGACGGCAGGACGATGCCCCAATAGATGCGCGGCAGGCTGGCGCCGTCGAGATAGGCCGCCTTGATGATCTCCTGATCGACACCGCGCAGGGCCGCCAGGAACAGCGCCATCACGAAGCCGGAGCTTTGCCAGACCGCGGCGATCACCAGCGTGTAGACGGCGGTGTCCTGCTGGACGATCCAGTCGAAGGTGAAGCCGGGAAAGCCGAGGTCGCGGACGAATTGCTGGATGCCGATGCCGGGATTGAGGATCCATTTCCAGGCGGTGCCGGTGACGATGAAGCTGAGCGCCATCGGGTAGAGATAGATGGTGCGCAACACCCCTTCGCCACGGATGCGCTGGTCGAGCAGCACCGCCAGCAGGATGCCGATGACCAGGCTGACGCCGATGAACAGCCCGCCGAAGATCAGCAGATTCTCGATGGCGACATACCAGCGCTCGATCCGCCACAGCTTGGCGAAGGCGTCGGCGCCGACCAGATCGTAGGACGGCAGCATCCTGGAGTTGGTGAAGCTGATATAGACCGTCCAGACGATGAAGCCGTAGACGAACAGCAGGATCGCCGCGAAGGACGGGGCGACCACCAGCTTCGACAGATGCCGCTGCGCCAGGGCGCGCAGCCCGCCCGCCTGCGGCCGCGCGGCGCTGCCGGGAGCGGCCCCCGCCTCCCCGGCGGCGGGCCGGTAGGATGAGTTCTGCAAGGTCATGGTGCGGGTCTCGCCGGCTTGCGGGACCGATTTGGGGCCGGCGTCGCACACGGATGCAGGTCGCGCATGTGGTTCCCTCCCGTGACGGGTTGCTGTTGCGCCGCTGCGGTGGAATTGTTCCCCGAGCGGCCGTCCGCTTGGCGGTCACTGTACGCCGCCGATGATGGATGGGGCGGACAATTTGGTAACGCGGCGCTTTCCCGGCTCCCGCGTTGTTACGCAACCGTTACACTGGGGTCGGCCCGGCCCAGGTCGCCAGGAACCAGGAAGAGGATACGCGACGATGAAAAGCCTGTCGGTCGGTCTGCTCGGCTTCGGCCTTGCCGGGTCGGTGTTCCACGCGCCGCTGATCCTCGGCGAACCGCGCCTGCGTTTGACGGCGGTCGCCAGTTCGCGCACCGACGACATCCGCCGCGGCGTACCGGGGGCGCAGGCGACGACGGTGGAGGCGGTGATCGCCGACCCGGCCATCGACCTCGTGGTGATCGCCACCCCCAACACCAGCCACGCCCCGCTGGCCCGCGCGGCGCTGCTGGCCGGCAAGCATGTGGTGCTCGACAAGCCGATGGCGACCACCGCCGCGGAGGCCGATGGGCTGATCGGGCTTGCCGAGCGGCAGGGCCGGCTGCTGACCGTCTTCCACAACCGGCGCTGGGACAATGATTTCCTCACCCTGCGCGCCTGCCTGGAGACGGGGGAGATCGGCCGGCCCTATCATTACGAGGCGCATTACGACCGCTTCCGCCCACAGATCAAGCAGGGCTGGCGCGAACAGACGCTGGCCGGGTCGGGTGTGCTGTTCGATCTCGGCGCCCATCTGATCGATCAGGCGCTGACCCTGTTCGGCATGCCCGACCGCATCCTCGCCGATGTCGGCGCCCAGCGGCCGGACGCGCGGGTCGACGATTGGTTCCATATCGTGCTGGGCTATGGGCCGATGCGGGCCATCCTGCATTGCGGAACCGTGGTGTGTCGGCCGGGGCCGCGTTTCCAGCTGCATGGCGACGGCGGCAGCTTCCTCAAGCATGGCATGGATGGACAGGAGGAGGCTCTGCGCGCCGGCCGGATGCCGACGGAGCCGGGCTGGGGCCGGGATGATCCGGAGAACCATGCCCTGCTGGTCCGGGCCGACGGGACGGAGCGGCGGGTGGCGACCATCCCCGGCGACTATCCCGCCTTCTACCGGGGCGTCGCGGCGGCCATCCTCGACGGCGCGCCGTTGCCGGTGACCGCCGAGCAGGCGCGCGACGTGCTGACCGTGCTGGAGGCGGTGCGCAAGGCGGCGGGTCTGCCGGACTGACGCCGGTTCGCGGTCCCCGTCATCCCCGCCAGGGCAGCACGCCCGGCGGCAGGCGGCGGCCGAGCAGCCCGGCGGCGAGCATGGCGGCCAGCACGACCAGGATGGCGACGACGCCCAGTGCCGCCCCCAGCGTCGGGCTGCCGCCCTCCTCCAGCGCATAGACGACGACGCCCAGCGTCTCGCGCCCCTGCGACCATAGCAGGATGGAGACGGTCAGCTCGTTGAAGCAGGTCAGGAACACCAGCAGCCCGCCGGCCGCCGCCGCCGGGGCGACCAGCGGCGCCACCACCGTCGCCAGCCGGCGCAGCGGCCCGGCGCCCAGCGCGCGGGCCGCCTCCTCGACCATCGGATCGAGCGCCGCGCAGGCGGCCTGCACCGGGCGCAGGGCCAGCGGCAGGAAGCGGACCAGATAGGCCGCCAGGATGATCCACAGCGTGCCGTACAGGCCGATGCCCAGCCCCGGCAGCGGCTTGAGGAACAGCAGGATGCAGCCGATGCCCAGCACCACCCCCGGCACGGCGTGCGGCAGTTCCACCAGCACCCCGACCGCCAGCGCGATCCGCCCGGTCTTGCCGGTCAGCGCCATGGCATGGGCCAGCGGCACCGCCAGCAGGGCGAGCAGCGCCGCCGCCGCTCCCGACAGCAGCATCGAATTGGAAAAGGCGCGGCCGACCTGATCGAGCGCCAGAACCTCGCGGTAATGGGCCAGCGTCAGGGTGCCGAGCCCGATGGGCAGGCCATAGACGCTGACGAGGCTGGTCGCCAGCAGCGCCGCCAGCGGGGCGGCGACCATCAGCGCCAGCACGCCCCAGGCCAGCAGTTCCACCGGCGCGCGGGCCGGGCCGAGCGGCACCGCCGCCAGCGGCCGGGCGCCGCCGGGCAGGCGGCTGGCGATGCGGGCCTGGAGGATGGTCTGGAGGGCGATGCCCAGGCAGGCGACGAGGCCGATCACCGCCGCCAGCACCGCCACCTCGGGCAGGGCCGACGGCCCGAAACCCGCCAGCCGGCGGTAGATCAGCGTCGGCAGCATCGGAATGCCGGCGGGTACGCCCAGCAGGGCAGGCACCCCGAAATTCCCGAGCGCCGCGACGAAGGCCATGGCGAGGCCGGCGACCAGCCCCGGCAGGCAGAGCGGCAGCACCACGCCGCGCACCGCCCGCCACGGCCCGGCCCCCGACGCCCGCGCCGCCTCCAGCACATCGCCGGGAATGGCGCGCAGCGCCGCGCGCAGGGCGAGGAAGACCAGCGGCGCATGTTCGATCCCCATCACCAGGATCATGCCGGCGGACGACTGCGCCGGGTTCGCCGTTCCGACCGGCGGGGCGAGGCCGAGCGGCTTCAGGATCGGGCTGCCGGATCCGGCGAGATGGGTCCAGGCCATCGCCACGATCTGCGGCGGGATCATCAGCGGCAGGATCAGGGCGAAGCTCATCGCCGTGCGGGCGCGCAGGTTCGTCAACCCGACCAGCAGGGCGAAGGGGCCGCCGATCAGGGCGGCGGCCAGCGTGGCCCCGGCGGCGATGGCGAGGCTGTTGGTGGTGGCCCGCCACGTCGCGGGGGAGTTCAGCACGCGGGCGAGCACCGTCGCGTCACCGGCCTCCCACAGCAGGCGCAGGACGGGCAGAAGAACCAGCAGGCCGAGGAGAAGGTAAAGGCCCTCTCCCGTCGCGGGAGAGGGAGGGGACCCGCGCCAGAGGCGTGGGGAGGGTGAGGGGTGATTCAAGGAACCGGAAGCGGATGGATTCTTGGACCATCCCTCACCCTTCCCATGCTCTGCATGGGCCCCACAGTCGTTCGCAAGTCTCACGACAGCGCTCCGCCTACGATCACCTTCGGTGTTCGTCCGGCCTGCGGCCGTCGGCTACACGCCCTCTCCCGGGGCGGGAGAGGGATGTTTCGCGTCATCCCACTCACCCGCCGAACAGGTCGGCGAAGGCGCGCTTGTTGGCGTCGTCCTCGGCCAGCGCCTTGGCGGGGTCGTAGGGCAGCAGGGTGATGGACGCCGGATCGGGGAAGCCCGGCGGCGGGTTCACCCCCGGCAGCGCCGGCAGGAAGCCCTGGGCCGAGGCCAGCTCCTGCCCCTCGCGGCTCAGCAGGAAGTCGATGAAGGCCTTGGCCGCCGCCGGGTTCTTCGCCGTGCCGAGGATCGCCACCGGCTCGCTGACCGCACTGACGCCCTCCTTGGGAAAGACGAAGGCGACGGGGGCGCCCTTCAGATGCTCGCGGATCGGCAGGTAATCGACGACCATGCCGTAGAGCTTCGCCCCACCGGCGACATCCTTCAGGATGCCGCCATTGCCCTTGGCCGCGGTGGTGCCGTTGCGCTGCAACGCCTCGTAATAGGCCAGGCCGAGCGACGGCTGCGCCTTGATCGCCGCCATATGGATGGCGGCGGCGCCGGAATAGAGCGGGCTCGGCATCACCGTGCTGCCCTTGGCCTCCGGCTTCAGCAGATCCTGCCAGGAGACCGGCTTCATCGGGGCGGCGGTGTTGTAGACGATGCCGGTGGTGATCAGCTTGGTGCCGAACCAATAGCCCTGCGGGTCATGGGTGCCGGGGCGGTAGCCCGCCACCGGGGCGCCGTCATAGGGTTGCAGCCGCTTCTCCGCCTTCAGCGATTCCATCGTCACCGCGTCGGCGATCAGCAGCAGGTCGGGCTGCGGCGCCCCGGCGGTGAATTCGGCGCGCAGCTTGTTCATCAGCTCGGTGGTGCCGTTGCGGATCCATTCCACCTCGACGCCGGGGTTCTTCGCCTTGAAGGCCTCCACCGTCTGGCGGGCGTCCGGCTCCAGCTGCGAGGTGTAGAGCACCAGCTTGCCGGTGGCGCCATCGGCCTGCGCGGCCCCGGAAATGGCGGCGGGGCCGAGCGCCAGCGTCAGCACCGTGGCGAGGGTGGCGAGCAACGCCTTCATCTCTGTCATCTCCGTTGGACCGGGAGCCCTGTCTTACGCCAAGCCCATGACAGGCGCGTGACAGCGACCCGCATGACCGGGTCAATCGATCAGCTTTCCGTCCTTGAAGAAGGGATAGGGGCCGTCATAGGCGCCGATCACCGCGGTGTGGCTGACGACGCCGGTGTCGGCCCGCCACATGTGGATCTGGTAGCCGGGCGGCTCCATCACGAAGGCCGACGGCGCGTCGTCGCGCAGGTCGAGCGCCACCTGATGCGCGGTGGAGGGGGCGGTGGAGGCGATGGTGCCGGCCCAGCGCACCTGGATCGGCCGGTGCAGATGGCCGCAGAGCACCCGCTCCACCTGCGGATGACGGCGGACCACCGCGGCCATCTCGGCGGAGCCGCTCAACCCCAGCCGGTCCATATGGCCGATGCCGGTGTCAAAGGGCGGATGGTGCTGGAAGATGATGGTCGGACGCTCCGGCTGTTCCGCCAGCCGGGCGTCGAGCCAGTCGAGCCGTTCGGCGCAGACTTCGCCGGCGCCGGAGCCCGGCAGCACGGTGTCCATGGCGATCAGGCGGATCGGCCAGTCCTCCACCGTGTAGTGGAAGAAGCGGCCGCCGCCGACCCGCGCCGCCAGATCGGGGAAGGCGCGGGCGAGGCCGGCGCGCTCGTCATGGTTGCCGGGCACCGCGAAGAGCGGGATGTCGAGCGGGCGCAGCAGGCCGAGCAGCCGCTCATACTCCTCGGCATGGCCGGCATCGACGAGGTCGCCGGTGGCGAGGATGACGTCCGGGCGCGGATCGAGCGCCAGCAGGGCGGCGACGGCGCGTTCCAGGAAGGGTGCCGTGTCGACGCGCCGGTAGGCGAGGCGGCCGTGGGGCTTGATGTGGGTGTCGGTGATCTGGACGATGATCATGGGGGAGCCTGGACTTGAGTGTTTGATTTTTTGGGGGCCAGCCCGGCGTTGCTGGAACTCACGGCATCGCCAGCAGCCTCGCCGGATCGACGCGCAGCCACACCCGGTCGCCGCGTCCCAGGTCGCTGCGCCCGGCGGTGTCCACCGTCAGCGCCGGGCCGTCCGCCGGCTCCACCACCAGACGGGTGCGGTCGCCCAGGAACACCGCGGCGGCGACGGTGCCGCCCAGATGCCCGTCGGCCTCGCCGGCCAGCGCCAGATCCTCCGGCCGCACCAGCAGCTCGACCGCGCCATCCGCCCCGGACCAGGGCAGCAGGGCGGTCCCGAGCGACAGCATGCCGCCGCGCACCGTGCCGCCCAGCCGGTTCATCGTGCCGATGAAGTCGGCGACGAAGCCGTCCGCCGGCTGATAATAGATCTCGCGCGGGGTGCCGACCTGGGCGACCCGGCCCTTGGCCATCACGACGATGCGGTCGCCCAGCGCCATCGCCTCGCCCTGGTCATGGGTGACATAGACGGCGGTGATGCCCAGACCGCGCAGAAGCCGGTCGATCTCCAGCCGCAGGCTGTCGCGCAGCTTGGCGTCGAGCGCCGTCAGCGGCTCGTCCAGCAGCAGCACGCGCGGCCGCACCACCAGGGCGCGGGCCAGCGCCACCCGCTGGCGCTGGCCGCCGGAGAGTTGGTCGATCCGCCGCCCGGCGAACTCGCCGAGATGCATCAGCTCCAGCATCTCCTCGACCCGGCGGGCGCGTTCGGCGCGGGGCAGTTTGCGCACCTTCAGGCCATAGGCGACGTTTTCGGCCACCGTCATGTTGGGGAACAGGGCGTAGCTCTGGAACACCATGCCGACATTGCGCCGCTCGATCGGCAGGGCGGTGACGTCATCCTCGCCGAACAGCACCCGGCCGCCGGGATCGGGGCTTTCCAGCCCGGCGATGATGCGCAGCGTCGTGGTCTTGCCGCAGCCGCTCGGGCCCAGGAAGACGACGGTCTCGCCGCCGCGGATGGTCAGGTCCAGCGGCTCCAGCGCGCGGGCGCCGCCGGCGAAGGTCTTGCCGCAGCGCTCCAGGCGGATCGGCACGGCGTCGAGATGGAAGCTGTCGGGCATCTGGGCATCGGGCATCGGAGGGGGCCTCAAACGGACGGACGGCCGCGGCGGGCCAGACCCTGCATCAGGATCAGGCTGGGCACGATCATCAGGAAAAAGACGAGGGTGTAGGCGCTGCCGATCTCGATCCGCAGCGAGGCGTAGCTGTCGGCCAGCCCGACCGGCAGCGTCTTGGTCAACGGCGTGTGCAGCAGCCAGGTCAGGTTGAACTCGCCGACCGACAGGGTCAGCACCATCAGCGACCCGGCGAGGATGCCGGAGCGGCAGTTGGGCAGCACCACCGTGGCGAAGCGGCGCGCGAAGCCGGCGCCCAGGCTGGCCGCCCCCTCCTCCAGCGTCGTCAGGTCGATGGAGCCCATCACCGCCAGCACGGCGCGCACCATGAAGGGCAGGGTGAACAGCACATGGCCGATCAGGATGAACAGCCAGCTGCCGCGCAGATCGCCGACGCCGCCATAGGTGACGATCAGCGCCAGCGCGGTGGCGAGGCCGGGAATGGCGACCGGCATCATCAGCAGCTCCTCCACCAGCCGGGCGATCCGGCCGGGGCGGCGCGTCAGCACATAGGCCGCCGGCACGCCCAGCGCCAGCGTGCAGGCCAGACAGGCGAAGGCGATCTGCAAGGACAGCAGGATGGTGCCGGAATAGACCCGCCACACCTCCTCGACCCAGCGCAGGGTCAGGCCGCTTTTCAGGCCGATGAAATAGTTGGCGGTCAGACCGGCCAGCATCGACATCACCATCGGCACGGTCAGCAGGGCGCAGACCAGCAGGGTGAAGCCCAGTTGCAGCCAGAAGCCCCAACCCCGGCGGTTGGAAAGATCATGGTTTGATAGGCTGCGCATCGCCCTCACCCCGCCGCCGCGACGGAGGTGCCGGCGACGCTGCGCGCCACCGCCAGCGCCGCCCAGGTGATGACGCCGAGCAGGACGCTGAGCGCCGCCGCCGCCGCGATGTTCGCCTGGAGCGTGAATTCGGTATAGATCGTCATCGGCAGCACATTGATCCGGGTGGCGAGGGTGAAGGCGGTGCCGAAGGCGCCCATCGAGGTGGCGAAGCACAGGGCGCCGGCCGAGATCAGCGCCGGTTTCAGCGCCGGCAGGATGATGTCGGCCACCACCCGCCAGGGCGACGCCCCCAGCGAGCGCGCCGCCTCCTCCAGCCGCGGGTCCAGCTTCTCCGCCGCCGCCATCACCGTCAGGATGACGCGCGGGATCGAGAAATAGACATAGCCGAGGAACAGGCCGGCCATGGAGTAGGCGAAGACCAGCTTGCCGGCGCCCAGCGCCTGGGTGATGGTGCCGATCAGCCCCTGGCGCCCGGCCAGCATGATGACCATGAAGCCGATGACCACGCCGGGAAAGGCCAGCGGGAAGGTCAGCAGCGCCACCAGCAGGGCATGGCCGGGAAACTGGTTGCGCACCAGGAACAGCCCGGCGATGGTCGAGACCGCCAGCGTCACCGCCGTCACCCCGGCCGACAGTGCCAGCGTGGAGACCAGGCTGTCGAGATGGCCGGGATCGGCCAGCGTGGTGACATAGGCCGACCATCCCTCCGCCCCGCCGGCGCCGATCAGGATCAGGCGGACCAGCGGCAGCAGGAAGAAGGCCGCGAACACCGCCGCCGCCGGCGCCAGCAGGGCGGCCAGCCGCAGCGGCTCGCCGGTCATCCCCGGACCGGTCCGCGGCGGTGCCGCGGGCCGGTTGGGAAGACGGGCATCGGGCGCGCAGGCGCTCACTTCACCTCCGCCTGGTAGCGGTCCATGAAGGCCTTCTGCGCCTCGGCCATGCGGACCATGTCCACCGGGCGGGCGCGGGCGTAGTCGGCGGCGGGCAGGAACTTGGCCGCCGTCTCCGGCGACATCGCCTCGGCCCGGACCGGGCGCATGAAGGCGTTGGCCCACAGGGTCTGGCCCTTGTCGGACAGCACATAGTCCAGCACCTTCTTCCCGTTGTCCGGGTTCGGGCCATTCTTCACCAGCGCCATGACGTAGGGCATCGACACCGTCCCCTCCGCGGGGATGACGAAGGCGACCGGGGCCTTGTCGGTGTATTTGGCGCGGTAGGCGTTGAAGTCGTAATCGATCAGGATCGGAATCTCGCCCGACAGGACGCGGGCGTAGGAGGTCTGCTTCGGCACGATGGGCTGGTTCCTCTGGAGATCCTTGAACCAGCCGATCGCCTTGTCGAAGCTGGCGTAATCGCCGTCCAGCGCCAGATTGACCGCCACCGCGCCGACATAGCCGACGGCGGCGCTGGTCGGGTCGAGATAGCCGACCATGCCGGAATAGTCGGGCTTCAGCAGGTCGGCCCAGCTCTGCGGCACCGGCTTGCCGCCCAGCGCCTCGGTGTTGACGAAGAAGCCCAGCGTGCCGCTGTGGATGGCGAACCAGCTGCCGTCGGCGTCCTTCATCCCGTCGGGGATCCCGGCCCAGCCCGCCGGCTTGTAGGGAGTGACGATGCCGGCGGCCTTGGCCTGGATGCCGACCGGCCCGCCGAGATAGACGACGTCGGCGACCGGCTTGTCCTTTTCCGCCAGCATGGCGGCGATCGCCTGGCCGGAATTCTTGTTGTCGAACGGCACGGCGATGCCGAGATCGGCCTTGATCGCCTTCAGCTGCGAGGCCCAGTCCGCCCATTCCGGCGGGCAGTTGTAGCAGATGGCGGTCGGTTCGGCCGCCGTGGCGGGCGTCACCATCGCGGCGAAAGCGGCGGCCAGCGAGACGGCACCGAGGGCGGCGCCGAACAGGAACGGCTTGATCATGATGGCGGAAGTCTCCGGTGGGAAGGCGTTCGGATCAGGTCGAGGGTGGTGATGGCGCAGGGTCGAATGGCGCAGGTCCGAGCGATTCGCCCGGCCGCAGGGTGAAGGGCAGCATCACGGCGCGGCTTTGCGGTTCGCCGGAAAAACCGGTGCGCAGATGTTCGAAGGCGGTGGCCCCCATGGCACGGGCCGGCTGCACCAGGGTGGCGAGGCTGGGCGTCATCAGCCGGCCGACCTCGATCCCGTCGAAACCGCAGACCGACACATCGTCGGGCACCGCAAGGCCGAGGTCGCGCAGCGCCCGGATGGTGGCGAGCGCCAGCATGTCGTTGGAGGCGAAGAAGGCGGTCGGCCGCTCCGGCCCCTCCAGAAGGGGGGCCAACCGGTGGGTGAGGCGCAACTCGTTGAAATCGACATCCAGCACCGGGCCGGGGCGCAGGCCGGCGGCCTCCAGCGCCGCCAGCCAGCCGGCATGGCGGCGGCGGGAGCGGTCGGACTGGCGGAAGTGGCCGGCGATCATGCCGATGCGCCGATGGCCGAGCGCCGTCATCCGTTCGACCACGGCGCGGGAGGCGGCGACATTGTCGACCGACACATGGGCGCGCGACGCCCGTTCCGGCTGGTTGTAGGCCAGGACATAGGGCAGCCGCACCTCGTCCAGCGTGTCGAGCGAGCCGCTGCGGTCGGCGTCGGCGACGGTCAGCACCAGCCCCTCGACCCGGTTGGACAGCAGCCCTTCGATGGCGCGGGCCTCACGGCCCGGATCATAGTCGGTGGAGGCGATCAGCACGCTGTAGCCGGCTTCCGCCGCGGCGTCCTGGATGCCGGCGACGCTTTCGGCGAAGACCGGGTTGGTCAGCGACGGCACCAGCACGCCGACGGTGCGGGTGCGCGCCGCCTTCAGGTTGCGCCCGATGGTGCTGGGCCGGAAGGACAGGTCGGAGGCGGCGGCGCGCACCTTCTCCATGGTTTCCGGCGTGGCGTTGCCGCTGCCGTTGAGGACGCGCGACACGGTGGCGATGGACACCCCGGCGCGCGCCGCCACGTCGCGGATCGTCACCACGCGCTCCATGGCTCCCCTGTCCGTCATCCGCGCACCGTCCCGCACCATTCGCCACCCTTGTCCGCGCCCATGTTCCCGGCGCCGGCCGATCCGGCGCGGGTGCAGAGTGACGATGGCGTGTTTCAATCTCGTGACGCCGCGAAAACGGTTTCATGAAGAATGAAAACGTTTCCATGGGCGGTTTTGGATGGAGCGCCGCCCTCCGAAGGCAGGGGGCATGGAGAGCGGCATTGGGAGCGGGCGGGGCATCCGCAAGCCTTCGGAAAATCGGCGAATTTAGTGTTTGCGTCGCCGCGGGCGTTGCACTATGTTCCACCTCCACCAGCGATGGACCCGTAGCTCAGCTGGATAGAGCGCTGCCCTCCGAAGGCAGAGGTCATGAGTTCGAATCTCGTCGGGTCCGCCATGAATTCAAGGGCTTAGCCGTAGCAACGGCTAAGCCCTTTTTCATTTTCGATCAAGTTGGGCAACCGCGCCGCCGGCCAGGCCCTGACCGCCGGGCGCGGGTGAACCCCCGCGCCCGGCGGCGCAACTCAAGCCGAATGGCTTCCGGCCGCCTTGGATCGGTTCAGCAGGGCTTGAAGGGCCTGGACCAACGCGCGGGCACGCAGGATCGACTGGTGGTCTCCCTCGACCACCTGGACGGTCGTCTGTCCAACCCGCGCCCATTCGTTGGGATCGGCACCCTTGCGGAACGGCGCGTCGGACAGTGTCTGATCGGCCCACCAGACATGCAGGGGAGCCGTCAGCCTGGGCAAGGCGAAGTCCCCCATCAAGCGGTGGCAATCCATGAACAACCGCATCTGCAACGCTTGCAGGTCACGCGGCCGGTCCATCGCGGCCGGCATTGTCGCCCGCAGCCAATCGAGCGCCCGCTCGCCGCGCGCCGCCTCCGGCAGGGTGGCGAGTTCGCGCTCCAGCTCGCCGCAGGCCGGGCGGTGGGCCTCCAACAGCCGGCGTTGCGTGGCCCCATCCAGGCAGGCGATGAAGGGGGTGGCGAGCGGCAGGTCGGGCAGGTCGAGCCGGCCGCGGAGCAGATCGGTGCGGGCATCGACCACGCCGACCCACTCCACCAGCGCGCCGGACGCCTCCAGCCGGGCGGCGACCGCCGTCGCCAGCCAGCCGCCGAAGGACCAGCCGAACAGCCGGTAGGGCCCGTCCGGCTGCCGGCGGCGGATCAGATCGGTATAGAGATCGGCGAGCTGGTCGATCGAGCCCGGCTGGACGGCGGGGTCGGCCAGTTGGGGCGATTGCAGGCCATGCACCGTGACATCGGCGGCCAGGAACTGGACCAGGGGGACGTAGGAGCGGACATGGCCGCCGGCCGGATGGAACAGGAACAGCGGCGGCGCGGCCTCCGGCCGGCCGGCTTGGAGCGTGACCAGCGTTTCGCCATCCCGCCGCCC
Organism: Azospirillum sp. B510; assembly: GCF_000010725.1. Classification (NCBI taxonomy): domain Bacteria; kingdom Pseudomonadati; phylum Pseudomonadota; class Alphaproteobacteria; order Rhodospirillales; family Azospirillaceae; genus Azospirillum; species Azospirillum sp. B510. The sequence goes on along the minus strand of NC_013855.1, from coordinate 1,033,024 downwards.
GGCCGCCTGCAACTCCGCCGCCATGTCCTTCAGAACCGGATGAAGGAACGGCAAGGTGAAGGGCGCCGGCAGTTCGAGCCGATCGCGGATCGCGGCGACGAGCCTTGTGGCGGAGAGGGAGTTTCCGCCGAGGGCGAAGAAGTCGTCGTCGCGCCCGATGGCCTCGGAGGCGGCCTCGATGCCGAGGATGGTTTTCCAGATGCCGGCGAGCCAGAGCTCGGTGTCGCCCTGTGGCGGGGCGTGGGTGGCGGCCCGCGGCTTGCTGGGCCTGGGCAGGGCGTTGCGGTCGATCTTGCCGTTGGGGTTCAGCGGCAGGGCGGGCAGCACCGTGACCACCGCCGGCACCATCGCCGCCGGCAGCCGCTCGGCCAGGGCGGCGCGGAGCCGGTCGCCGTCGAGCCGGTTATCGGGCGCGTTGGCGGGCCCGGCGGCATAGGCGGCGAGGAAGGCGGCGTCGGGCCCGCCACCGGGTCCGCCGTCCCACAGCCGGACGACGGCGGCGGCGACGCCGGGCTGGGCGAGCAGGGCGGCCTCGATGTCGCCGAGTTCGATGCGGTGTCCGCGCAGCTTGACCTGGAAGTCGCCGCGGCCGAGGAAGTCCAGCGCGCCGTCGGCGCGTCGGCGCACGAGGTCGCCGGTTCGGTACATGCGGGCGCCGGGCGTGGTGGCGAAGGGGTCGGGCAGGAAGGCGGCGGCGGTGAGGCCGGGGCGGCGGTGATAGCCGCGGGCGAGCCCGTCGCCGCCGATCCACAGCTCGCCCTCGGCGCCGGGGGGCAGCGGGTTGAGGGCGCCGTCCAGCACATGGAGGCCGGTGTTGTCGAGCGGCCCGCCGATCGGCACCGCCGGGGCGGTGTCGTCGAGGGCGCCGTCGACGCTGGTGGCGGTCGACCAGATGGTCGTCTCGGTCGGGCCGTAGACGTTGATCAGGCTGACGCCGCGGGCGAGCAGGCGGCGGGCGAGGGCTGCGGGCAGGGCCTCGCCGCCGGTGAGCGCGCGCAGCCCGGTCCAGGCCGGGCTGTCGCGTTCGGCGAGCATGGCCCAGCTCGCCGGTGTGGCCTGGAGGACGCCGGTGCCGTGGCGTTCGGCCAGCCGCAGCAGGGCGGCGGGGTCGCGCTGGGCGGCCTCGGGGGCGAGGACGATGGCGGCGCCGGCGATGAGCGGGGCGAAGAGCTCCAGGGCGGCGATGTCGAAGCCGACGGTGGTGACGGCGAGCCAGCGGTCGCTTGGGGTCAGCGGCAGGCGGGCGGCCATGGCGCGCAGCAGGTTGGACAGGCCGGCATGGCGGACGGTGACGCCCTTGGGCCGCCCTGTGGAGCCGGAGGTGAAGATGACGTAGGCGGCCTGGTCGGGATGCGGGCAGGGCGGCGGCGCGTTCCCGCCGTCCTCGTCACCCGCCGTGTCGCCGTCCTGGATGAGGGCGTCGGGGGTGGCGGTGGCGATGGCGGTGGTGGCGATGGCGGCATCGGACGGGGCGATGAGGAGGCTTGCATCGGCCTGATCGAGGATGTCGGCGATGCGGCTTCGCGGCTGGGCCGGGTCGAGGGGGACATAGGCGGCGCCGGCGAGCAGGACGCCGAGGATGCTTGGGAGGAGGTCGGGTCCGCGCTCCAGGGCGATGGCGACGCGCTGTTCCGGGCCGATGCCGCGTTTGCGCAGGCCGCGGGCGACGGCGTTGGCGGAACGGGCGAGCGTGCCGTAGGAGAGCGGGCCGGCGGCGGTTTCCACCGCGACCGCGTCGGGTGCGGCGTCGGCGCGGGCGAGGATCGCCGACCCGACCCACCAGCCCGGCTCGGCCGCCACCGGCGGGCCCTGGTCCAGGCCGCCCGCGAAGAGGGAGCGGTCACGGGGAAGCGTGCCGATCGGGCGCCGGCCATCCTCCGCCATGGCGCCCAGCATCCCGGCGAACTCGGTCAGAAGCGCCGACAGGGCATGGCCGGCGATCCGGCGGCCGTCATGGGCGACGCGCAGGGTCAGCCCGTTGCGCGGAAGCACGGTGACGGTGAGCGGGTAATTGGTGCGTTCATGGCCGGACAGCGGGGCGAGGCGCAGGCCGGCGCCGAGCTCCACCGCCTCTCCCATGCTTTCGTTCTCGAAGACCAGCAGCGACTGGAACAGGCTGTCGCCGCGTTGGAGGCCGGCGCAGCGCTGGATGTCGGCCAGCGGGGTGTGCTCGTGCTCGCGCACCGTCAGCCCCTGGCGCTGGACCCGGTCGAGCAGCGTCCAGACGCCGTCGGCCGGGTCGAGGCGGATGCGGACCGGGACCGTGTTGATGAAGGGGCCGAGGATGCGGTCGGAACCGGCCAGGGCCGGGGGCCGGCCGGCCGTCGTCATGCCGAACAGGATGTCGGACCTGCCGGTGCGATGGCCGAGCGCCAGCGCCCAGGCGGCCTGGACCACGCTGTTCAGCGTCACCCCGGCCTCGCGGGCCAATGCCCGCGCCGCGGCCGCGATGTCGTCGGGCAGCCGGTGGTCGGCCAGCTCGAAGCCGGCATCCTTCGGCCCGGCCGGGAAGGCGGGCAGCGGCGCGGCGTCGGCGAGTTCGGCGCGCCAGAAGGCGTCGTCGGCCGCCGCGTCGCGGCCGGCGAGCCAGGAGACATAGGTGGCGAAGGGCGGGCGCGGCACCGGTGCCGGCCGCCCGTCCCCCAGCCGGTTGCGGTAGCGGTGGAAGACATCGCCGATCAGCAGGCCGGTCGACCAGGCGTCGACGATCAGATGATGGCGGCTCCACAGCAGCCAATGGCGATCATCGGCGAATCGCAGGATATGCAGCCGCATCAGAGGCGGGTCGTCCAGCCGGAACCCGGCGGCGCGATCGTCGGTCATCAACCGATGCAGGCCGGAGCGCGCCTCCGCCTCGCCGCGCCCGCTCCAGTCCTCCAACCGCCAGGGCATGGTGGCGGCCGGCAGGATGAATTGTTCCGGACCCTCGGCGCCGCCGGCATGGAAGCCGGTGCGCAGGATGGCTTCCGCGGCCACCGTGTCCTCCCAAGCGGCGGTGAAGGCGGTGATGTCGAGCGGCCCGTCGATCCGGACGGCGGTCTGGTTGACATAGACGCCCTCGCCGGGAGCGGCCAGCGTGTGCCAAAGCATGCCCTGTTGCAGCGGCGTCAGCGGCAGCCGTTCCGGCGCATGGGCGGCCATGCCGCCGGTCTGCGCCCGTGCCCCGGCCGCCGGCTCCTCCGTGACCGCCGCCGCCGCCATGCCGTCGAGCAGGTCGAGGACGCGGTCGGCCGTCGCCTTGACGAAGGGGCCCTGCGGCAGCCGGCCCGGATAGGACCAGACAAGGTGCAGTTCGCCATCGCGCAATTGGGCGGTGACCTCGATGAGCTGGCGCCGCCGGCTGTCGGGATGGCGGGCCTGGCCGGCCGCGTCGGGCAGCAGGCGCCAGCCCTCGGCGATGGCCCCGGCATCGCCTCCGATCTCGCTGCGCACCTGCCCCAGATAGTTGAAGACCAGTTGGGGATGCGGCGGCAGGTCCCGATCCCGATGCAGGTAGCGCAGCAGCCCATAGCCCAGCCCGCGGCCGGGCACGGCATCGAGTTGCCGCCGGATCGACGCGCGCAGCTCGCCGTCCGCCAGCGACGGGTCGTCGCGGAGATGGACCGGATAGCGGCTGGTGAACCATCCCACGGTGCGGCTGGGGTCGAGGGCGGCCAGCGGCCCGTCGCCGAAGGCCTCCGGCTCGCGGCCATGGCCTTCCAGCTCGATGACCAGATCGCTTCGGTTCTGCCACTCCGCCAGCGCCCGGACCAGGGCGCCGAGCAGGGTCGCCTCGATGCCCTCCGGCAGGCGGGCGAGGGCGGCGGCCCGTTTGGTATCCAGGGTCAGCTCGACCTTGCGCAGGCCGGCCAGCGTTCCCGGATCGGCGCCGCGCACCAGTTCCCCCCAGGCGGGCGAGGCGGCCAGCGCCGCCCAATAGCGGCGGGAAGGCTCCAGCCTGTCGCCGGGCTGGGCGGCCAGCGCCGCGCTCCAGTCGCCGAAGGGCATCGGGGCGGGCAGGGCCGGACGCCCGCCGCGCGCCGCCGTGGTGAAGGCGGATCGAAGCTCGGCGGCGATGATCCGCCAGGACACGCCGTCCACGACCAGATGATGGGCCACCAGCAGCAGGCGGCTTTCCCGCGTCGATCCGGCGGGGGGGACGAGCAGCACGACGCGGAACAGCGGGCCGTCGCGCAACGACAGGCCGCCATGGGCGGCGGCCACCGCCTCCCGCTCCGCCGCCTCGTCGGCACAGGCGACGGTGGCGAAGATGCGGGGGTCGGCGCCGTCGGCGATGGTCAGGCGGGGCGTATCCCCCGACCGGTCGAGACGGGCGCGCAGCATCGGCTGGGAGGCCGCCAGCGCGGCGACGGCGGTGCCGAGCGCGGCGGCCAGCGCCGTCCCCTCCAGCCCGTCCGGCCGCTCGGGCAGCGCCAGCATCACCGCCTGGTTCCAATGGTCGGGATGGGGCTGCGGCATTTCCAGGAACCAGTGCTGGATCGGCGCCAGCGTGGCTTCCGTCGTCCGGGATTCCGTTCGTGGCGGGTTGGCCGGCGCGGACAGCGCACCGGCCCTGGGCGGGTCGAGATGGCGGACCAGATCGGCGAAGACCGGATGCTCGAACAGGTCGCGGGCGGTCAGGCGGAGGTTTTGCCGGGCCGCCATGGCGATCAGCCGCAGCGCGGTGATGGAATCGCCGCCGGCACGGAAGAAATGGTCGTCGTCGGCGATGACCTCCTTGTGGAGAAGCTCGGCCCAGAGCGGCCGCAGCAGCCCGGCGACGGAGCTGGCGGTGGAGGCTGTGTCCGGCTGTCCGGCCGCTGCCGCGTCGGGAGACCGCGCCGGCGCCGACGGAGCCAGCGCCGCCGCCAGTTGGGCCGGTGTCGGGTTCTCGAAGACGAGCCTCGCGGTCAGCGGGATGCCGACGGCCGAGGCGCGGGCGATCAGCCTCAGGCACAGGATCGAATCGCCGCCGAGCCCGAAGAAGTGATCGTCCGGCCCGCAGCCGTCCCGGCCGAGGATGTCAGCCCACAAGGCGGTCAGGCGTTCCAGCCGGTCGTCACCGGCCGAGGGGGGCTCTTGCGTCGCGGCGGATCCCGCCGGCTCGGCCAGCAGCCGCGCCGCCGCCTGCTTGTCGAGCTTGCCGTTGGCCGTCAGCGGCAATGCCGCGACGCAGCGTAGTTCCGCCGGCATCAGCTGATCCGGCACCAGCCGGGACAGCGCGTCGAGAAGGGCGCCCGCCGGCTGGCGGGGGGCGACCGCCAGCGCGCCCAGCCGGGCGCCGGCCGGACCCTGCACCACCAGGACGGCGGCATCCTCGACACCGGGCAGCCCGGCCAGAATCTGCCGCAGCTCGCCCGGTTCGACCCGGAAGCCGCGGATCTTCACCTGATCGTCACTGCGGCCGAGGATCACCAGACGGCCGTCGCCGTCGCGCCGGACCAGGTCGCCGGTGCGGTACATCCGGCGGCCGGGCAGCCAGGGGTCGGGAAGGAAGCGCTCGGCGGTCAGGCCGGCGCGGCGATGGTAGCCGCGCGAGACGCCGAGCCCGCCGATGTGCAACTCGCCGACGGCGCCACCGGCGACCGGCTCCAGATCGCCGTCCAGCACATAGGCGCGGGCGCCGTCCAGCGGCCGTCCAACCGGCAGTTGGGCCGGCAGCGTCATATGGTCGCCGTCGCCGTCGCTGTCGCCGTCCAGCGGGCCGGCGGCGGCGCCGATGGTGGTCTCGGTGGGGCCGTAATGGTTGACGATGCGCAAGGCGGGCGCCAGCCGCCGCAGCCGGTCGAGGGCGGCGGGGGGCAGGCTCTCGCCGCCCAGGATCAGGCAGCGGCGCGGCAGGATGCGCGCGGGATCCTCCACCGCCAGCAGGGCGAGCAGATGGCCGGGCACGATCTTCAGCGCATCCACCGGATGGGTGGCGAGATGGCGCGCCAGCCCCGGCGGATCGAAGGCCAGCTCCGGCGGGACCAGGGATAGGCGGCGGCCGGTGAGCAGGGCGCCGAAGACGCTGGTCAGGCCGAGGTCGGCCGACACGGTGGCGAGCGTGGCGAGGCTGGCGCCGGCGGGCAGGTCGAGATGCGGCATCACGCCGTCGACATAGCCCACCAGATTGCCGTGGGTGACAGCCACGCCCTTGGGCTGGCCGGTCGAGCCGGAGGTGTAGAGCAGATAGGCCACCCGGTCCGGCAGGCCGCGCACCGGGGCGGGGGGCGGGGTTTGCATCGGTGGCGGTGCGCCGAGGTCGATCCAGGCGACGGATGGCGGCAGCCAGTCCGGCCGCCCGCCCTCGCCGGCCGCGACGGTGGCGCCGCTATCGGCCGCCATCCAGCCGAGCCTGGCCGGCGGCAGGGCCGGATCCAGCGCGACCCAGGCGGCACCCAGCCACCAGGACGCGATCATCGCCTCGATGTGCGGGCGGGTGCGCGGCAGCACGATCGCCACCACGCCGCCGGACTCGCCGCCCACCTCGCCGCCGGCCGCCTTCAGCCGGGCGGCGATCCGGCCGGCGGCGGCGGCCAGCGTGGCGTAGTCCGTCCGCTCGCCGGCCTCGTCGAGGGCGATCGCCGCGCCGGGTTGGGACAGCAGGCGGGACAGCGCGCAATCGGCCTCGGCCACGGGCGGCATCCCCGCGTCCGCGGGCGCCAGCCGGCGGTACAGCGCGCCGAGCGGCTGGTCGATCAGCTCCGGCAACCCGGCCAGCAGCCTCAGGAGGTCGGCCAGCATCCGGCGGGGAACCGCCGGGTCGATGCGGTCATGGTCGATGAGCAGGTCGAACCGCGGCATCGCGCCGGGGACGATGCGCAGGGTCAGCGGATAGCTGTTGCGCACCTCCGTGGTCTCGCGGGTCAGGACGAGGCCGGCGGTGCCGGCGGCCTCGCCGGGCGGCAGCGCCTCCGACACCAGGATGCTGTCGAACAGGCTGTCGGGATTGCCGGCCCAGCCGCGGATGGCGGCGAGCGGCGCGTGGCCGTGTCCGGCGAGGAGCGCGCCCTTCTCCTGCACCTGTTCCAGGAAGGCGGAGAGTGTCTGTTCCGCCTGGGGGCGCAGGCGCAGCGGGACGGTGTTGATGAAGGTGCCGAGGCAGCGCTCGGCCCCCGGCAGGTCGGCCGGGCGGCCGGCGAGCGTGACGCCGACCGTCACCTCGGCGGCTCCGGCATGGCGGGCGAGCACCAGCCCCCACAGCCCCTGGATCACGCTGTTCAGCGTCAGGCGGCGGTCGCCGCACAGCCGGCGCAGGGCGGCGCCGTTCCGGTCCTCCGCACCCTGTTCCGCCTCCTCCATCCGATGCTCTTCGGTGTGGTAGCCGAGGCCGCCGCGTGTCCAGGCTCCCGGCAGGGGCGTGGCGCCGGGGAAGCCGGCGAGCTCCTCCCGCCAGAAGCGGGCATCGGCCTCGGCATCGCGCTGGCCGAGCCAGGCGATGAAGTCGCGGTAGGGCACCGGGGCGGGCAGGTCGGCCGCCTCCAGGCCGCGGCGGAGCGCGTCGTAATGGCGCAGCACCTCGCCGGTCAGGATCGGCAGGCTCCAGCCATCCATCACCAGATGATGGATGGTCCAGACGATGCGGAAGCCGCGGGGAGCCAGCCGCAGCACCGAGCAGCGCAGCAGGGGTGGCCGGTCCAGCGCCAGCGCCGCCCGGTCCTCGCGCCGGATGCGCTCCATCGCCTCTGCCTGTTCCGTCCCGTCGGCGTCGAGCAGGCTTTCCCAACGCAGCGCGAAGCGCGCCCGCCGCAGAACGATCTGCCGCGCCGTCCCGTCGAGCAGGAAGCCGGTGCGCAGGGCGGGATGGCGGTCGATGGTGCGCTGGCAGGCCTGTTGCAGCAGATCGGCGTCGAGGGCGCCCTCGCAGCGCACCACCGTCTGGCTGACATAATGGCCGCCGCCGTCATTCGTATCGCCGCCGAGGCTGTGGAGCAGCATGCCCCGCTGCATCGGCGACAGGCGCAGGATGTCCTCGACCCGGCCAAGCGGATGGCGCTTCGCGATCCGGTCGAGGTCGCCGGGGGCGAGATCGGCGAGCGGGAAGTCGGAGATCAGCGCGCCGCCCTCGCCGGGATCGGCGCAGAGGGCGGCCAGGGCGTGGAGTTCGGCCATCATGTCGGCCGCCAGCGCGTCGACGGTGGCGGCGTCCAGCACCTCGCCCGCCGTCTGCCAGCTGACCGTCAGGCCGGCGGTCCCCATCGAGGCGTTGACCTCGATGGCGAAGGGCAGGCGGTTGCCGGGGGCGCGGAAATGACCGAGCGGTTCCGGCGCCCGGCGGAAGGCGCCCGCCCGTTCCTGGACATGGCCGAGGAAGTTGAACAGGAGTCCGGTCGCCGAGGCCGCCGCGTCGTCGGAGCGGTCCCGGCGCAGCAGATAGGGGATGTCGGAGTCCGGGGAGCCGGATGTTCCGGCCATTGTTCCGGCCAGGGCGGCGCGGGTCGCCAGCAGGGCGGCGGCGAGGGGCTGGTCCGCCTCGACGGGCAGGCGCAGCGGTTGCAGTCGGGTGAACCAGCCGACCGTCCGGCTGCTGTCGAGCGGCAACAGGTCGCGGCCATGCCCCTCGACGAACAGGGTGAGCGGAGCCGGCGCCACCCCCCGGCGCATCCGCCAGCGCTGGAGCGTGCGGGCCAGTGCGGTCAGGCACAGCGCCTCGGGACCGGCGCGGAAGGCGGCCGGGGCCGACTGCACGAGATGGCGGGCCTGTTCGGCCGGCAGGGTGACGCTGTGGCGGCGCTGGTTGCGCACGCGGCATCCTTCCGCCGGCAGCGGCCGGTCGAAGGGCAGGCCGCCGGGACGTGCCGCGACCTCGTCCTCAAGGCGCGGGCCGGCGGCCAGGGCGGTCCGCCTCGTCTCCTCCTCGAGCGCCCACTGGCGGAAGGAGACCGACGATGGACGGTGCGGCACCCCGCGCCCGGCCAGTGCTGCGGCATATCCGGCGGCGAGATCGTCCAGCAGGATGCGCCAGGACACGCCATCGACCGCCAGATGGTGGATCGCCAGCAGAAGCCGGTCGCCGTCCCCGCCCAGCCGGATCAGGCCGGCGGCGATCAGGCGGCCGTCGGCCAGCGACAGGCTGGCCTGGGTCGCGGCGACCAGCGCGTCGATGGCGGCGAGGCGGCGCTCCGGATCGGACTCGGCGATGGTGGCCGCGCGCAGCGACAGCGGGGCCGGCGTCGCCGGGATCTCCTGCACCCATCCGCCGGTCCCCGCGCCATCCCGGTGGAAACGGGCCGACAGCATCGGGTGGTCGGCCAGCAGGCCGGCCAGGGCGCGGCGCAGGGCGTCCTCGTCGATGGCGGTGTCGGAGGCCAGCAACACCGCCTGGTTGGCATGGTCGGGGACCGACGTGTCGCCGTCATCGAAGCTGTCGAAGAACCAGCGCTGGATGCCGGTCAGCGGCGTCGGGCCGGTGGCGGGGACGGTATCGGCGCGCACGGAGACAGGTTCGCGGCCGGCATGGGCGGCCAGGGCGGCGATGGTCTGGTGCCGGAAGACCGCGCGCGGCTCGAAATGCAGGCCTTGCAGCCGGGCCTGGGCGGAGAGTTGCAGGCTGATGATGGAATCGCCGCCAAGCACGAAGAAATTGTCGTGGATGCCGACGCCGTCGACACGCAGCAGCTTTCGCCAGAGTGCGGTGAGGATGCCCTCGGCCTCGTTGCGGGCCTCGCCGCCGCCGCATTGCGGGGGTTCCGGCTGTGGAAGGGCCTTTCTGTCGATCTTGCCGTTCTGGTTGATCGGCATGCGGTCGAGGGGGACGAAGACGGCGGGGACCATATGGTCCGGCAGCCGGTCGGCCAGTGCGGCGCGCAGGGCGTCGGGATCGGGCAGGGACTGGCCCGGCCTGGCGGTCAGCCAGGCGGTCAGCCACAAGGCTCCGCCCGCTTGCCCGTCCGCCCGCTTGTCGCCGCAGGCTGCGACGACGGCTTCGGCGACCTGCGGCAGGGCGGCGAGTGCCGCCTCGATCTCGCCGAGTTCGACGCGCTGGCCGCGGATCTTCACCTGGAAGTCGGCGCGGCCGAGATAGTCGATGGCGCCGTCGGGGCGGTGGCGGGCGAGATCGCCGGTGCGGTAGAGCCGCTGCTGGTCGGGACCGTCGCCGGCCGGGTCGTAGAGCGGGTTGGGCAGGAAGGCGGCGGCGGTCAGGTCGGGGCGGCCGAGATAGCCGCGGGCCAGCCCGACGCCGGTGAGATACAGCTCGCCCGCCACCCCGGCCGGCACCGGGTTGAGGGCGTCGTCGAGCACCCAGGCGCGGATGTTGGCGATGGGGTGGCCGATCGGCACGCTTGGCCCCGTCTCGCTGCGGCAATCCCAGGCGGTGACGTCGATGGAGGCCTCGGTGGGGCCGTAGAGATTGTGGAGCTCGGCCTGGGGCAGGGCGGCGGTGCAGCGGTCGCGCAGGGCGGCGGGCAGCGCCTCGCCGCTGCACAGGACGCGGGCGAGGGTCGGGCAGCGCCCGTCCGGCAAGGCGTCGAGGAAGACCTGGAGCATGGCGGGGACGAAATGGAGGGTGGTGACGCCGTGCCCCTCGATCAGTTCGCTCAGCCGCCGGGCGTCGCGATGCTCGCCGGGCCCGGCCAGGACGAGGCGGGCGCCGGTCAGCAGGGGCCAGAGGAACTCCCAGACCGAGACGTCGAAGCCGTAGGGTGTCTTTTGCAGGACGGTGTCGGCCGGGGAGAGGCGGTAGCGGTCCTGCATCCAGCGCAGGCGGTTGAGCAGCCCGGCCTGGGGGACGCCGACGGCCTTTGGCCGTCCGGTGGAGCCGGAGGTGAACAGGGCGTAGGCGAGCTGGGCCGGATCGACCGGGCGGTCGGGCAGGCGGTCGGGGAAGCCGGCGGCGAGCGAGACGGCGGGGTCGAGCGGATGGACGGGGACGCCGCATCCGTCTGGCGGAAGATCCGGGGGCAGGCGGTCGCGGGTCCGCTGGTGGGCGAGGATGAGGCGGGCGCCGCCATCCGCGACCATGGCGGCGAGGCGCTGGGGCGGATGCTCGGGATCGAGGGGGAGCCAGGCGCATCCGGCCTTGAGGGCGGCGAGGATGGCGACGACCAGTTCGGGGGAGCGTTCCAGGCAAAGGGCGACGCGGTCGTCGGGGCGGCATCCCGCGGCGATCAGCCAATGGGCGAGGCGGTTGGCGCGGCGGTCCAGGTCGGCGTAGGTGAGGCGGGCGGTCAGGCGGTCACCGGGATTTGCACCATGTCCGGCCTCCTCCCATTGCAGGGCGACGGCGTCGGGGCTGCGGGCGGCCTGTTCCGACAGCAGCCGGCCCAGCGGCACGAAGCCGCCATACTCCACCGCCGTCGCGTTCCATCCCCGCTGGCGCGACAGGTCAGAGGCGGGAAGGGCGGCGAGCCGGTCGAGCGGCTGGTCGGTGGCGCTCAGCAGGGCGTCGAGGACATGCAGCAGATGGTCGGCGAAGCGTTCGACCGTGGCGGCGGCGAAACGGGCGGTGCGGTACTGGAGGGACAGCGTGATGGAACCGGCCGGCGCGGTGACGAACAGCGACAGGTCGAACTTGGCGCTGCGTTCGGGCACCGGCAGCGCCGTCGCCGTCAGGTCGCCGAGTTCCAGCGTCGCGCGCTCCCCGCCGCGTAGATAGTTGAACATGGTCTGGGCCAGCGGCTCGCCCTGGAGGTCGCGGGCCGGCCGCAGGTGATCGACCAGCAGCTCGAAGGGCAGGCCGCCGTGGCGCTGGCCGTCGAGGACGGTCCGCCGGGTCCGGTCCAGCAGCTCCGCCCCGGTCATGCCGGGGGTCACCAGCGCCCGCATCACCAGGGTGTTGATCATCGGCCCGACCACCCCTTCCAGCGCCGGATGGCTGCGTTCCGACACCGGGGTCGCCACCCTCAGGTCACGCTGGCCGCTCCAGCGCGACAGCGTCCATTGATAGGCGGCCAACAGCAGCACATAGGGGGTGAGGCGACGCTCGGCGCAGAGCCGGCCGATGCGCTCGACGGTGGCGCGCGGCAGCCTGCGGTCGATGCGGGCGCCGGCATGCTCGCCGGCCGTCGGGTCGGCCGCCGGATCGGCGGGCAGGGTCAGGGCCGGCTGCTCGCCGCCCAGGGCCTCGCTCCAATGGGCGAGCAGCCGGTCCCGCGCCGCGCCGTCGAGGCGCCGGCGCAGCCAGTCCGCGGCGTCGGCATGCTGGACCACCGGCGTCGCCGTGGCCTCCTCGGGATGCCGGTAGAGCCGGCTCCAGTCGCGGGCCAGGATCTTCAGCGATTCCTCGTCGACGACCATGTGATGGAAGGTCAGCAGCAGCCGCGCCCGGTCGGGACCGGTCCGCAGCAGCAGGGCGCGCAGCAGCGGCTCCGGCGGACCGTCATCGGGCTGCCCGGCAGGCTGTCCGGCCGGGCGCATGGCGAAGGGGCGGGCCATCGCCGCCTCGATCAGCGCATCCGCCTCGCCGGGGGTGGCGTTCCTGTCCTCCAGCGGGACGGCGATGCGGTCGAGCAGGTCGATCACCACCTCGCCGGCATCCTCGCGGGCGACGCTCCGCAGGATCTCATGCCGCTCCGCCAGGGCGTCGAGGCTGCGGGCGATCGCCGCGGCGTCGATCCGTCCGCTCAGCTCCAGCAGCAGATTGACGTTGTAGCGGGAGTCCTCCGGATCCAGCGTCTGCAACAGCCAGAGCCGCCGCTGCGCCGGGGAGGCGGGGATGCCGGACCGCTGCCGCAGGCGTGGAATCGTCCCGTCCGCCATCCCGTCCGCCATCCCGCCGGCCGGTGCGGCAACGTCATCCCTCCGGTCCAGAAGGGTCAGCAGATCGCCCTTGCGCGCGGCCAGCTGGCCGCGCAGCTCTTCGGTCAGCGATCCGGCGGGCGCGTCCACCACCAGCCGTCCGTCGCGGGCCGACAGACGGATGCCCTGGCGGTCGAGGGACGAGAGAAGCTCTTCGAGGCTCATAGCTCAAACCGTTCGTAGCTGGCGCCTGCGGGCGCGTTGTCATTGCGGGAGGCGGCCGGCGGAACGGCCTCCGGCCGTGTGGCGGGCTGTGTGGCCGGTTGCGCGGCGATGTGGGCGGCGAGATCGCGCAGAACGGGATGTTCCATCACCGCGACCAGATCGATCACCCGCCCCAGCCGTTCCTGCACGCGGCCGACCAGCCGCGGCACCAGCAGCGAATGGCCGCCGGCCAGGAAGAAATGGGCGTCGCGGCTGACGACGGGATGGCCGAGCAGGTCGCTCCACAGCGCCGCCAGGGCCGTTTCCACCGGCCCGTCCGGCGCTTCGCCGCCGCATTGCGGGGGTTCCGGCTGTGGAAGGGCCTTTCTGTCGATCTTGCCGTTCTGGTTGATCGGCATGCGGTCGAGGGGGACGAAGACGGCGGGGACCATATGGTCCGGCAGCCGGTCGGCCAGTGCGGCGCGCAGGGCGTCGGGATCGGGCAGGGACTGGCCCGGCCTGGCGGTCAGCCAGGCGGTCAGCCACAAGGCTCCGCCCGCTTGCCCGTCCGCCCGCTTGTCGCCGCAGGCTGCGACGACGGCTTCGGCGACCTGCGGCAGGGCGGCGAGTGCCGCCTCGATCTCGCCGAGTTCGACGCGCTGGCCGCGGATCTTCACCTGGAAGTCGGCGCGGCCGAGATAGTCGATGGCGCCGTCGGGGCGGTGGCGGGCGAGATCGCCGGTGCGGTAGAGCCGCTGCTGGTCGGGACCGTCGCCGGCCGGGTCGTAGAGCGGGTTGGGCAGGAAGGCGGCGGCGGTCAGGTCGGGGCGGCCGAGATAGCCGCGGGCCAGCCCGACGCCGGTGAGATACAGCTCGCCCGCCACCCCGGCCGGCACCGGGTTGAGGGCGTCGTCGAGCACCCAGGCGCGGATGTTGGCGATGGGGTGGCCGATCGGCACGCTTGGCCCCGTCTCGCTGCGGCAATCCCAGGCGGTGACGTCGATGGAGGCCTCGGTGGGGCCGTAGAGATTGTGGAGCTCGGCCTGGGGCAGGGCGGCGGTGCAGCGGTCGCGCAGGGCGGCGGGCAGCGCCTCGCCGCTGCACAGGACGCGGGCGAGGGTCGGGCAGCGCCCGTCCGGCAAGGCGTCGAGGAAGACCTGGAGCATGGCGGGGACGAAATGGAGGGTGGTGACGCCGTGCCCCTCGATCAGTTCGCTCAGCCGCCGGGCGTCGCGATGCTCGCCGGGCCCGGCCAGGACGAGGCGGGCGCCGGTCAGCAGGGGCCAGAGGAACTCCCAGACCGAGACGTCGAAGCCGTAGGGTGTCTTTTGCAGGACGGTGTCGGCCGGGGAGAGGCGGTAGCGGTCCTGCATCCAGCGCAGGCGGTTGAGCAGCCCGGCCTGGGGGACGCCGACGGCCTTTGGCCGTCCGGTGGAGCCGGAGGTGAACAGGGCGTAGGCGAGCTGGGCCGGATCGACCGGGCGGTCGGGCAGGCGGTCGGGGAAGCCGGCGGCGAGCGAGACGGCGGGGTCGAGCGGATGGACGGGGACGCCGCATCCGTCTGGCGGAAGATCCGGGGGCAGGCGGTCGCGGGTCCGCTGGTGGGCGAGGATGAGGCGGGCGCCGCCATCCGCGACCATGGCGGCGAGGCGCTGGGGCGGATGCTCGGGATCGAGGGGGAGCCAGGCGCATCCGGCCTTGAGGGCGGCGAGGATGGCGACGACCAGTTCGGGGGAGCGTTCCAGGCAAAGGGCGACGCGGTCGTCGGGGCGGCATCCCGCGGCGATCAGCCAATGGGCGAGGCGGTTGGCGCGGCGGTCCAGGTCGGCGTAGGTGAGGCGGGCGGTCAGGCGGTCACCGGGATTTGCACCATGTCCGGCCTCCTCCCATTGCAGGGCGACGGCGTCGGGGCTGCGGGCGGCCTGTTCCGACAGCAGCCGGCCCAGCGGCACGAAGCCGCCATACTCCACCGCCGTCGCGTTCCATCCCCGCTGGCGCGACAGGTCGTCGGCGGGAAGCAACGACAGCAACCCGTCCAGTCCGGCTCCGTCCGTTGCCGCGCCGTCATCCGCCGCCATGCGGTCGAGCAGCAGCATCAGCATGTCGCCGACGCTGTCGGCGATGGCGTCGGCGAGGACGGCGCGGTCGGCGGTCAGGCGGAGTGTCAGCGTGTCGCGGGGGATCAGCACCAGCGTCAGCGGGTAGTTGGTCCTCTCGATGGTCCGCTCCAGCGTCACCTTCAGCGGGCCGTCGCCGGTGCCGGGCGGCAGCGGGTAGTTCTCGAACACCAGCAGCGTGTCGAACAGCGCGTCGCGCAGCGGGGCCGCCGCCTGGATGTCGCTGAGCGGCGTGTGCTCGTGCTCGCGGTTCTCGCTCATCCGCCGCTGGACCCGGCGCAGCAGCGCGTCGAGCGGCTCGTTGCGGTCGATGCGGACGCGCAGCGGCGTGGTGGTGATGAACAGCCCGATCATCCGGTCGGCGTCGGGCAGATCGGCCGGCCGGCCGGCGCCGACGATCCCCAGCACGACATCGTCGCGGCCGGTGTGGCGGGCCAGCGCCAGGGCGGCGGCGACCTGGCACAGCGTGTTGACCGTCACGTTGGCCGCCGCCGCCCGCCGCCTGAGCCGGGCGAACCGCCCAGCGTCCAGCGACATCTCGCGGTGGTGGCTGCCGTCGCCGGCGACCGTCGCGCGCGGCAGCAGGGCGGCGTCGGTCAGGTCGCCGAGCTGCGCCGCCCAATAGCTCCGTCCGGCCTCGGCGTCGCGTCGCCCGAGCCAGTCGATGAAGCGGCGGTATGGGGGTGGGCTGTCGATCGCCGTCGGGTGGCCGGCCAGCGCCGACCTGTAGCGCTCCGCCACCTCGCCGATCAGGCGGGCGGTGCACCAGCCGTCGGCGATCAGGTGATGGCGTGTCCAGATCAGCGCGTGGCTGTCGGTGGAAAGCCGCAGCAGGGTCAGCCGCATCAACGGCGGCCGGGTGAGATCCATCCCCGCCGCCAGGTCGCGGTCGGCCTCCCGGCGCACCGCGTTCCCGGCATCCGCCCGGCCGCTCCAGTCAAGCAGGCGCCAGGGCACCTCGGCCCGCGCGGCGATGTCCTGATGGGGCTCGCCGTCGCGTGGCCAGTCGAAGGCGGCGCGCAAGGCGGGGTGATGGTCGACGGTCGCTTGCCAGCCGGCGCGGAAAGCGTCGGCATCCAGCGGCCCGTCCAGCCGGACGACCACCTGATTCAGATAACGCCCGCGTCCGCCGTCGGTCAGCGCATGGAACAGCATGCCCGCCTGCACCGGCGACAGCGGCATGCGGTCGGCAGCGCCGCCGCTGTCGGGCTGGTCCGGCCGGGCATCCGGAGGGGAGCCCAGATGGGCGTTGAGATGGGCGTTGAGATGGGCCAGGAAGCGCTCGGGCAGCTCCGCCAGCGCCGTCGCGGCGCGCGGCCAGACCCAGCGCAGCCGCAGGCCCCCCTCCTCGATCACCGTATCCAGCTCCAGGAGGTGGATGCGGCGGTTGTCGGGGTGGCGCTGGTTGGGAACCGGCAGCGGGGACCGCCGCAACGGAGCGTCGGTTCCGCCGGCCAGCCGGCCATGGTGGTTGAAGACCACCGGCGGGATCGGCAGACCGGACAGCCCGCCATCGCGGTCGCGCAGCAGGCCGAAGCCGCGCCCACCGTCCGGCACGGCGGCGATTTGGGCGGCGATGGCGGCGCGGCCGGCATCGGCCGACAGTCCGGCCTTCCAGCGCACAAGCAGCGGGTAGCGGCTGGTGAACCAGCCGACGGCCGTCGCGGCGTCCCCCTCCAGCCCGTCGCGGCCATGGGCTTCCAGCTCGATGGCCAGATCGGGCTGGCCGGTCCACTCCGCCAGCGTGTCGCACAGGGCCGCCAGCAGCGCATCGCGCGGATTGGGGCCGAGCCGGTCGGTGGCCGCCGCGTCCAGCCGGTCATGCCGCTCGGCGCTGTAGCGGTTGAGCAGGGATGGCGTCGCCCCCGTTCCAGCTCTGGACAGGAACGCCGCCGCGGCGGCGACCATGGCACCGGATTGCCCGCTCCAGAAGGCGCGCGCGCGGTCGAGCAGATCCTCGGCGGCGGCGGCGCTGGCGCGGAAGGCGGCCAGGGCCGCCCGATGCGTGGTCCCGTCGGCGTCGGGCAGGCGGCCGTCGTCGCGGTGCGCGCGATAGGCAGTCCATAGATCCTCGGCCAGCACCCGCCAGGAGACGCCGTCCACCACCAGATGATGGGCGGACAGCAGCAGATGGGCCGGTGGTTCCCCGGTTCCGCCGTCGGGGCGTCCCTCGATCAGCACGGCGTCCAACAGCGGCGGTTCGGCCAGATCGAAGTCCGGTTGCAGGCCCGGCAGCAGAGCCGCGAGCGCCGCCGCATCCCGGACCGGGCCGGCCTGCCGCAACGGCAGGGGGCGTGGATCCCGGCGCCGCTGGGTCCAGACGCCGGTCTCGTCCCTGGTGAAGGCGCAGCACAGGGCCGGATGGCGCCGTACCAGCCAGTCCAGCGCCGCCCGCAGGCTTTCCGGGGCCGGCGGCTCCCACAATTCCAGCAGGATGGACTGGTTCCAATGGCCCGGACGCGGCTGTTCCTGGGCGAGGAACCAGCGCTGGATCGGCCGCAGGGGAATCGGGCCGTCGTCGCTGGCGCTCTCGGTCGCCGACGCACCGGCCGTGCCCGGCAGGGCCGCCGCCAGCGCCGCGGCGGTCGGGTGGGCGAAGATCAGCTTTGGCGTGATCGCCAGCCCTGATCGCCTCGCCTTGGCGGCGAGCTGAAGGCAGAGGATCGAATCCCCGCCGGCGCCGAAGAAATCGGTGTCGGCGGTCAGGTCGGGCTGTCGCAGCGTCTCCCGGAACAGCGCGAGCACCGCGGCGGCGGCCGGGGGCTCCACCGGATGGGCGGGCTCCGCGTCGCCGCCCAACGCGGATGCCAGGGCGGCAGGCGTTTGATGCTCGAACAGCATGCGCGGCGTGATCGCCAGCCCCTCGGTCCGCGCCAGCGCCGCCAGCCGAAGACCGAGGATCGAATCCCCCCCGGCGCCGAAGAAATTATCGTCCGTCCCGACCGCGCGGGCCAGAACGGTGGCGAACAGCTTGCCGATGCGGTCGGCCAGGGCGGCTGTCGGGGAGGCCGGCGCGGCGGCCCCGGTGTCGCGGTCGGCCGCCTCGGTCATCCGCGCGGTCAGGCTCCGCCGGTCGATCTTGCCGTTGGGCAGCAGCGGCAGGCTGTCGAGGGTCAGGATGTCGCGCGGCAGCATGTAGGGCGGCAGGCTTTCCGCCAGTCGGCGCCGCAGGGCCTCCGGCCCGGCCCGCCAGCCGGCGACGGCCAGGGCGATGCGGTTGCCGGCCGGCCCGGCGATGGCGAGCGCCACCGCCTGGACAATTCCGTCGAGCGCGCGGGCTTGGCTTTCGATCTCGCCCGGCTCGACGCGGAAGCCGTTGATCTTCACCTGACCATCGGCCCGTCCGAGGAAGGCGATTCCACCCGTTTCGCCGGTCGCGCCGGCGGGGAGCAGCCGCACCCGGTCGCCGCTGCGGTAGAGCCGCTGGCCATCCGCCGCGACGACGAAGCGCTCGGCGGTCAGGGCCGGCGCGCCGACATAGCCGAGGGCGAGCTGCGGGCCGCCGATCCACAAGTCGCCGCTGGCCCCGACCGGTACCGGCCGCAGCCAGCGGTCCAGCACATGCAGCGTGCAGCCGGGCAGCGGCCGGGTCAGGTGGGTCTCCTGCCGACCCTCCTGCCCCATACCCTGTCCGGGCACCAGCCGATGGATGGCGACACCGACGGTGGTCTCGGTCGGTCCGTAATGGTTCCACAGCTCCATCTCGGGCGCGAGCGCGGCCAGCCGGTCCAGCAGCCCGGCCGGCGCCGCCTCGCCCCCCAGCACCAGGGCGCGGCGCGGCAGCAGGCGCCGCGCGTCCGGCAAGGCCAGCAGGGCCGCGAGATGGGAGGGCACGATCTTCAGCACATCGGCCGGCACCCGGTCGAGCGCCTGGGCCAGCGCCTCCGGATCGCCGCATTCGGCGTCGTCGAGCAGCCGCAGCGTCCGTCCGGTCAGCAGCGCCCCCCACAGGCTGGTGAAGCCGAGGTCGGCGGCGACGGAGGACAGGGCGACCAGCGTCGCGTCCGGCGCCCAGCCGAAGCTGGCGGCGGCCCCCGTCGCATAGGCGACCAGGGCGCGATGGGGCACCTCGACCCCCTTGGGACGCCCGGTCGAGCCGGAGGTGTAGATCACGTAGGCCGGGGCGTCGGGGGAGGGGGGGGCGGGGGGCGGCTCATCCCTGCCGATGGGAGCCGATACCGCCGCGGCGACGTCGATCCAGGCGACCTCCTCCGGCAGCCAGTCCGGCGCGTTCCCCTGGCCGAGGATGGCGGTCAGCGCCGCGTCCCCGGCGATCCAGCGCAGGCGGTCCGCCGGCAGGGCGCCGTCGAGCGGAACCCAGCAGGCCCCGGCCTTCCAGGCGGCGATCATGGCGGTCGGCTGGTCGATTCCACGGGGCAGCAGGATGCCGACCCGGCCGGCGGCGGTGCCGCCGGGTTGCCGCCGCAGCACCGCCGCCAGCCGGTCGGCCCGTGCCGACAGCTCGGCATAGGTCAGGCTGGCGCCGGTGGTGCGGAGCGCGGTCCGCGCGCCGTCCTGGACGCTGAAGGCGGTCAGCGCGTCGGCTCCAGCCGCGGGTGTCGGAACCGCTCCGCGCAGCGTCGGCCCGTCATGCCGCAGCCGGTAGGCGGACAGCGGCCTGCCGTCCTCGGCCGCGACCTGCTCCAGCAGGAACAGATAATCGTCGAGCAGGCGGCGGGCGGTCGCCGCGTCGAACAGCTCGCTGCTGTATTCCAGGGCGACGCGCGCGTTGCGGTCGGCGCTGTGCAGCCGCAGCGTCAGGTCGAAACGGGCGCGCCGCTTGGCCAGCGGCAGCGGGCGCAACTCCAGCTCCGACAGGCGCAGGGTTTCGCGCGGCACGTTCTGGTGGACGAACAGCACCTGGAACAGCGGCGACAGCGGGCCGCCGCGCCGGACCTCCAGCGCGTCGAGCAGCCGGTCGAAGGGCAGATCCTGATTGTCGAACGCCTCCACCTGCGCCGCGGTGGCGGTGTCGAGGAAGGCGGAGAAGCTGTCGGCCCAGTCGAAGCGGTGGCGGATCGGCAGGGTGTTGGCGAAGAAGCCGATCTGGTCGGCCAGCTCCGCCTTCTGGCGGTTGGCGACGGTGGTGCCGAGCACGAGGTCGTCGGTGTCGCCGTAGCGCCCGAGCAGCAGGACGAAGGCGGCGCGGGCGACGGCGTACAGGGTGGCGCCGTGCCGGGCGGCCAGGGCGTTGAGGCCGGCGATCAGGGTGGGTGGCAGCCCGGCCTCGACCTCGGCGCCCTCATGGGTGCGCCGTGCCGGGCGGGGATGGTCGAGCGGCAGCGACAGCCCGTCCGGCGCGTCGGCGAGATGGTCGCGCCAGAAGGCGATCTGGCGGGCGCAGTCAGTGCCGTCCAGCCAGTCGCGCTGCCAACGGGCGAAATCGCGGTGGCCGAGGCGGGGATGGTCGGCCGGCTTGGTGACCGGTGGGGCGGCCAACGGGGCGGCCAGCGGGGCGCCGTTGGCATGATGGTCGTAGAAGCGGCCAAGGTCACGGATCAGCACCGCCTCCGACCAGGCATCGAAGGCGATGTGGTGGACGACCAGCAGCAACTGCCAGAGACTGTCGCCGGCCGGCACCAGATGGGCGCGCAGCGGCAACTCCCGTTCAAGGTCGAAGGGGCGGTCGCAGAGCGTCCGGATCAACTCTTCCGGATGTGCGGCCGCCTCCTCCAGGGTGAGCGGATCGGGCCAGGACGGCAGCACGCGCTGGACCGGGCTGCCGTCATCGTCCCCATAGACGGTCCGAAGCACCTCATGGCGCCTGACCACCGCGTTCAGCGCCCGGCCGAGGGCGGCGATGTCGAGGAAGCCGGCGATCTCGATCCGGGTGGCGAGGCTGTAGAGCGCGCTGCCGGCCGGCTGACCGACGCTTTCCACCCGGTCGATCACCCACAGGCGTGTCTGGCCGGCCGACAGCGGGCCGCTGTCGGCCCTGTCGCCGTCCAGCCCGTCGCCCGCGAAGGGGACGATCGGCAGCGACCAGCTGTCGATGCCGCGCTCGGCCAGCTGGATGCGGAAGCGGGCGCGTTTTTCCGCGGGCAGGCGGTGGAGGCGTTCGGCGATGGCGTGGGTGTCGACCGTCGTCGTCATGATTTATTCCAGATCGTCCAGAAGGTCGGCCATAACGGCCAGATCGTCGGCCCGCCCGATGGGGGCGCCGACATGCGCCGACAGGTGGGCCGCCAGGGCGGCGATGGTCGGGTTGCGGTACAGCTCCGCCAGCGGCAGCTCCGCCCCGTTCTCCCGACGGATCGCGGCGACGAGCCTTGTGGCGGAGAGGGAGTTTCCGCCGAGTGCGAAGAAGTCGTCGTCGCGCCCGATGGCCTCGGGGGCGGCCTGGATGGCGAGGATTGTTTTCCAGATGCCGGCGAGCCAGAGCTCGGTATCTCCTTGAGGCGGGGCGTGGGTGGCGGCCCGCGGCTTGGCGGGCCTGGGCAGGGCGTTGCGGTCGACCTTGCCGTTGGGGTTGAGCGGCAGGGCTGGCAGCGGCGTCACCACGGCCGGCACCATCGCCGCCGGCAGCCGCTCGGCCAGGGCGGCGCGGAGCCGGTCGCCGTCGAGCCGGTTATCGGGCGCGTTGGCGGGCCCGGCGGCATAGGCGGCGAGGAAGGCGGCGTCGGGCCCGCCACCGGGTCCGCCGTCCCACAGCCGGACGACGGCGGCGGCGACGCCGGGCTGGGCGAGCAGGGCGGCCTCGATGTCGCCGAGTTCGATGCGGTGTCCGCGCAGCTTGACCTGGAAGTCGCCGCGGCCGAGGAAATCCAGCGCGCCGTCGGCGCGTCGGCGCACGAGGTCGCCGGTTCGGTACATGCGGGCGCCCGGCGTGGCGGCGAAGGGGTCGGGCAGGAAGGCGGCGGCGGTGAGGCCGGGTCGGCGGTGATAGCCGCGGGCGAGCCCGTCGCCGCCGATCCACAGCTCGCCCTCGGCGCCGGGGGGCAGCGGGTTGAGGGCGCCGTCCAGCACATGGAGGCCGGTGTTGTCGAGCGGCCCGCCGATCGGCACCGCCGGGGCGGTGTCGTCGAGGGCGCCGTCGACGCTGGTGGCGGTCGACCAGATGGTCGTCTCGGTCGGGCCGTAGACGTTGATCAGGCTGACGCCGCGGGCGAGCAGGCGGCGGGCGAGGGCTGCGGGCAGGGCCTCGCCGCCGGTGAGCGCGCGCAGTCCGGTCCAGGCCGGGCTGTCGCGTTCGGCGAGCATGGCCCAGCTCGCCGGGGTGGCCTGGAGGACGCCGGTGCCGTGGCGTTCGGCCAGCCGCAGCAGGGCGGCGGGGTCGCGCTGGGCGGCCTCGGGGGCGAGGACGATGGCGGCACCGGCGATGAGCGGGGCGAAGAGCTCCAGGGCGGCGATGTCGAAGCCGACGGTGGTGACGGCGAGCCAGCGGTCGCTTGGGGTCAGCGGCAGGCGGGCGGCCATGGCGCGCAGCAGGTTGGACAGGCCGGCATGGCGGATGGTGACGCCCTTGGGCCGCCCTGTGGAGCCGGAGGTGAAGATGACGTAGGCGGCCTGGTCGGGATGCGGGCAGGGCGGCGGCGTGATCTCGCCGTCCTCGTCACCCGCCGTGTCGCCGTCCTGGATGAGGGCGTCGGGGGTGGCGGTGGCGATGGCGGCGGTGGCGATGGCGGCATCGGACGGGGCGATGAGGAGGCTTGCATCGGCCTGATCGAGGATGTCGGCGATGCGGCTTCGCGGCTGGGCCGGGTCGAGGGGGACATAGGCGGCACCGGCGAGCAGGACGCCGAGGATGCTTGGGAGGAGGTCGGGTCCGCGCTCCAGGGCGATGGCGACGCGCTGTTCCGGGCCGATGCCGCGTTTGCGCAGGCCGCGGGCGATGGCGTTGGCGGAACGGGCGAGCGTGCCGTAGGAGAGCGGGCCGGCGGCGGTTTCCACCGCGACCGCGTCGGGTGCGGCGTCGGCGCGGGCGAGGATCGCCGACCCGACCCACCAGCCCGGCTCGGCCGCCACCGGCGGGCCCTGGTCCCCGCGCCGGAACTCCGGCGGGATGGTGTGGCGGGCGAGGCTGTCCAGCGTTTCGGCCTCGGACAGCGCCAGCCGGGTCAGGATGGACTGGAAGCGGGAGAACAGGGCTTCCGCCGCCCGGCGGTCGCACCTGTCGGGGTTGATGCGGCACAGCAGCGGCAGGTCATCGCCGGGCAGCGCCTGGAGCGTGATCGGGAAATGGCTGCGCTCCTCGGCCCGGCGCAGGGTGATCGCCGGCAAGCCGCTGTCGACGGGCGACGGCAGGGGATAGTTGTCGAGCACCAGCAGCGTGTCGAAGGGGGCTTGCGCGGCATCCCAGCCCGCCGCCCGCAGGATGTCGGGGAGCGGCAGATGCATGGCGGTGCGCAGCGGCGCGGAGTCCCGTTGCAGACGGCGCAGCGCCTCGTCGACCGGCTGCGCCGGGTCCAGGCGGATGCGCAGCGGCAGGCTGTTGATGAAGACTCCGGTCATCCGCTCGACGCCCGGCAGTTCGGCCGGCCGTCCGGCGACGGTCAGGCCGATGGTCACGTCGTCACGGCCGCGCTCGAAACCGAGTGCCGCCGCCCAGGCGAGCTGCATCAGGCTGCCCAGCGTGACGCCGGCGCGGCCCGACCGTTTCCGCAAGGCGGCGGCCAGCGGCTCGCCGCCTCGCCAATCGAGGGTCACGGCGGCGGTTTCCGGTTTTCCCGGCGGCATGGCCGGCGGTACGGGCAGGCTGGGGGCGCCGCCGTCCAGATGACGGCGCCAGGAGTCCAGCGCCTCACCGACCGGCTGTCGGGCGGTCCAGGCGAAATAATCGGCCATGCGGGGCGGGGCCGCCGGCCGGGGCAGCCCGGCATAGCCGCGGAACAGCTCCTCCAGCAGCAGGGCGGAGGTCCAGCCATCCACCACCAGATGATGCCGGGTCCAGACCAGCCGGGTCCGCCCGTCCGCCAGCGGCATCAGGGCGAAGCGCATCAGCGGCGCGGTGGCGAGGTCGAAGGGGATGGCGGTCTCGGCATCCAGCAGGATGTCGGGATCGCCGGACCTCCCGTCGCCTGCGGCCGGCAGGACCCGGATCTCCGGAACGGCCCGGCGGCGGATCGCCAGCCGCGGCTCGTCCAACCCGTCCCAGACCGCGTGGGCGCGGGTGATCGGGTGGCGCCGGCAAAGGTCGGCCAGGGCGGCGCGCAGCCGCTCCGGCTTCAGCGCCGCGTCGATGTCGAGGATGGTGGTGTTGAGGTAGAGATCCCGGCGCTCCTCCAGCAGGCACTGGAACAGCATGCCGCGCTGGGTGGCGGTCAGCGGCCAGACGTCCTCGACATCCTCCGCCGGCAGCAGCTTGGCGATCCGGGCGGAATCGCCGTCGCCGACCCGGCGCAGCGCCGCGGTGAAGGCGGCGGCCAGCCTGGATTGGAAGGCCGCGTCGTAACGCCCGCCCTGAACCGCGATGCTGGCGGTCAGCACTCCATCCACGACCCAGGCGTCGACGGTGACCGGGTTGGCCGCCCGGCTGTCCGCCGCGCGCTGGCTCTCCAGCGGCCATGGCCGCAGGTGAAGGCCGGGCAGGATCGCGCCGTCGGCCGGCAGGCCACCGTCGAGCACGCCCAGATAATTCACGCAGCTTTCCGCCCGCGGCAAGAGCCCGTCGGCGGTCAGGGCGGCGCCCCAGCGGCGGATTCCCGGCGGCACGGCGGCGAGCTTGCGCGTCACCGCCTCGACCAGCGCGGCGGGATCCGCCGGAAGGCCGTCGAACAGAACGGGGAATCGCGCGGTGAACCAGCCGACGCAATCGTCGCAGTCGCCGTCGCGGCCATGCTCCTCGACATCGACCAGGGCACGGTCGCCGCCGCCGGCGGCATGCCAGGCGATCAGCCAGGCCGCGATCAGCCGCTGGTGGGGCGAGCCGGCCAGCAGGGCGGCGGTGGAGGCGGCGTCCAGCGTGACGGTGCGGCGGTCGAGCATTCCCCAGCGGGCGGCCTTGCCGTCCACCCTGCCGTCGGGGTGGCCGCCGATCCCCTTGGCGTAGCGCCGGGCCTCGGACACCTCCAGCGACGCCAGCTCCCGCGCCCGGTCCGCGGCCCAGCGGCGGTATCGGCTGTCGGGTTCGGCAATCGGCAGCGGAAGGTCTCGCGACAGCAGATCGAGCGCGTGAAGCAGGTCGCCCAGCAGGATGCGCCAGGACACGCCGTCCACCACCAGATGATGGGCGGTCAGGAACAGGGCGCCGCCACCATCTGACTGGGACAGCGCGGGTCCGGGCAGCGCCAGGACGCGGAAGATCGGCCCGTGCTGGATCGACAGGCCGGTTTCGGCGGCGCGGCACAGCGCGTTCCGTTCGTCGGCGGTGGTCTCGCCGTGCCACTCGAACAGGCCCTGTGGCAGGCCGTCGCGGGTTGCGGAGGCGGGAAGGGGACGCCAACCGGTCTCCCCGATCCGGTAGCGGGTGGTCAGCGCCGGGTGGCGGGCGGCCAGCCAGCCAAGCGCCCGGCGCAGGTGATCCTCCGAAGGCAGGCGGTCGGCGGAGAGCAGCAGCGACTGGTTCCAATGGTCCGGATGGTCCGGCTGGCTGAGGAAGAACCAGCGCTCCATCGGGGCCAGCAGGGCCGGCTCCGGCGCCTTGGCCGGCGTTTCGGCCGCCGTTTCATCGGGCCTTGCCGGAACCGCCGTCGCCAGATGGCGGGCCAGATCGCCCAGCCGGGGATGGGCGAAGACATCCTGCGGGGTCAGCGCAATGCCGCGCCGGCGGCATTCGGCCACCAGTTGCAACACCAGGATCGAATCGCCGCCCAGCGCGAAGAACTGGTCGTCGGCGCTCGCCCGATCCCGGCGGAGCGCCAGCGTCCAGGCGACCCGCAGATCCTCGGGGATGGACGGCGTCTCCGCCACGGACGGAGCGGCCAGGGCGGCCAGACCGGCCAGAGTCGGGGTGCGGAACAGATCCTGGACGGTGACGGCGATCCTGTCCCGCCTCGCGGCGGCGACCATTTGCAAGGCCAGGATGGAGTCGCCGCCCAGCGCGAAGAAATCGGCGTCCGGCGCGATGTCGTTCCGGCGCAGTACCGTCCGCCAGATTTGCCGCAGCGCGGCGAGCGCCGGCGGATCGTCCGTCAGCGGGCCGGCGGACACGGGGGCAGCCGCGAGGCCGGCATCGGCGGGCCGGTCGGCGATGGCCTCGAGCAGGGCCCGGCGGTCGATCTTGCCGTTGGCGTTGCGAGGCAGGGTATCGACGCGGTGCCAATGGTCGGGAACCATCGCCGCCGGCAGGCGGGCGGCCAGATGCTCCCGCACCGCCTGCGGATCGGCGGAGCCGGCCAGGACGGCGGCGATCTGGCGATGCCCGTCGCGTTCGAGGATGACGGCAGCCGCCTCGACCACGCCGGGTGCGGCCTGGAGCTGGCTTTCGACCTCGCCGATCTCGACGCGGTGGCCGCGGATCTTCACCTGCCCGTCGGCACGGCCCAGGAACTGGAAGCGGTCGCCGATGCGGCGGACCCGGTCGCCGGTGCGGTAGAGCCGGCCGCCGGGAGACTCTCCCTCCGGATCCGGCAGGAAGGCGGCGGCGGTGGCGCCGGGCCGGCGGTGATAGCCGTCGGCGAGCTGCGGGCCGGCGACGAAGAGGGTGCCCACAGCGCCCGACGGACAGGCCCGCAGCGCGTCGTCCAGGACCAGCAGCCGGTTTCCGCGCAGCGCCCGGCCGAGCAGAACCGGCCCCTCCGGGACGAGCGGATCGGCGGTGATGCCGACGGTCGTTTCGGTCGGGCCATAGTGATTGACGATGCGCAGGTCGGGCCGCAGCGTCCGCAGCCTGTCCAGCAGGGCGGGGGCCGGCGTCTCGCCGCCGAGGATCAGGGTGTGGCGCGGCAGCAGGCCGGGACCACCCGCCGCCAGCAGGGCGGCCAGATGCGACGGGACGATCTTCAGCGCGTCGACGGGATGGCGGATCAGGTGTTCGGCCAGCGCCACGCCGTCGAGCGCCAGCGAATCGTCCAGCAGGCGCAGGATGCCGCCGTTCAGCAGCGCGCCGAAGAGGCTGGTGTAGCCGAGGTCGGTCGAGGGGGCGGCGAGGCTGGCGCAGATCGCGCCCGGCGGAAGTTCCAGCCTCTCCCACACCGCGCGGGCATAGGAGGCCAGCGCCCCGTGGCCGACGGCGACGCTTTTGGGCTCGCCGGTCGAGCCGGAGGTTTGCAGCCGGTAGGCGGTCCGCAGCGGATGGGCGGACAGGACCGGGGACCGGGATGGCAACCGGGACGGGGTGGCTGGGCTGTCGTCGATGTCGCGCGCGTCGAGCCACAGGCAGGGGGCGGGCAGCCAGTCCGGGCGGGGTCCCAGGCCGATCGCCGCCTCGCAGCCGTCGGCGACCGTCCGCGCCAGCCGCTCCGCCGGGTGGCCGGGGTCGAGCGGCAGGAAGGCGGTTCCGGCCAGCCAGCATGCCGCCATCGCGGTCACCTGGGTGACGCCGCGCGGCAGCAGCAGGGCGACGCAGCCTTGTTCATTGCGGGATGGAGTACCGGCCTCGGCGGGAGCCAGACGGGCCGCCAGCGCCTGTGCCCGCGCCCGCAACCGGCCATGGCTGACCAGGGTGGCGCCGTCGAGCAGAGCCGGCCGCTCGGGCGGCTGCGTCAGCAGGCGCTCCAGGGCGGTCTCGCTGACTGCGGCGTCGCTGCTGGTGTGGGGGGGGGGCGCACACCAGCCGGCCGGCGCGAAGCTGTCGTAGGGCGCATGCGGATCGGCGCACAGCGCATCGACCAGCCGGCCGAAATCCGCGGCGATGGCGTCGACCGTCTCCGGCCGGAACAGGGTGTCGCGGTAGCGCCAATGGGCGTGGTAGCGGCCGTCGCGATCGTTGATGACGAGGTTGAGGTCGTGCGCCGCGCCGCGTTGCCCGGCCTCGCCGAACCGGAAGCCGAGCGGTCGGGTGAAGGAGCGTTCATGGTGACGCGTGAAGGTGAACATGCAGGGCGCGATGGCGACGCGCCCGCGGTCGCGCGCCAGACCCAGGCGATCGACCACATCCGCCATGGCGATGCGCTCATGCCGGTGCAGGCGGCGCTTCAGGGCATGGGTGTGGGCGACATGGCCGGCGAAATCCCGGTGCGCCGCGAGGTCGGCGGGCAGCAGCAGCGGATTGGCGCAATAGCCGATGACCCGCCGATGGCGGGCCGAGAAACGGCCCATGGCCGGCGACCCGACGATGAACCGGCTCTGTCCGGTCAGGCGCGAGAGGAAAAGCTGGAAGGCGCTGAACAGGACGATATAGGGCGTGGTGCCGAACGCCGAGGCGGTGGCGGCGATCCGCTCCGAACGCTCCGCGCTCCAGACGGACACGCGCTCGCCGCCGGTGAAACCCGGCCCGTCGGCCCGCGGCCGCTCGGGCGATTGGTCGGTGGGCAGCTCCAACGGCGGCGGCAACGGCGACAGCAGCTCGGTCCAGGCGGCAAGGGAGGCTTTCCCATCCGCCGTTTCCAGCCGCGCGGCCTGCTCGGCGCACCAGTCGGCATAGTCGTAGCCGTCGTCCTCGGACGCTTCCGCTGTTCCGTCCGCATAGGCGGTGGCGAGCGCCGCCATGAATCGTTCCAGCGAGTAATGGTCGCCGGCGATGTGGTGAACCGCCACGGCGACGCGCAGGACCGGGACGGGGCCGTTCTGACGCAGCAGGGCGAGGCGGCATACCCGTCCCTCCTCCAGACGGAAGGGCCGGTCGGCGATGCCGGCGTACCAGGCCGCGGCCTCCTCCTCGGTGTCGCCCCGGCCGGCGCCGTCGCTCACCAGGAACTCCGCGCGGTCGGCGGGGAACAGCACCGCCTCCACCGACGCGCCGGTCTGGCGGTAGCCGGTGCGCAACATCCGGTGCCGGTCCACGACCCGCCGATAGGCCGCCTCCAGCCGCCCGATCGCCAGGGTGGGATCGAGCGTGCCGGTGAAGGCCATGGTGTAGGCGGGAGAGTCCGGGGCCAGACGGTAGAGGAACCACAGGGCCCGCTGGTTGGGCGCCACGGTCAGCCCCGTCGTTGTCCGTTCCGTCGCGGCGGCGTTTTCCACCCCGGCCTGTTCGCCGCCGGGGTCGGGGAGGAGATGGTCGGGCGGGCTCACGCGAGGCGTCCTTCCTCGACGGGCCGGGCCATCGCCACCAGCACCTTGCGCTTGCCCTTGAAGGTCGAGCGGGCATGCGCGAACAGCATGTTGTCCAGCATCAGCACGTCGCCCGCCTGCCAGGGGAAGGCGATCGTGCACTCGTCCAGAACCCCGCGGATCTCGTCGAGCGCGCTGATCTCCAGCGGCGTGCCATCGCCGTAGAAGACGTTGCGCGGCAGGTTCCACGGATCGCCGGCGATGCTCATCAGCGCCTCCTGGACCACCGGATCCAGATTGGAGACGTGGAACAGATGGGCCTGGTTGAACCACAGGGATTCGCCGGTGATCGGATGGTCGGCGACCGCCTGGACCACCTGCCGGGTGCGCAGATCGCCGTCCGGCTTCCAGTCGCATTGGATGCCGGTGTCGCGGCAATAGGCCTCGACGGTGGCGCGGTCGTCGGTGCCGAACACCTTCTGCCAGGGCACGTCGAGCCCGCCGCCGTAGTTGCGGCTGTAGCACAGGCGCTTTTCGGCGAAGCGGCGGCGCAGGGCGGGATCGAGCCGGTCGTGGATGATCCGGCTGTCGGCGATCGGTGTCTCGCCGCCCTCCTCGGCCGGGATCACGCAATGGAACCACAGGCGCAGCGGCCAGGAGAGGGTATAGGACTGCTCGTTGTGCAGCGGGATCACCTGATGCGCCGGATATTCGGTGCTGGTGTAGACCCCGTCGCCCAGGTCGGTGCGCGGCGTGGAGCCGAACCGGTAATCCAGCAGCGGGTCGCCGAAGGCCGCGGCGAAGGCCTGGAACGGCTGCTCGCCGAGGATGTCGAAGCCGCGGAACAGGATCGCCCCCTCGCGCAGCAGATGACGGTCGACGATTTCGGCGATCCGGTCGAACCGGGACAACAGGGTCGGTGGGCCGTTCGGCGACGCGCCGGGCTCAGGGGTGACCTGCACCACCCGGCCCGGGCCGGGGCCGAACTCGCGGATTTCGGTCGACAGTGGCTGTTTTTCGAGGATTTCCAACGCCGATCTCCAAAGTTGGGTTCGGGGCTTGACGGACGGGGTGGCGGACGGGTGGAATATGCCGCGAATGCGACCGATTCTTAATTGCGTCTCGCAATCGATAACGCGACTGAGAGTCATTTTCAATATTGTAATTTGGACGTGCCTGGGTATGGTGCTGATCAACCGCCGCTTAGAGAGTCCGGCTGGAAATCCCGCTTTGGAGGTGTGGAATGGCTTGGGATGACCCCGATCAGCGTCTGCTGGTCGTCATCAACGATGAGGAGCAATACTCGATCTGGCCGGCCTACAAGCCGATTCCCGCCGGATGGCGGGCTGAGGGGATGGAGGGAAACAAGGCCGATTGCCTGGCCCACATCGAGCGGGTCTGGACCGACATGCGACCGCTCAGCTTGCGCAAGACGCTCGACGCCGTTCAGTGAGAAGAGTGGCCGCAAGGGTCGATGGGGATGCCTCCGACCGCTGAATCTGTGGGGGATTCAGACTTTTAAACGCGATTGATTCTGAATCGCATAATAGCCGTGCAACCAGTGCCGTGTGCCTTGGGGGGCGTTGAGATGACGTTGAGTGTGATCGGGCGGGGGCGTCCGCCGGAAGCCGTTTCCGCGTGGATTGGTGTGAAAAGCGGCGTGTCGCACGCCGTGCTGCTTGGGGCGATGGCGCTGGCCGGGCCGGTCGCGCTGGCCGGCGGTGCCGCGGCCCAGACCGACGGCAAGGAGCCGGTGGTCCTCGATACGCTGATGGTCGGCGGCACGCCGCAGGCCCGCTACGACAGCCGCAAGACCGACGTCGGCGGCCGCCTGAGCGATGACATCACCGAGATTCCCCGCACGATCGACGTGGTCCCCGAGCAGCTCCTGCAGGACCAGCACGCCCGGGAGATGGAGGAGGTTTACCGCTATTTCCCCAACGTGGTGAACAACGACGGTTATGGCGGCACGCGTGAGGACTACATCATTCGCGGCTTCCGCCGCCGCGACGACGTCTACCGCAACGGCGTCCGCCTGAAGAGCAACAGCCGCATCGACCCCAGCACCATCGAGAGCATCCAGATCATCAAGGGGCCGGTGTCGGACATCGGCCAGATGACCCCCGGCGGTCTGGTGAACATCACCACCAAGAAGCCGAGCTGGACGCCACGCAACCATCTGGAGGTCAATGTCGACTCCCATGGCGAGCGGCAGACCATGTTCGACAGCACCGGCCCGCTGTCGGAGAATTTCGCCTACCGCATCGTCGGCAGCGCGGAATCGAGCAACAGCTTCCGCGACGACACGCTGATCCAGCGCCAGTTCTTCGCGCCGACCCTGAGCTGGGTCGGGTCGAGCGGCGCCAGCGTGACGGTGGGCTACGAATACAGCAAGGACAAGCGGCCGCTCGACCGCGGCTTCATCACCTTCCCGGTCGGCCGCGGACTGCGTGACGTCGCCGACGTCTCGCGCTCGACCCGCTACGACGCGAATTTCAGCAAGCGCGATTCGATCTATCACCAGGGCGAGGTCGATGTCGCGGTTCCGCTGCATTCCGACAAATGGACGCTCGAAGCCAAGCTGTTCTACAACCACGAGCGCACCGACGAAATCCACACCGAGGTGCGCAACATCCAGTCGAACGGGCTTCTGGTCCGCCGGGTCGAGGGCAACGACGACCGTATGCTCGACACCTTCTTCGGCCGGGTGCAGACCAAGGGCCAGTTCGAGGCCCTGCTGCCGGTCAAGATCGCGACGGGCATCGAGTACCGCACCCAGAAGGAGAGCTGGATCAACTATATCGGCGCCGATCAGGTGGGCGGCACGGTGTCCAACCCGGCAAGCTGGCGCCTGCCCGACAACAGCGCGCGGCCGACCGCCAGGACGGCGCGCCGGGTCGAGCAGACCGATTTCGGTCCCTTCATCCAGGCCGACATCAGCCTGCTGCCGACGGTGACCCTGACGCTAGGCGCCCGCTATGAATTCTCCAAGGGCAGCGCGCGGGTCGAGAATCTGCTGGGCCGCGGCACCACCGTCGGCTCCTATCCGGTCGACCGCCACCTGACCAAGACCGCCGGGCTGATGTGGAAGGCGCTGGAGGACGTGTCCTTCTTCGCCAACTATGCCGACACCTTCCAGCCGCACAATTTCTACAATGGCGACACCCAGGTCTTTCCGGCCGAGA
This sequence comes from Azospirillum sp. B510, assembly GCF_000010725.1. Lineage (NCBI taxonomy): Bacteria > Pseudomonadati > Pseudomonadota > Alphaproteobacteria > Rhodospirillales > Azospirillaceae > Azospirillum > Azospirillum sp. B510. The sequence continues at coordinate 1,000,848 of NC_013855.1, read as the reverse complement.
AGGGGCGCCAGTACGAGGTCGGCTCCAAGGTCAACCTGATGGGCGAGCGGCTGTTCATGACCGCGTCGCTGTTCGACATAAAGCAGAGCAATGTCGTCGAGACGGTCAACGGCGTCGCCGTGCTGACCGGCGGACAGAAGTCCCGCGGCGCCGAACTGTCGGTGGTCGGCAACCCGGCCGAAGGCTGGAACGTCCGCGCCGCCCTCGGCTATGTCGATGCCGAGCTGGAGAGCGCCGACCGCAGCATCAACGGCAACCGCCCGACCAACGTGCCGACCCACAATGCCAGCCTGTGGTCGAGCTACGAGTTCAAGGATCCGGCGAGCCCGCTGGTCGGCCTCGGCTTCGGGGCCGGCGTCACCCTGGTCGGCAACCGCTTCGGCGATGCCCAGCACAGCTTCGAGTTGGGAAGCTACACTCTGGTCGATGCCGGCGCCTGGTACTACATCCCGGTCGGCGAGAAGAAGATCCGCCTGGATCTCGGCGTCAAGAACCTGACCGACAAGTCCTATCTGACAGCGTCGGGCGGCACCTACCGCGTGTCGGTCGGCACGCCGCGGACCGTCTATGGCGGCATCAGCCTTGACTTCTAGGCGGCATCCGCTCGACCGGCGCGACCGCCGGCGGCTGTGGGGCGTCTTCTGGGCGCTCCAGGCCGTCCTGCTCGCCCTGGCGGTCGCCGGCCTGGGGGGCGAGGCCGGGCTGCTGCTGGCGGTGATGGAGATCGGGCTGACCGGCAGTCTGCTGACCGCCCATCTGCGCGAACCCCTCAGACCGGAGCGGCGGCGATGACGCGGCAGGCCTTCCGCATGTTCCTGATCTCGCTGGCCAGCCTGCTGGCCGGGCTGCCGCTGTCGCTGGCTGCGGTCTCCGGCCTGTGCGCGCTGGCCGGCGTGGCCGGGATCGACCGCGTCCACATCGTGATGGTGACCGGGCCGGTGGTCTGGACCTGTCTCTGGTTCGGCATGCTCTGGGTCGGCTGCCCGCGGCAGACCCGGCCGGAGACTGGCCGCGCAGGAAGCCGCCGCCTGGGAAACAGCCCTTAGGGATGGTCATGCCAAGCCAGTCAGTCTCCGCCCGTCTGCTGTCGATCCACCGGCTGATCAGCCTGGTGTTCTGCCTGCTGATCTCCTGGTCGCTGTGGACTGGAATTCTGGCCTTCTACGCCGATTTCCTGCGTCCCTGGATGATGCCGGGTCTGGCCGAGGCCGCTGGGCGGCCGCTTCCGACCGCCGTCGAGGCGTTGCGGGCGGTGGCGTCGCGTCATGCCGTCGGCCTCGACTGGACGATGATGGCGCCGACGCCGTTGCGCGATTTCTTCGTCTTCTCCGGCCGTTTCGGAGAGGGGGCGCCGCTGACCAACCTGATCGTCAATCCGGCGGCCGACGTGATGGCGCCCTGGAACAGCGTGCTGACGGATTCGCTGTTCCGCCGCATCCACACCGACCTGTTGCTGCCCAAGCCCTATGGACGGTTCCTGATGGGGCTGGCCGGCATCCTGATCGTCCTGCTGGTCGGCACCGGCCTGTTCATCCATGGCAAGGTGATCGTCGAGGCCTGGAGCTGGCGCCGCCGCTCCCGGCTGATCGACCTCAGCGATGCGCACAAGCGGTTCGGCTTCTGGTTGATCCCCTATCTGTTCCTCATGGGCCTGAGCGGGGGCATCCTCGGGCTGAAGGTGGCGAGCCAGCCTTTGGACGCGATCCTCCAGGCCGGCGGAAGCCCGCAGGCGGCCCGCGCCCTGTTGAGTGACGACGGCGACGAGGCCATCATTCCCGGCCGTAGCGTGACCGCGATTGTGCCGGACGGCCTGTCGCGTTGCCTCGACCGTTTCGCGGAGCGCTTCCCGGACAGCCGCGTCGGCCGCCTGCAACGGCAGGGCGATCAGTTGATGGTCGAGGGGGTTCCCCGCGGTCGGCTGACCTGGGCCGGCGAGGGCGGCGGCAGCCTGCGCGCCTATTGCAGCCTCGCCGACGCCTCCATCGGCGAACCGCGCGATTCCCGCGACGGCGGTTGGGGCGGTGTGGTGGAAAGCGCGCTGCGCCCGCTGCATTACGCCCGCTTCGGCGGTACCGGCACCGTGCTGGTCTATTGCCTGCTCGGCATCCTCTGCCTGTGGATCGTCGATTCCGGGATGAAGCTGCTGTGGCTGCGGGCGGCGAAGGAGGAGAGGCGTCCGCAGGACGCCCTCACCCTGTCCCGCCGCCTGTTCCAGGCCAACAACGCGCTGTATCTGATCGTGCCGCTGCTGCTGCTCGCCGACAATCTGACGACGGGGACGACCCATGGCGGGATGGTGCTCGCCGCATCGGCGGCGGTGATCCTGGTCCATCTGCCACCTTGGCTGGACGGCGGCCGGGCGGCGATGGAGCGGGTGGCGCCGCCCGCTCTCGCCCTTGCCTATGCCGGGTTGCCGCTGCTGCGGCTGGCGTTGTATCCGGGGGCGCCCTGGTTCGGGGTGACGGCGGTGATGGTGGTCGATGCGACCGCCCTGCTGATGGCCGGCTGGCTCGCCGGCGTCGCCCTGTCGCGGCGGCGGCGGCAGGCGAGCGTCGTTTCGTGGGAGGAAGCGGCATGACGGCCCAAACGCCCCAGCCCGCGATGACGCTCGGCTCCATCCTGCGGACGCGCTGGCGGCGGATCGCCGCCGGGGCCGTGCTGAATTTCGGCAGCGCGCTGGCCGGGATCGCCGCGGTGGCGCTGTTCACCCATGCGCTGACGGCGCCGGCTCCCGGTCAACCGGCCCTCGGCCTGTGGCGGGTGGCGGGGCTCGGGCTGTTTCTGGTCGGCGCGCTGTTCGGGCTGGGCATGGTGTCGCAGTCCCTGATCGTCGGCGCCGGCCACGCCATCGTCCATGACCTGCGCCTGCGGCTCGTCCGGCGTCTGATGGCGACGGAGGTCGAGACCATCGACGGCATCGGCAGCGCGCGCATCCTGTCGACGCTGACCAAGGACGTGTCGATGATCAGCCAGGCCTTCAACAGCCTGCCTTTCGTGATCTTCGGCGCGGCCGTGCTGATTTGCGGCTACGGCTATCTGGTCTGGCTGTCGGCGGCCTATGCGCTGGCGCTGGCGACGGTGACGGTCCTGGTGGTGCTGGTCGCCCGCAGGCTGGCGGTGCGGGCGAAGCATCATCGCCGGCTTGCCCGCGAGGCCGACACCCGCATCCACGAGGCGTTCGAGGCGCTGATCCGGGGCCGCAACGAGCTGCGGCTCAGCCGGGTGCGCCGCGCCGCCTTCCTGCGCGATGGCCTGCAACCGGCCGTCGAGGAAGCCCGCCGACAGGAATCGACCGCCGACCTGTTCGGGGTGCTGACCTCCAACGTGGTCAATGCCGCCGTGCTGCTGACCATCCTGGCGATCCTGGTGCTGAAGCAGGGGCTGGGGCTGGGAAGCCTGGAGCAGGCGACGGCGGCGACCACCCTGATCCTGTTCATCCGGGCGCCGTTGGCCGGCCTGATCGGTTCGCTGCCGCATTGGCTGGCCGGCACGGTCGCGGTCCGCAGCGTCGACTCCCTCGCCCTGGCGGAGCAAGCCGGGGAGCCGCCGTTGCCGCCGGCCGCCGCCGACTGGTCGAGGCTTGATCTGTCCGGGCTGGGCTATCGCTATCCCGCGCGCGGCGCCGATGCCGGCTTCGCCTTCGGGCCGGTCGATCTGTCGGTGAAGCAGGGCGAGCTGGTCTTCATCATCGGCGGCAACGGGTCGGGCAAATCCACCTTCGCCCGGCTGGCGGCGGGCCTGTATCCGCAGCAGCAGGGTGACATCCGCTTCGCCGGCCGCAGCATCACGGCAACCGAGAGGGACTGGTACCGCCAGCATGTGGCGGTCATCCTCAGCGACTTCCATCTGTTCCAGCAGGCCCTTTCGGCGGACGGCGAGGCGCCCTCGACCGAAGCGGCCGACCGGTTGCTGCGCCTGCTGGCGCTCGACGGCAAGGTGCGGCTCGCCGGCGGCGCCTGGAGCACGGTCTCGCTGTCGCAGGGGCAACGCAAAAGGCTGGCGCTGATCACCGCCATTCTGGAGGACAAATCGATCCTGATCCTGGATGAATGGGCCGCCGACCAGGATCCGGAATTCCGTCGCATATTCTATACGGGACTGCTGCCTCTTCTGAAGGAGCAAGGCAAGACGATCATCGCCATAACCCATGACGATCATTATTTCGATGTCGCCGATTCCCTCTATAAGATGGAAAACGGCCTGTTGACCCGCATCCGCGGCGGACGACACGGATCGCCGTCCGCTGGCTTGGCGGTGGGGAAGGGGTAGGGCGGAGTCCGACCCAGCCTGGAGCAACGCGTCCTCCTCCCCCGCACCCCCAGGGCTTGAGCCTTGCGCTCGCCGATGGCATCAAGGCGGCTTGGCATCGATCGACGAGTGGGAGCGGACGGGGTGGCCCTGGTTCGAGACAAGGTGGTGCGAGACAACGCGACGGCGCTGTACCGGCAGATCGCCGACCGGTTGCGCGACGAGATCGCCAGCGGCCGGTTCGAACCATCGGGACGGTTGCCGACGGAAAGCGAGATCGGGAGCCGCTTCGCCGTCAGCCGGGTCACCGTCCGGCTGGCGCTCGACCGGCTGGAGGCGGAGGGGCTGATCGAGCGCCGCAAGGGCAAGGGCACCTTCACGGTGGGCAAGCGCGTCCAGCATCCGCTCGACCGCCTGCGCAGCTTCCATGAATCGCTGCGCGTGCAGGGCTTGAACGCCGAAATGCGGCCGCTCTCGGCACGGATCGTCGCCACGCCGCCGGACCTGCGCGGGGATTTCGGTCCCCGCTGCCTGGAGGTGCGCCGCCTGCATCTGGTGGATGGCGATCCAGTGGCGCTTGGCCGCAGCCTGCTGCCGGCGGCGCTGGAGACTGTCGACTGGGAGGAGGCCGGGCGTAAGCCGATCTACGGCATCCTTCAGGACATCGTCGGCAAGCCGGTCGGCGCCGCCGACATCGAGGTGAAGGCGGCGGCGGCGGATGCCGAGGTGGCGGCGGCGCTCGGCCTGCCGCCCGGCGCGCCGGTACTGGTGATGGAACGCCGGTCCGTCTTCGTCGGCGGCGCCTGTGCCGACCGGTCGGTGTTCCATATCCGCTCCGAACGCTACAGCTTCATCCTGTCGCACCGCTGGGACGGGTAGGGCGGCTGGCGGTTCCACCGCGCCCCTCGCCCGTGGTCGCCGCGATGCCCGCCGTCAATGATGCCCGCCGTCAATGATGCTCGTGCAGGCAATGGGCATGGTCGGCCAGGACCTCGATCACATGGCAACTGCGCACCTCTCCTTGCGCGCATTGGTTCACCATCTGCCGGACCTCGGCCTGAAGCGCCTGTAGGCGCCGGATCTTCGACTCGATGTCGGCCAGATGCGCACGGGCGAGGGCGTCGGCCGCCTCGCAGGACTGTCCCGGATCGTCGGCCAGCATCAGCAGTTGGCGGATGGCGTCGACCTCGAAGCCCAGTTCGCGGGCGTGCCGGATGAAGCGCAGCCGGCGCACCGCGGCGGCGTCATAGGTCCGGCGGTTGCTGTCGGTTCGTGACGGCGGGCGCAGCAATCCGATGCTCTCGTAATAGCGGATGGTCGGAATCTTCACCCCGGCCTGGGTCGAAAGGCTGCCGATCGTCAGAGCGCTCATGATGAATTTTCCCCCTTGATCCTCCAGTCGCTAGAGAATGTACGGTCGTGGCGGCACATCGACAAGGGGGCCTGCCATGAGCCTTAACGACGAGACAACCCCGACGGATCGGCAGCGGACCCGCTTCCGGGTGGGTGGCATGGATTGCGGCTCCTGCGCCGCGAAGATCGAAACCGCGCTGCGGCGGGTTCCCGGGGTGCATGAGGTTCGGGTCTCCGTGCCCAACGGCACGATGACCGTCACCCACGCCCCGTCGACCGCCAGCGATGCCATCACCGCTCCGGTCGTCCGGCTGGGCTATCAGACAGGTCCGGCCGAGGTCCTGACGGCCGCCGGCGGAACCGCGGAGCGCAGCCACGGCACGGCCGGCGACTGCGGCCACGACCATTCCCACGACCATTCCCATGGCCATTCCCATGGCCATTCCCATGGCCATGCTCACGATCATGGCGCCGGGGAAATGTCGGACCCGGCGTTCGGCGCGCTTTCCTGGTGGCGGCGGCCGAAGGCGCGGCTGGCGCTCGCCTCCGGCCTCGCGCTCGGCGTCGCCTATGTCGTGGGCGCCCTGGTTCCCGCCGTTTCGCAATGGGCCTTCCTGCTGGCGATGGCGGTCGGGCTGGTTCCGATCGCGCGCCGCGCCTTCGCCGCGGCCGGGGCCGGCACGCCGTTCTCGATCGAGATGCTGATGACCATCGCGGCGGTGGGCGCCATCGTCATCGGCGCGGTGGAGGAAGCGACGGCGGTGGTCTTCCTGTTCCTGGTCGGCGAATTGCTGGAAGGCTTCGCCGCCGGCCGGGCCCGCGCCAGCATCCAGGGCCTGATCGGCCTGATGCCCGACAACGCCCTGGTCGAAAGGGATGGCGGCGCGCGGACGGTGCCGGCCTCCGGGTTGCGGGTCGGCGAGATCATCCTGGTGCGCCCGGGCGACCGCGTGGCGGCCGACGGGGTGATCCTGTCCGGGGACAGCGCGCTCGACGAGGCGCCGGTGACCGGCGAGAGCGTGCCCAAGCGCAAGGGTGAAGGCGAGCGGGTGTTCGCCGGCACCATCAATGGCGACGGCACCCTGCGGGTGCGGGTGAGCGCCACGGCGACGGACAACACCATCGCCCGCGTGGTCCGGCTGGTCGAGGAGGCGCAGGAGAGCAAGGCGCCGACCGAACGCTTCATCGACCGCTTCTCCCGCTGGTACACGCCGGGCGTGGTGGTGATGGCGACGCTCGTCGCCGGGCTGCCGCCGCTGCTGGGCGGGGGAAGCTGGGCGGAGTGGGTCTACAAGGGGCTGGCGGTGCTGCTGATCGGCTGTCCCTGCGCCCTGGTGATCTCCACCCCGGCGGCGATCGCCGCCGGCCTGTCCAACGGCGCGCGCCGCGGCCTGCTGATGAAGGGCGGTGCCGTGCTGGAGGCGCTGGGCCGCATCACCACGGTGGCCTTCGACAAGACCGGCACCCTGACCGAGGGCAAACCGCGGGTGACCGACGTGATCGCCTTCGCGGGCGACGGGCAGGAGGTTCTGGCGCGGGCGGCCTCGCTGGAGACCGGGTCGAGCCACCCCCTGGCCAAGGCGATCCTCGCCGCCGCCGCCGACGCCGGCCTGACCGTCGCCGTGGCGTCCGACACCGGGGCGCTCGCCGGCAAGGGCGTGCGGGGTCGGCTGGACGGGCTGGAGTTGGCCCTGGTCTCGCCGCGGACCGCCGGCGAGCGGGTCCCGCTGACGCCGGAGCAGGCGGAGCGGATCACCGCGCTGAACGGCGAGGGCAAGACGGTGTCGGTCCTGCTGGTGGACGGCCGGCTGTCGGGCCTGCTGGCGATGCGTGACGAACCGAGGGCCGATGCGGCGGCGGGCATCGCGGCTCTGCGCGAGGCCGGGATCCGGTCGCTGATGGTGACGGGCGACAATGCCCGCACCGCCAAGGCGGTGGCGGAGAAGCTGGGGGTGGAACCCCATGCCGAGCTTCTGCCGGAGGACAAGCAGCGCATCGTCCGCGACCTTCAGGCGCGTGGCGAGCGGGTCGCCAAGGTCGGCGACGGCATCAACGACGCCCCGGCGCTCGCCGCCGCCGATGTCGGCATCGCCATGGGCGGCGGCACCGACGTGGCGCTGGAGACCGCCGACGCCGCCGTGCTGCACGCCCGGGTCGGCGACGTGGCGGCGATGGTCGATCTGTCGCGCCGAACCATGGCGAACATCCGCCAGAACATCGTGCTGGCGCTGGGGCTGAAGGCGGTGTTCCTCGTCACCACCGTGGCCGGGATCACCGGGCTGTGGCCGGCGATCCTCGCCGACACCGGCGCCACCGTCCTGGTCACCGCCAACGCCCTGCGCCTGCTGTCGCCGCGCCGGTGAGGCTTGCGAAACCGCGATTCGACGCATGGAGCCGATGACCAGTCAGGTGCCTTCACGGGCACCTGACCGCGTCGATGCCCCGACCTCGCTCCGGTTTCCCGCGGCTTCAGGCGAGGTCGAAGACCAGGACCTCCGCATCGTCGGCCCGGTCGAGCGTCACCGCCTGCTCATCGCTCAGCGCGGCCCCGTCCCCGGCCTTCAGCAGCGTGCCGTTCAGATGGACCCGGCCGCGGGCGACCTGGACCCAGGCGTGGCGGCCGGGACGCAGCGGCAGGGTGGCGCTCTCCTCGCCATCCAGCAGGGCGGCATAGAGATCGACATCCTGATGGATGAGGACGCTGCCGTCGCGCCCGTCACGCGACCCGACCAGCTTCAGCGCGCCGCGCTTGCCCTCGGCCGGGAAGTCCGCCTGCTGATAACCGGGCGCCAGATTGTTGGCCTCCGGCAGGATCCAGATCTGGAGGAAATGCACCGGCTCCGTATCCGATGCGTTGTATTCGCTGTGGCGGATGCCACGGCCGGCGCTCATCACCTGGACCTCGCCCGGACGGATCACCGACCCGGTGCCGATGGAGTCCTTATGCTCCAGCGCGCCGTTCAGCACATAGGAGACGATCTCCATATTGGCATGTCCGTGGGTGGGAAAACCGGCGCCGGGGATCACCCGGTCCTCGTTGATGACCCGCAGCGCGCGGAAGCCCATATGCGCCGGATCGAAATAGTGACCGAACGAGAAGCTGTGGTTGCTGTTCAGCCAACCCATGTTGGCGACCCCACGCTCGTCGCGGTGGCGAATGGTGATCATGGTGGAACCCTCCTTTGCCGTTGGGGTGTGTGCCTTCGTCTGGAGGGGAATTTGGCACCGGAGGGATTTGGGAACAATCTGGATATATGACACCATATTGTTCCTGTATAAGCGACAATATCACCCCGCCAACGGCACCCCCACGGCGAACACGGTTCCGCGCCCCTCGGTCGAGCGCAAGGTCAGCGGATGGTCGAGCAGCCGCGCCAGCCGGTCGACGATGGCGAGGCCGAGGCCGATCCCTTCGCTGCGGTCGCGGTCGGGACGGTCGAGCTGGACGAACTCCTCGAAGATGCGGCGGCGGTCCGGTTCGGCGATGCCGCGCCCGGTATCATGGACCTCGATCCACAACCGTCCGCCGCGGGTCCGGCAGCCCACCAGCACGCCGCCGGTCTCGGTATAACGGATGGCGTTGGCGATCAGGTTGCGGACGATGCGCTCCAGCAGGGCGGGATCGCTGCGCACCACCGCGTTGGTCGGGACGGCGCGCAGCCGCAGCCCCTTCGCCTCGGCTTGTCCGGCGAATTCGGCCTCCAACTGGGCGAACAGGGGAGAGAGGAGCATCTCGGCGGGCTTCGGGGTCACCACCCCCGATTCCAGTTTGGAAATGTCGAGGATGGCGGTCAGCAGGTCGCGCATCGACCGTTGCGCCGCCTTCAGGTCGCTCAGCAGAACCGCCGCCTTGCCACTCTGCGGCTGGCGTTCCAGCATGCCGGTGAACATGCCGATGGCTTGCAACGGCTGTTGCAGATCGTGGCTGGCGTGGGCGAGGAAGCGCGACTTGGCGCGATGGGCTTGCTCCGCCACGGTCTTGGCGGCGTGCAATTCCGCCGTCCGTTCGCGCACCTGCTGTTCCAGCGTCGCGTTGGCCCGCTCGATGGTCTCGGCCATGCGCAGGATTTCGGTGAATTGCCGGCGCACCTGCCGGGTCATCGGCCGGAAGATCGCCAGCGCCTCCGCCACCAGGATCAGCAGGGTGACCAGCAACGCCGCCAGCCCCAGCCGATGCAGGGTGTGGAAGCCGGCCTCCCCCTCCTCCTGGTAGAGCGCCACCATCTCTTCCAAACGGTCGAGCAGCGGGCCGAGCGCCTGGGCGGTGATGTGGTCGGCCTCCGCCGGGTCCGGCGGCTGGCCGGCCGCCGCGGCGGCGATGACCCGGCGCAGGGCGGCGACATGCTCGGCGACCATCACGTCCAGCGGATCGGGGCCGTCGCGGAACAGGTCCTGCGGCGGCGGGGCCAGCGGCGCCCCCTCATCCGGCCGGGCCCGGCCGTTCAGCCGGCGGTGGGCCGCTTCGAACAGGTCGGTCGTGCTCTCCAGCCGGCGGGAGAGGTCGACACGTGTCGTCGGATCGGTCGCCGTCTTCAGCTGTTCCACCAGCAGGGCGGTCCGCTGGGACAGCATGCGCTGCCGTCCGGAAACATTGACGATCTCCAGCATGCGCTCATGTTGGCCGATCACCCGTTCGGTCATGATGAAGCCGGCCAGGGTGCCCAGCGCGATCAGCGTCAGCGCCAGGGCATAGCGCAAGGTCATCCAGCGGGTGGCGGTCGTCCCCATCGGTATCATGCGCCTTTCCCCCGGCCAAATTCCGCGGCCATTCCCCTCGCCGTCGGGCTCGTCACTCCACCGGGCATTCCGGGGGCCGCAACCGCGGCATCATGGGGCACCCCGCGGCGGCGGAGCAACGGTTGCGGCGGGATCCGCGCGTAAAGGATAGGGTCAGGCGATCTCGCTGAAACCGCAGGCTTCCAGTGCGGCCCGCATATGCGGTGGCACCGGCGCCACGGCGCCGACCGGATCGCGTTTCGGGTAGAGCGGCAGCGAGATGGCGCGCGAATGCAGATGCAGCGGCTTGCCCTCCGGCCCGCCATATTGCGGGTCGCCGATCAGCGGGCAGCCGATGGAGGCGCAATGGACGCGGATCTGGTGGGTGCGGCCGGTGTGCGGCGTCAACTCCAGCCAAGTCAGGCCGTCGGCCTGACCGCGCACGACATAGTCGGTCACCGCCGACTGTCCGTCGGGGGAGCCGACGATGCGCCAGCCGCCTGTCTTGTTGGAGATTTTTGCGAGCGGCAGTTCGATCCGTCCGGAGTCCTGCGGCGGGCCGCCGGCCACCACCGCCCAATAGGTCTTATCGACCTTGCCGTTCTGGAACAGGATGCCGATCTTGCGCAGCGCCTTGGCATGGCGGCCGAGGATCAGGCAGCCGGAAGTATCGCGGTCCAGCCGGTGGGCAAGCGACGGCGGCTTGGGGAAACCGAAGCGTAGCGCGTCGAAATGCCGCTCCAGATTGGGCCCGCCGGCGGGGCCGGCATGGACCGGCAGGCCGGCGGGCTTGTCGAGGATCAGCATCAGCCCGTCGCGGTACAGGATGCGGTCTTGGATTTGGGCGGGTGTCACGGGCTACTCATCCCCAGGCGCTGGAAATCAGGAGGTCGATGGCGGCTATGATGCGGTCGCTGTCGTCGGCAAGCGAGCAGACCTTCCTGCCGAGTTGGTCGGCACGCATGGAGACGGTCTGCAACGGATGAAGAACCACTGGGATTCCGTCGATTTCAAAGGACGGGTTCAGTTGCGGATCGATGGGAGGATTTGCACGCTTGTCGACCATGGGAATGACGACGCGGCTGCGTGCTCCGTCAAACCTCCGCGACTGAATGACAACCACAAACGGATTGGTCTGGCGATGGGCACCGTTGTTTCTATGGACGTCGAACTGGCTCATAAGATGTCATCGACATACTGGTCGGCAAAGGACCCATGCTTCTCATCGAACCGGTTCCAGGCTTCGATCACTTCATCCAGGCGACGCTCCCGCTCCGCCTTGGCAACCTCGTCGGCCAGCAGCCTTTCAACCCGCTCCGACAGGTCGCCGGGAAGGGACTTGGCGCGCATCAGGATATCCTCGTCCAGCGACAGCGTGACGTCCCGCTTCGGCGCGCGCCGGTCATAGACACCGTCCATTGGATAGTCCTCCCCGATCCCGATGCAGTGAAGATAGGCGCCCCCGGTGCCATCCCGCAAGCGGACAGGAAAAGGGCGCGGGACCTCTCGCAAGGCGCCGCGCCCTTTCACATCCCGGCAGTCCCGATCAGGCCAGCTTCAACTCCTTGAAGAAGTCGTTGCCCTTGTCGTCGACGATGATGAAGGCGGGGAAATCCTCGACCTCGATGCGCCAGATGGCTTCCATGCCGAGTTCGGGATACTCGACGCATTCCACCTTCTTGATGCAGTCCTGGGCCAGACGGGCGGCGGCGCCGCCGATCGAGCCGAGATAGAAGCCGCCATGCTGCTTGCAGGCCGCCGTCACCTCGGGGCTGCGGTTGCCCTTGGCCAGCATGACCATGGAGCCGCCCGCCGCCTGGAACTGATCGACGAAGCTGTCCATGCGGCCGGCCGTGGTCGGCCCGAAGGAGCCCGAGGCGTAGCCTTCCGGCGTCTTGGCCGGGCCGGCGTAATAGATCGGGTGGTTCTTGAAGTAATCCGGCAGCGGCTCGCCGGCGTCCAGCCGGGCGCGCAGCTTGGCATGGGCCAGATCGCGGGCGACGATCAGCGGGCCGGTCAGCGACAGGCGGGTGCGGATCGGGTACTGACTCAATGTGGCGCGGATCCGCTCCATCGGCTGGTTGAGGTCGATCCTGACGACCTCGCCCGAAAGATGCTCGTCGCCGATCTCCGGCAGATACTGGGCCGGATCGGTCTCCAGCTGTTCCAGGAAGATGCCGTCCCTGGTGATCTTGCCCACCGCCTGACGGTCGGCCGAGCAGGACACGCCGATGCCGATCGGCATCGAGGCGCCGTGGCGCGGCAGGCGGATGACGCGGACATCGTGGCAGAAATACTTGCCGCCGAACTGGGCGCCGATGCCCATGTTCTGGGTCAGCTTGTGGACCTCGGCCTCCATCGCCAGATCGCGGAAGGCGTGCGCGTCCTCGCCGCCCTCGGTCGGCAGATTGTCGAGATAGCGGGCCGAGGCCAGCTTCACCGTCTTCAGATTCTGCTCCGCCGACAGGCCGCCGATGACGATGGCGAGATGGTAGGGCGGACAGGCCGAGGTGCCGAGATAGCGGATCTTGTCTTCCAGGAACTTCAGCAGCCGGTCGGGCGCCAGCACCGACGGCGTGGCCTGATGCAGGAAGGTCTTGTTGGCCGACCCGCCGCCCTTGGCCATGAACAGGAACTTGTAATAGTCCTCGCCCTCGGAATAGAGGTCGATCTGCGCCGGCAGGTTGTTGCGGGTGTTCTTCTCCTCATACATGGAGATCGGCGCCAGCTGGCTGTAGCGCAGGTTGCGCTTCAGATAGGCGTCGCGCGCACCCTCCGACAGGGCGGTCTCGTCGCCGCCCTTGGTCCAGACGCGGCGGCCCTTCTTGCCCATGATGATGGCGGTGCCGGTGTCCTGGCACATCGGCAGGGTGCCGGCGGCGGCGATGTTGGCGTTCTTCAGCAGGTCGAGCGCCACGAAGCGGTCGTTGGCCGACGCCTCCGGATCGTCCAGGATCTTGGCGAGCTGGGCCAGATGGCCCGGACGCAGCAGATGGTTGATGTCGGAGAAGGCGGCCTCGGCCAGCAGGCGCAGACCCTCCGGCTCGACCTTCAGGATTTGCTCGCCGTCGAACTCGACGACCGAGACATGATCCGAGGTCAGCTTGCGGTAGGTCGTGTCGTCCTTGGCGAGCGGAAACAGGCCGCGGGCTGAGGCGATGTCGTCGGGCATTGGGGCGTTCCTTCGTCTCGATCCAACGGCTGCCATTCGCCTCCGCGGGACGCGCCCGGCCGGGCGCGCGAAGGGGGCAGACCGCGCTCGGCCCCCCTTATACACCGCTGCGGGGCGGAGACAACCATCGGCGCGAGTAACCATGCGCGGCGCTTTGTCGTCCGCCGAAGACAGGCAAAAGAAAAGGCCGGCACACCGCAATGGTATGACCAGCCTTTTCTTTTCGTCACCGAAGTCGGCTGTTTACGCCGCCGCCCTGACCCGCCCGTGGGGCGCCGCATGGGCTTGCGGAGCCGGTTCCGCCGGGGCGCCGACCCAGTCGCCGTGGGCCGGGATTTCCTCGCCCTTCATCACCAGGGTCAGCGGACCCAGGCGGGCGAAGTCACCGACATGGGTGTCGTACAACACCGTGGCGCCGGCCCCGACGGTGACGCCGGTCCCGACCGACACCCGGCCGACCTTCATCACCCGGTCCTCGTACAGATGGGTCTGGAGGGCGGACAGGGCGTTGATGGCGCAGTAATCGCCGACCGACACGCAATCGAACTCGGTGATGTCGGTGGTGTCCATGTAGACGCCCTGGCCGAATTTGGTGCCGAACAGGCGAAGGACCCAGGGCAGCATCGGCGTGCCGCGCAGATGGTCGAGCAGCACCTTGCCGGCCAGACCCCAGTAGAGCACGGCCACCGCCTCCGTCCGCATCGCCCACCACGACCACATCGGCTTCATGGTGGGGGCGTAGCGGCCCATCAGCAGCCATTTCACCAGCGCCACCACCAGCACCATCGCCGTCGGGATGGCGACGCTGACCGCCAGGAACTGCCAGGCGAAATCGGCCCAGCGCGCATCCAGGATGGCGGGGGCGAAGAATTCCACCGCGAAGGTGCCGAAGGTGATGAACAGCATCGACGGCATCGACAGGCTGAAGGCCTCGAACACGGCGCGGCCGATGCGGCGGCCGCGCGACGGCTCGAAGGTCCAGTTGGCCGACACGTTGTCGAATTTCTGGCGCACCGGCAGCTTGATCGGCGGGCTGCCGAACCAGGTGTCGCCCGCCTGCATCTCGGCATTGGCCGGCGGCTTCGACTTGATGCCGATCAGCGTGCCGGTGGGGATGGAGGCGCCCGGCGGCACGACGGCGTCGTTGCCGACGAACACGCGGGCCTCGGTCTTCACCGGTTGCAGATGCATCCAGCCGCGGCGGATGTCCTCGTCGCCCAGCACCACCTCGTCGGCGATAAAGCATTTCTCGCCGATCTCCACCAGATCGTAGCGGCCGGCGAGGTTGGTCGAGATCTCCGCGTCGCGGCCGATCTTCGCCCCCATCAGCCGGTACCAGGCCCGCATGTAGACGGTGGCGTAGAGCGAGCTGAGGGTGTCCAGCATCACCTCGGTCGCCAGCGCCACGATCCATTTGCGGACATAGAACCAGCTGTGGACCGAATAGGATCCGGCCTCCACCTTCGGCAGCACGATCCAGCGCATGGCGGCGATCAGCAGGACGGTGAAGGCCACCAGGAACATGGCGGTCGGCCAGGCGATGGCGGGCACGTAATAGAGGTAGTTGACCTTGAACACGCCGCCCATCCAGCTGTCGAACTTGTCGAACAGATAGAAGGCCGGGAAGATCGGAAACAGTGCCACCGGCGGCAGGGCGACCAGGGCGGCCAGATAGATCACGCCCTGGGTGACGCGCTTGACGAGGCCGGCGGCCGGCTCCGTGGCAAGGGCGGCGCGGTCGACGGCGCCGACCTTGCGGGCGGGCGACCCGTCCCACGATTCATAGTCGCCGGTGTGGGTGCCGGCGGCCAGCGCGGTCAGGTCGGCCAGCTCGGTGCCCTTGCCGACCACCGTGTCGTGCCCGATGACGCAGGAGGTGCCGACATAGGCGTCCTCGCCGATCTCGATGGTGCCGATCACCAGCTCGTTGCCGATCACCTCGGCGTTGGCCAGCTTCACCTTGCCGCCGGTCGAGGCGCCGGCGCCGATGCCGACCAGATCGATGGCTCCGGATTCGAACTCGCCGATCATCGCGTTGGCGCCGATCCGGGCGCCGAGCGCGCGCAGGAACAGCCGCATCACCGGCGATCCCTGGAACCATTTCAGGTGGACCAGCGCGATGAAGCGCTGGGCCAGCCACCAACGGTAATAATAGACGCCCCACAGCGGGTAGCGGCCAGGCTTGGTCCGGCCGATGATCAGCCATTTCGCCGCGATGGCGATGGCGACGGTGGCGATGTTGATGACGATATAGACGCCGAACAGCGTCGTGATCTCGCCGAAGATTCCGGCATCCTCGTCCGACAGCAGCATGTAGCTGACGAACACGCCCAGCCACTGCATGGTCATCAGCCCGAGGACGATCGGCAGCGCCGCGGCCTGGGCCAGACCGCACAGCAGGCGGCGGGCCAGCGGCGGCGGATCGAAGGACAGGTCGGCCGGCTTGGCGGCGGGCCCGGCGGGCGCCTTGGCGTCCAGCCTTTCGGCCATGGCCCGCAGCGTGCGGGCGGCATAGACGTCCTGAAGGGTCAGGCTGGCCAGCCCGGCGGTCTCGCGCACCGCCGAGACGAAGCGCGCGGCCAGCAGCGAATGGCCGCCGAGATCGAGGAAGAAGTCGCCCTCCAGCGGAATTGACTGGCCGGGGAAGACCCGCCGCGCCGCCTCCAGCAGGATGGCTTCGGTCGGGCCGCGCGGCTCCTCCTGCTCGCTCGAGCCGGCATCCTCGGTCAAGGCCATCGCCTGCAAGGTCTTGCGGTCGGCCTTGCCGGAGGTCAGGCGCGGCAGCTCCGCCACCTGCTCGTAATGCGCGGGCACCATGTAGGCCGGCAGTTGGGCGCGCAGCGCGTCGCGCAGCGCGGTCTTGTCAAGCGATGCGCCGGGCTGCGCCACCAGGAAGGCGACCAGACGGTCCAGGCCGTTGTCGTTGCGCAGGACCACCGTCGCCTGGGCGATGCCCGGCAGCTCGGTCAGCTTCGCCTCGATCTCGCCCAGCTCCAGCCGGAAACCGCGGATCTTCACCTGGTCGTCGATGCGGCCATGGAAGCGCAGGTTGCCGTCGGCATCGACGCTGACCGCGTCGCCCGAGCGGTAGAGCAGCGGATCCGGCAGCGGCCCTTGCGCGCCGGAGCGGAACGGGTTGGCGATGAATTTCTCCGCCGTCAGCTCGGGACGGCCAAGATAGCCCTGGGCCACGCCGGGGCCGCCGATCAGCAGCTCGCCCTGGGTGCCGGGGGCCACCGGCTTCAGCGCCTCGTCCACCACATAGCAGGTGTAGTTGGGAATCGGGCGGCCGATGGTGACGGGGCTGTCGGGATGGACCTCCGCCACCGTCGCGACGACGGTCGCCTCGGTCGGGCCATAGCTGTTGAACAGGCGCCGTCCCGGCCGGCACCAGCGCGACGCGACGGCCGGCGGGCAGGCCTCGCCGCCCAGGATGACGACACGCAGCGACGGCACGTCCTTCGGCAGCATCGCCAGCAGGGTGGGAACGGTGTCGAGGACGGTGACGCCGGCCTCGGTCAGCACGTCGGCCAGCCGGTCGGCCTCGTCCAGAACCTGACGGCTGGCGACCCACAGGGTGGCGCCGGCCAGATAGGGGACGAAGATCTCCTCCAGCGACAGGTCGAAGGCCACCGAGGCGCCCTGGAACGCCACATCGTCGGCGGTGATGCCGTAGACGCTGTTGGCGGCGCGCAGGTAATGGCAGATGTTGCGGTGGCTGATGACGATGCCCTTGGGCTTTCCGGTCGAGCCCGAGGTGTAGATGGCATAGGCCGGGCTGTCCGGTGTCACGCCGTCGGCGCGCAGGTCGAACGGCCGCTCGTCCTCACCCAGCACGTCGCCGATGCGCAGCAGCCGGACGTCGGCACCGGCCTCGGCCAGCGCCGCCGCCTTGGCTCCGGTCACCAGATCGATCAGGATCGCCGGGGCGGCGCAGTCGGTCAGGCTGATCGCCACCCGCTCCGCCGGGGCGTCGGCGTCGAAGGGCAGATAGGCGGCACCCGCCTTCAGGATGCCCAGCAGCGCCACATGCAGATCCAGCGACCGCGCCATCCACAGCCCGACGAAGCAGCCGTGCCCGATCCCGCGCGCCCGCAGGCCGCGGGCGACCCGGTTGGCGCGGGCGTCCAGCTCGGCATAGGTGACGCGGCGGCCTTCATAGATGATGGCGGTACGGTCCGGATGGGCCGCCGCTGTCGCCTGCGGGATGTCGGACAGCAGCTCGTCGCGCCGCAGGGACGGATCGATCGGGCCGCTCAGGGTGGGGACCGATGGGGTGGCGGTCCACGGAGCGGAGATCGCCGATTGACCGGCCGGGGAAACGTCGGTCGGGCCGTTGGCCCGCGCAGTCAGCAAGGTCACGCTGTGTCAGCCTTCCAAAGGGAATCAGCGCGGTGGCGCCACATGGAACCCATCGTCATGCGGTTCCGGCGGTCGGCTGAACGCGGCGAAGAGCCGCTCTCAAGTTGTGGCGCGCTATGGTTAAGAAATGCTTGCGGCCGGGGGTGCCGGCACCCGTACCGATGGGGGATGACAAGTCTTGGGCTGCCCAAGCGCCGCGAAAGCAACATTCGCCCGACCGAAAGAAAGAGTAAGACCTGATCGCACCCGATACATGCGGAGACATGAAGGAGCTTGTTCGCGCCTTCATGATCCGTCGCGCGGCGACGGTCAAGCTTATCCTCATCGCTGACGGTCGAAGGGTTGGACCATGTGTCGGGGCCATCACATCTCCGCCGGAGCGGTGAGGTCGGCCATGGCGGTCGTCGCTTGCCGATCCGGCCCCTGAGGCCCGGCGCCGGTGAAGGCGCCATCGAAACCAAGACCAGAATGGGCCTCCCCAGCCAATGGGCGTCAAGGGACGGCAGGCCCCGTGGCGCGGCCCTGTCCCCTTCCCGGGCACATGTGGTGTCGCTCTCCGGTCCGCGCCATTCGTCAGGCGCATGGCTGAGGCTCCGGGATTCCGGGTTTGGCCCGATTATTCATGATGGACGACATTAAAAAATTAAATGATGATCATCATCGAAAATCCCCGGTGCTGGCCGGGACCTGAAAACCGGATGAGCGATGCGGAGACCATGATGGGCAGTGTGGCGAACAAGGCCGGGGGCAAGACCGGGGGCAAGACCGGGACGGAGATGAGCGGGCGCGTGGTCCTGGTCACCGGGGGGACGTCCGGCATCGGCCGCGCCACGGCGCTGGGCTTTGCCGAAGCCGGGGCGACGGTGGTCGTCACCGGCCGGCGCGAGGCGGAAGGGCTGGAGACCGTTGATTCGATCGGCCGCGCCGGCGGCATCGGCCGGTTCGTGGCGGCCGACGTCGCCGACGCGGCGGAGGTCGCCGCCCTGTTCGAGCGGATCGAGCGCGAGCATGGCCGCCTCGACGCCGCCTTCAACAATGCCGGCATTCATCAGGTCGCGCCGCTGACCGAGATGGAGGAGGCCGCTTTCGACCGCATCCTGACCGTCAATGTGAAGGGGGTCTGGCTGTGTCTGAAGCATGAGCTGGCGATCATGAGGCGCCAGGGCCGTGGCGCCATCGTCAACACCGGGTCGGTGCTGGGGCAGATCGGCATGGCCGGCAATGCCGCCTATTCCGCCAGCAAGGCGGCGGTGGAGGGGCTGACCCGCACCGCCGCCATCGAGGTCGCCGCCTTCGGCGTGCGCGTCAACGCCGTCTGCCCGGCGATCATCCAGACGCCGATGACCCAGGCCTCCTTCGGCGGGGCCGAGCGGGTGGAGGCGGTGCTGGGCCCCCGTCATCCCGTCGGCCGCGTCGGCCGGCCGGAGGAGGTGGCCGCCGCCGTGCTCTGGCTCTGCTCCGACGCCGCCGGTTTCGTCACCGGCCAGTCGATCAACATCGACGGCGGCGTGACCGCCCAATAATACGCGGTCGGAAAAGTTCCGACCGCCGCGTTCATACGCCACGCAGGCTTCGCGCCTGTCGGCGCCCGCCCGCGGTCGCGGGCGATACCGGGTCCGGAAAGCCAAAACTTCCCGAACCCGGCATGTTCCAGCACGCCACCGGAGAATCCAGCCGATGCTGTCCACCCCTCTCGCCGCCGCCCTGGCCCGGCGCGACATCCATTATGCCTGGGTCGTCGTCGCCGTCACCTTCCTGTCGATGCTGGTGTCCGCCGGTGCGGTCGGCGCCCCCGGCGTCCTGCTGCTGCCGCTTCAGCGGGAATTCGGCTGGGACACCGCCGACATCTCCACCGCCATGGCGATCCGCCTGCTGCTGTTCGGGTTGATGGGGCCCTTCGCCGCCGCGATGATCAACCGTTTCGGCGTCCGCCGCATGGTGCTGTCCTCGCTGACCCTGGTCGGCGTCGGGCTGCTCGCCTCGCTGGCGATGCGTGAGGTTTGGCAGCTCATCCTATTGTGGGGCTTCGTCGTCGGCTTCGGCACCGGCCTGACCGCGATGGTGCTGGGCGCCACCATCGCCACCCGCTGGTTCGTCGCCCGCCGCGGTTTGGTGATCGGGTTGCTGACCGCCAGTTCCGCCACCGGGCAGCTGGTCTTCATGCCGCTGCTGTCGCTGCTGACCGAGGCCTATGGCTGGCGCAGCGCCATCGCCCTGCTGTGCGGCCTGATCGCGCTTGCGGCGTTCGCCATGCTGGCGCTGATGCGTGACCGCCCGGCCGACCTCGGCCTGTCCGCCTTCGGCGAGGTCGAGGGCGCGTCGCCCGCCGCTCCCGCAGGCGCCATCCTGGCTGCGGCACTGGGGGCGTTGCGCGATGCCGCGGTGACGCGCAGCTTCTGGGTGCTGTTCGCCACCTTCTTCATCTGCGGGGCCAGCACCAACGGTCTGATCCAGACCCATCTGATCCCGCTCTGCGTCGATTTCAGCGTGCCGGAGGTTCAGGCGGCCGGGCTGCTGGCATTGATGGGCGTCTTCGACTTCGTCGGCACCGTCGGGTCGGGCTGGCTGTCCGACCGCTATGACAACCGCTGGCTCCTGGTCTGGTATTACGGCCTGCGCGGCCTGTCGCTGCTCTATCTGCCCTATTCCGATTTCACCCTCTACGGCCTGTCGGTCTTCGCCGTCTTCTACGGGCTGGACTGGATCGCCACCGTGCCGCCGACCGTGCGCCTGACGGCGGAACGCTTTGGCCGCGAGCGGGCCAACCTCGTCTTCGGCTGGATCTTCGCCGGCCATCAGTTGGGCGCCGCCGCCGCCGCCTTCGGTGCCGGCCTGTCGCGCAGCGCGTTGCAAAGCTACCTGCCGGCCTTCGCCACCGCCGGCGCCCTTTGCCTGCTGGCGGCGCTGCTGGTCCCGATGGCCGGCGGCCGGGCGAAGCCGGCGGTGGGGCGGGGGTGAGGGAGACCCGCTCACTCCCCCAGATGCTCCAGCGGCAGGGCGGTGCGGTAGCGCACCTGTTTCAAGGCGAAGCTGGAGCGGATGTTGGCGACGCCGGGAATCCGGGTCAGGTGTTCCTTCAGAAACCGCTCATAGCTGGCGAGGTCCGGGACCACCACGCGCAGCAGGTAATCGGCGTCGCCGGTCATCAGATAGCATTCCAGCACCTCCGGCCGCGCCATCACCGCCGCCTCGAAGCCGTCCAGCCGCGCCTCCACCTGCCGCTCCAGGCTGACATTGACGAAGATGTTGACCGGCAGATCGACGGAGGCCGGATCGACCAGCGCCACATAGCGGGCGATCACCCCGGCCTCCTCCAGCGCCTTGACCCGGCGCAGGCAGGGGGAGGGCGACAGGCCGACCCGCTCCGCCAACTCGTTGTTGGGCAGTCGGCCGTCCTGCTGAAGGGCGGCCAGAATCTTCCGGTCGATGCGGTCCAGGGCATATCTTGGCATCGGATGCGTGCTTCCCGCTTCATGGTGGCATCCAATGCTAAAACGATCGGGCGGCCGGTGCCACTTCGCAAGCACATGCCCGATCGCCGATGATAGGCTGTTCCAACCATAATCCCCCGTTCAGGAGCAGCCCCCATGACCGCGATCCAGCCGTCCTCCGCCGATCTCGCCTGCCTGGCGGAACTGGAACGCAAGGTACTCTGGCTCGCCTCCTGGACCATCCACAACGCCAACCATGTCCGCCCCAATCTGGATGGCTTGAAGATCGGCGGTCATCAGGCCTCCAGCGCTTCGATGGCGACCATCCTCACGGCGCTCTACTTCTCGGCCCTGCGGCCGGAGGACCGGGTGGCGGTGAAGCCGCATGCCAGCCCGATCTTCCACGCCATCCAGTATCTGCTGGGCAACCAGACGCGGGAGAAGCTGGAGAATTTCCGCGGCTACAAGGGCGCCCAGTCCTACCCGTCCCGCACCAAGGATGTGGACGATGTCGATTTCTCCACCGGTTCGGTCGGGCTCGGGGTGGCGCAGACCCTCTTCGCCTCGCTGGTGCAGGATTACCTGAAGGCCAAGGGCTGGGCCGCCGGCCTGCCGGAAGGCCGCATGGTCTCGCTGGTCGGCGATGCCGAGATGGACGAGGGCAACATCTTCGAGGCCCTGCAGGAGGGCTGGAAGCATGGTGTCCGCAACACCTGGTGGATCGTCGACTACAACCGCCAGAGCCTGGACGCGGTGATCCGCGAAGGGCTGTGGGAGCGGCTGGAGAACATCTTCCGCGCCTTCGGCTGGGACGTGATCATCCTGAAATACGGCACCCTGATGCAGGAGGCGTTCAAGGAACCGGGCGGCGAGCGTCTGCGCCACTGGATCGACAGCTGCCCCAACCAGCTCTATTCCGCCCTGACCTATCAGGGCGGGGCCGCCTGGCGCCGCCGCCTGATGGACGATCTCGGCGACCAGGGCGACGTTACCCGCCTGATCGAGCGTCGCAGCGATGAGGAGTTGGCGCGGCTGATGGGCAATCTCGGCGGGCATGACCTGCCCTCGCTGCTGGAGGCTTTCGCCCAGGCCCGCACCCATGACCGGCCGGTCTGCTTCATCGCCTACACGGTCAAGGGCTTCGGCCTGCCGCTGGCCGGCCACAAGGACAATCATTCCGGTCTGCTGACGCGCGAGCAGATGGACGGTTTCCGCACCGCCAACAAGGTCCGTCCCGGCCATGAGTGGGACCATTTCGAAGGGCTCTCCCTGCCGGCGGCGACCTTGAAGGACTTCCTGCGCCGGGTTCCCTTCGCGCAGAAGGGCCGTCGCCGCTACGAGGCGCCGGCGGTGGCCGTGCCGGCGGCGCTGGCGGCGCCGACGCAGAAGAGTCTGTCGACCCAGGCCGCCTTCGGTCTGATCCTCAACGAGATCGGGCGGGAGCGCTCGCCGTTGGCCGAGCGCATCGTCACCACCGCCCCTGACGTGACCGTCTCCACCAACCTCGGCGCCTGGGTGAACCGCCGCGGGCTGTTCGCCAAGAGCGAGCTGGCCGACCTGTTCAAGAAGGAACGCATCCCCTCCACCTATAGCTGGGACTTCTCGCCGAAGGGCCAGCATCTGGAACTGGGCATCGCTGAATCCAACCTGTTCATCCTGCTGTCGGCGCTCGGCCTGTCGCACAGCCTGTTCGGGGAGCGCCTGCTGCCGATCGGCACCGTCTACGACCCCTTCATCATGCGCGGTGCCGACCAGTTGAACTATGCCTGCTACCAGGACGCCCGCTTCATGCTGGTGGCGACGCCGTCCGGCATCACGCTGGCGCCGGAGGGTGGGGCGCACCAGTCCATCGCCACGCCGCTGGTCGGCATGGCCCAGGACGGGCTGGCCTATTTCGAACCCGCCTTCACCGACGAGCTGGCGGTGGTGATGCGCTGGGCTTTCGACTATATGCAGCGCGACGGCGAGGGGGCGCCGGGCGAGCGCAACTGGCTGCGCGACGAGACCGGCGGCTCGGTCTATCTGCGCCTGTCCTCGCGCGCGCTGGAGCAGCCGACCCGGACGAT